>CAXTBP010000374.1:0-2032 GCA_964241985.1 uncultured Armatimonadaceae bacterium | reverse complement strand
CGAAAACGCCGACCGCGCAACGTGGTTTGACGACCATTTGTACCGCGCCCGCCCCGGCGACTACGAATGGGACGAAGTAACGAAAGCCCTCGCCTTTTTCGACGCGGAAAATAAAATGTGCCGTCGCTTGTCAAAAAAGCGAAAAACCCAGTAAAATTACGTGGCAAGCAATCGTGCTGCCGCCATTATAAATATTTCCGAAGGATCAGATTCCAATGCCCGACCAAGATGATCTCATTCGCAAACCGGACGTTCCGTCCACCGTGGATAAAGTCGCCGACTTAAGCACCCTGCGCGACCGAACCAAACAGTTTGCCCTCAAAACCACCGTGGACGAAAAGCAACTGCTGCAAAGTATCGCCAAATTCGTTCCGACCGACCGCACTCCCAAATTTGACAGTTTGCCCGTCGATAAAATCCAAAGTATGCGGGCTTTGAAACCCGACATCAAGCGCTTTCACGGCGCGAAAGTCGATTTGGCGTGGTTTCCGCGCCCGTGGATCGTTTCGCAGTGCAGCGACAAATTCGGCTATTTAGCCAGCAAAACCATCCGCGACAAAACCAAACTCCCGTTCGATGTGTCTATGCAGGTGCTTTTGGGACAATTAGGGGATTTGATGGGCGACGCGGGCCGCGATACCGGCGGAGACTCCACCATCCCGTCGGGCTTTACCTATTTCGGTCAGTTCGTTGACCACGACATTACCCTCGATGTCTCGTCGCCGATTGATGCCGCAACCGATGCGACGACGATCCACAACATGCGCAGCCCGGTTCTCGATTTGGATTCCATCTACGGAAGCGGCCCGGCTCTGCACCCCTATTTGTACGCTTTTCCCGGCCCGTCCGAGCCGCCGACCGCGATTCGGCTGCGCTTGGGAACGAACACCAACACGGGCAAAGGCGGCCCCGCAGGAGCGGCGGGAAGTTCGGCGGCGATGCAAATCCAAACCGATTTCGATGTGCCCCGCATGGCCGGTTCGCAAACGGCGGTTATCGGCGACCCGCGCAACGACGAAAACCTGATCGTGTCGCAGTTCCACCACGCCATGCTCTGCTTCCATAACGCCGTGGTGGATTTCCTGATTTTGGCGGGTTTCACCGGCGACATCTTCGTGGAAGCTAAAAAAATCGTGATTCACCATTACCAATGGGCGGTCGTCAACGCTTATTTAAAGCGCATTTGTGGAATGCCCGCTATTACAGCGGCGATAAGTGGCGTCAGCGCCTCGGTCAACAGCGCGTTCAGTATGCCGGTCGAGTTCGCGGTCGGCGCGTACCGGTTCGGGCACAGCATGGTGCGCGACAAATACTGGGTCAACTTTAACTTCAAAGATGCAACACTGGCCCAAGTCTTCCAATTCGCGCGCCTTCCGAACCTGCCCGTCTTGTCAAACTGGGTGGTGGATTTCAACGCCTTTTTCACGACCGGCTTTACGGTTCCCGTGAACAACAAGGCGCGCAAAATCGACAGCGTTTTAGCGCCCGGATTGGAAACGTTGCCGGGCTTTACGGGTCTCATGGCGGTGCTTGCCAAACGGAACCTGCTGCGCGGACTTGCTCTCGGTTTGCCGAGTGGGCAAGGCATGGGCGAAGCGTTCGGCATCACGCCGATGACGACCGCGCAACTTACGTCTGGCCTTCCCGCAAACGAAGTCACCCTCCTCAATTCCAACGGTGGAATTCTCTTGTCGAAAACGCCGCTTTGGTACTACGTGCTGCGCGAAGCCGCCGTGCTGGGGGGCGGTAACCAACTTGGCCCGATTGGCGGGCGCATTGTCGCCGAAACGTTCGTGCGAATGCTCAAGCGCGACGACGCCTCGTACCTGAACAAAGCGGGCGGCTTCACGCCGTTTTTGCCGGTCAGCGCCGGGGTCGGCATCGCCGGGGATTTCACGGTCGCCGATTTGCTGAATTTCGCGGGCGTCACGAAGCCGTAGGGCGTTTGGCGTAGGGCGTCTGGCCCCAGCCCGTTCCGTTGCGCGAGGCCGCCCCCACCCCCGGCCCCTCCCCCGCTGCGGGAGAGGGGAGT
>CAXTBP010000373.1:0-2043 GCA_964241985.1 uncultured Armatimonadaceae bacterium | reverse complement strand
CGACGGGAAAACAAGAAGCGTCGGCGAACTATTCGTGGTCGCCGATCCCCGTTTTCTCGCCCACGGCCCCGTAACGGTTCGTTTATGCCAAACGCCCAGCCTAACATTCTGCTTTTCGTGTGCGATTCGGCCCGCGCCGACGCCTACCGGCACGACGACACAAACGGCTACTATAACTGGGTAGAAACGCCGGTCGCCGACGCTTTGGCCCGCGACGGTTTGACATTCACGCACGCTTTTACGCCGATTGGTATTTGTCATCCGGCCCGCGCGTGCTTGGATTCCGGCTTGTACGCCCACGCGAACGGGCAATTAGCCAACATCGTGTGGGACAAGCAAAATGCGTTCGGCTTGTACGAAAACGCGCCGTCATACATCCGGCTTTTGCAAAGCGCGGGCTACCGAACCGGCTACACGGGCCAGCGGCATCTCAAACAATCCGCATTCGACGACGTAGTTCCCGGCGCGATAACGGGCTTCAAATTGGCGGGCCTCAAAGAATCGCTCGACGCTGACCGGCCCCAAAGATTGCCGTATTTCGCCACGTCGCAGTTGCCCACCCATCAGCACCGCGACGCTTTCACGGCCCGGGGCGCGACCGAACTTTTGCGTCGCTATGCCGCTCAAGACAAACCGTGGCTGCTTCACGTTGATTATGAGGGGCCGCATCGGCCGTGTTATCTGGGCGAGGAATGGGCGCGGAAATATGACCCGGCAAGCGTTGTTAAGCCACCGAATTTCGACGATGACGGTACGGGAAAGCAATACATCCACAGCCGCGCCCGCGCTGGGCAAATGCCCGAACCGTGGGGCGAAGCATGGCAAAATCTGGTCGCGCATTACGCGGGCTATGTTTCCATGCTCGACTCGTTTACGGGCGAAATTTTAGCCGAACTCGACCGTTCGCGTTTGGCGGACGATACGGTCGTGATTTTTACGTCGGATCATGGCGAAATGGCGGGCGGGCATGGAACGGTCACCAAGTATCCGCAAATGTACGACGAGGTCTACCGCATTCCGCTGATTGTGCGCTGGCCCGGACACACCCAACCCGGCAGCGTGGAAGATTCGTTCGTCAGCCATGTGGACGTTTTGCCGACGTTCGTGGAACTGGCAGGCGGGCCGATGCCCGCCGTCACGCACGGGCAATCGTGGGCGAACCGGGCGCGGGGCGAAGCGTTGTCCAATCCGCGCGAGGCGGTTTTAGGCCAACTGCACGGCTGGGGAAGCGGCGGGGCGTGGTATTCGCTGCGGATGATTCGCACGCACGAGTGGAAGTACGTGTTTAGCCCGTATGCGCCCGACGAATTGTACGATTTGCAAACCGATCCCCACGAAAACCATAACCTCGCAAGCGAACTTCCCGAACAAGTTGCGGCGATGCGCGCCTTGATGCGTCGGGAAATGGAAGCCGTCGGCGATCCGCTCGCCGGGCATTCGGATTTGAAGCCGTCGGCGTAGATACTGCACGGGCCGATAAACGACCCGGCAGCCAGCAGAAGCGTCCTCTGGACGCACATAAATGGTGGGTTAACGCACGAACGAAGCATTTCACACATCGCCGCGTCCAGAGGACGCTTCTGCTGGCTGCCGGGTCGTTTATCGGCCCGTGCAAATCGAATATGCCAAGCGAACCAAACCGCGTCCTATGCGTTACAATGAGTGCGGGCCGCGCCGTTTGCGTATCTCTTTTTGCCGCCCGCTTTTTGTCTATGCCGACACTAAATAACCGCCCGTCGTCCGTTTGGTTTGCCGCTTTTGCGGTTGCGCCCCTTGCGCTGGCGTCCGCCGCCGTCGCGCTTGCGCCGACGCACAAGGCCGACCCGCCGCCTGCGCCCGCCGTTTCCGATGCGGCGAATGCGCAAGATGTCGCGGCTTGGAACGCGCACACGAAACCGCTACTCGAAACCTACTGCCTGCCCTGCCACGGCGACCAGAAAAAAAGCGGGGGCTTTACGCTTGCCAAGTTTCTGGACGGCAAAGCGGCGCAAAGCGATTTGACCACGGCCCGCCACATTTTGGGACGATTGCGCGACCGCGATA
>CAXTBP010000372.1:0-2088 GCA_964241985.1 uncultured Armatimonadaceae bacterium | reverse complement strand
AATCGTCCCGATATTCACGTGCGGTTTAATCCGCTCAAACTTCGCTTTACCCATAGTTATCCCTAAAAATCCTTTATGAAAATTCAGACGTGTTCAATTTTCAAGGTAGCCGGAGGACGAGCGGCCCGGAAAAAGAGGCATCGTCACGGCAAACCGCGTATGGCAACGGCAATTTGCGTCGCATACAAAACAGAAGGCGTCCGTTTTCGGAACGCCTTGATGATTGTATCATACCTGCCTGTTGCGTCAAGGCTTTCCGCGCTTACCGCTGAAACGAATGTTTTCCCGGCTTAAGGGAGACTATTCGCACCGTGTCACGGCGTTCCAATTCGCAAGTGGCGAAAACCGAAAGCACCGTATCGTAGGTTACATTGCCCTGTTTTGCAGAGGCGGGAGCTTGATTGGTCTGTGTTTTGGCATACTGCCCCATGACTTTGGCAAGGCGCTGTGTGGGTGAGGTAAGCCATTCCCTATCCATCAAAATAAAACGGGTGTTAGACAGCCACTTGATTTCGGAACTGCCCGCCTCGTGATACGCACGCGCTTCGGTTTTCCATAAGTCTGTGATGCCCTGTTCTTCAGTCAAAGCCGATAAGGGACTACGAAATACAATCGGAATGGCTTTTCCGTTTTCAATGCGAAACAATTCCAAAGTATTGGAGTGCTGGCTCGTGCGGTCAATGTACGACAACGCGACATGGCTACTGTCCGGTGACCAAAACGCTTCGTAGCGCTTCGGGGCGGCAACGATCATGTTGCTTAACTGTGTCACTTGTGACACTTTTTTGTGGGCCAGTTCGGAAACCAAATAGACTTGGAAGTGACCCGTGCCACTTGCGCCGTCGCCGTGCGCGGCAAGCGCGAAGCGATGGTCAGGTGAGATTCCATTCGTGATGGTAACGTACTGCCCATTCTTGTATGGAGGTTGAGCGCAAAGCGATCCGCAGAATATCGCACAAACCAAAAGGGGCATTCCCATCGTGAGTGCAATTTTCATGACCAAACTATACCCGCAAAAACAAAAAGCCCGCTTCCATAATAGGAAACGGGCTTTTGCTTTCACGGTTAAACCGTGAATTGCCTTACTTGGCGAGGGCCTTGCCACTTTTGGCTTGGATTTCCTCGGCGATGTTGCGCGGCACTTCTTCGTAGTGCGACGGTTCCATCGTGGACGAGGCCCGGCCCTGCGTCATGGAGCGCAAGGTTGTCACGTAGCCAAACATTTCGGCAAGCGGAACTTTCGCCTTGATGACGCGGGTTCCACCCGGGCCGGTTTCCTGACCTTCGATGATGCCACGGCGGCGGTTAAGGTCGCCGACCACATCGCCGAAGAACTGTTCGGGCGTCACGACTTCAATCGCCATGACCGGCTCTTTGATCGCGGGCTGCGCGCGGCGGAAGGCCGCGCGGGCCGCTTGTTCGCCCGCCAGTTTGAACGAGATTTCGTCCGAGTCCACGTCGTGGAACGCGCCATCGACAAGGGCGACTTTCACGTCTTCCATCGGGAAGCCCGCCAAAACGCCGTTTTGCAGCGCGGCGCGAACGCCTTCTTCCGTCGGCTTGACGAACTCTTTCGGAACCGAGCCACCGACCGTTTTATTCTCGAACAGGTAGCCTGCGCCCAGTTCGTTCGGTTCGACGGTCAAAACGACGCGGGCGTATTTACCACGTCCACCCGTTTGACGCTTGAACGTTTCATCGGCGGTTGCGGCTTGGTTGATGGTTTCCCGGTACGCAACCTGCGGTTTGCCCTGATTGGCTTCCACCTTGAACTCACGTTTCATACGGTCAACAATGATTTCAAGGTGCAGTTCACCCATGCCCCGAATGATCGTTTGGCCCGTTTCGGGATCGGTGTGCATTCGGAACGTCGGGTCTTCCGCCGAAAGGCGCGCAAGGGCCGTCCCCGCGTGGTGCTCGTGGGCAAGGGGCTCACCTTCGACTCGGGCGGGTTGTGCATCAAGCCGGCGCCCGGCATGGGCGACATGAAGTCCGACATGGGCGGCGCGGCGCTCGCCGTGGGCGCGATGGCGGCCGTCGGCGCGCTCAAGCCCGACGTCGAGGTGCACGCCCTCATCGCCGCCGCCG
>CAXTBP010000371.1:0-2091 GCA_964241985.1 uncultured Armatimonadaceae bacterium | reverse complement strand
ACGTGTACGCCGCGTGCGCCGCCCGCTTCGCACGGCTCGCCCAGCCCTACAATAAACCGCTTGCCGCCGCTTACGGGCAAAGCGCGCAAAAAGCCGCCCAATGGGCCGAAGCCGACTGGACGGCTCGCACGCTCGAGGCACGCAAAAAACTTCCGTGGGAAACCGGCGACGAGCGCAACTTGGCCGCCCTCGAACTATACGCCCTTACGCAAAACGCCAAATGGCACGCGCTTTTTAAACAAACCACGTGCTTGGTTCGCTCTACCGACCGGCTTTTCGTGTGGGAAAGCCACGCGCAATACGCCGCCGCGTTCGGCTACGCCTGCTTGCCCGAGCGCCTGACCGATCCGGCCCTGCGAAAAGCCGCCGTCGCGGGCACGACGCGCGAAGCGGATTTGGCCCTCGATTATGCTAAAAACAATGCGTGGGGGCTGACCACGCCGGACACATACAAACCCCTGTTTCTGGGTTTCTTTTCCGTGCCCGATGCGCAGGAACTCATCCGCGCCCACGTTTTAACCGGCGACGAGAAATACCTTGCCGGAACCCTTGCCGCCTCTGCGTTCGCGTCCGGCGCGAACCCGGCAAACCGCACGTACACGACCGGAGTCGGACAAAACCCGCCGCGCAATCCCCTTCATTTGGACAGTCGTCGGTCAGGGCAGCCCGCGCCCGACGGGTTGACCGTGTACGGCAATCTGGATTTCGTCAACTGGACGGACAGTTTTTGGACGTGGCCCCTGACCTACTTTCTCAACACCGTGTGCGAGCCGCCCGCCAAAGACTGGCCGATTACCGAAGCGTATTTCGACGTGTTTTTATATCCCGCAATGAACGAGTTTACCATGAACCAAACGATGGGGCCGAACGCCTACGTGTGGGGCTACCTCGCTGCACGGCCCGTCCGTAAAAAGGAAACCCGATGATGGAAACAACGCAAGGCCGTTCGCGCCGAAAGCAGGCGTGGTTTCGCGCCGCTTTACTCGTTTTGTTTGTTGCGGAAGCGGTCGCCTTTAATCGCTTCGTCGGCCCGTTGGACGCTTCGGCCTACGCAGGAATTATCGGCGTAGCGGCGTTGCTGGTCTTGCCCTTTGCGCTTGGCGCATTTCGCCGAATTTTACCCATCTGCGCGTTTTATATGGCGTTTCTGTTCGCCTTTGCCGGTTTAATTTTCGTTCCTTCCGTCACTGCCGCACGCGCAAATCGCGCGCTTCAAATGAAATGCGCCCGCGTGAAAGTCGGCATGACACGTCAGCAGGTTACCGGTATCTTTTCGGGATACTCACAAGAGGCCTTCCCATCCTTTGCGGAAATGCTCGCCGAAACGCTGCGTAATCAAGGCTATCAGGACTGTGTTAAATTGAACTGCGGCAATAGAGATTACTCGAATTCCAATTTTTATGCCGTGACGCGAGGGCGTTTCGCGCACGGTCGATGCGCCCAAATTACCTATAATTGGCGCGGGCACGTTGTCGATGCGAGTTTATACGATGTGCCCGAAAAATACGTGCCCGAAAAACAAAATTTCGCCGCAGTCAATTCGGCAATTCGTGCGATACGCGGCTTCTTGTGGCTGTTCACGAAGGACTGTGCCTATGATTCGTCCAAATAAAAGGAGATGACCGCTTCTTCCCCTCCCCCCGCGCCGACAATCCCCTCACAACGCTGGGCCGAAATTGCCCTTGACGCGACCGGTGATATGCAGGAAACGGCGGGAACCCTGCTGACCGAAACCGCAGGCTGCCATGGCTACACGGCGACCCACAAAAGCGTGATGGGCTATTTGCCCGTGGACGACCGGCTGGAAAACACGCTCCTGTCGCTCCGCGCCGCCATCGACGCTGCCCCGGGCTTCAAATCCGACGTGACCATTCGCTTTGTCGCCGAAGAAGATTGGGCTACCGCGTGGAAACAGTATTTCAAACCCCAGCGCGTCGGCAAAAACTTGGTTGTCAAGCCGACGTGGGAAACGTGGGACGCCTCCCCCATCGACACGATTATCCAAATCGACCCCGGCATGGCGTTTGGCACGGGCCTGCACGGCACGACGCGCTTGTGCCTCATCGGTTTGGAAGACACCATGTTCAAGGG
>CAXTBP010000370.1:0-2126 GCA_964241985.1 uncultured Armatimonadaceae bacterium | reverse complement strand
CCACCGAGCGCGAGCACGACCCCGCCCAGCGTGAACCCGATGCCTTTACCGGTCAAACCCATAAAAAAGAGTACCAAGCCAACGAGCAGCAAAACGCCGCCGATGGCGTAAAAAAGCGTGAGGTTTGTTTGGTTCAGGTCGGGATAGTCGGCGGGCGTGATGCGGCGCGGCGGCTTGTCGCGCAGTTCCGGCTCAGGCTCCCATGATTCTTGTACGGTATTTTGCGGCGGCGGTGGCATAAGCGGTTTTAGTTCCTTCCAAGCGGTATGGAATTAGTATATGAAATAAAGCCCCAACAGTTCAAGCGGCGCGCTCGTTACGCGGCAGGATTTGCGCGATTTCGCAAAAAAGCGGCCACCGTATCGGCCAAATGATCCAAGTCGAACGGCTTGGTGATAAAACTATCAACCCCCGCTTCCATGCCGCGCTCAATATCCTCGTTTTGCGCTTTTGCCGCCAGCATCACAATCGGCGTCTTCGCAAATTCCGGGTCGGCCCGCAACGCTTCGGCGACTTGGTAACCGTCGCGGCGCGGCATCATAATATCGAGCACGATTAAATCGGGGCGGTGTTCGCGGGCGCGCTCAAGGGCCTCGTCGCCGTTGACCGCCGTTACCATCGTGTAGCCGCGCTTTTGCAAAACGAACGCCATCAAGCGCAGCAGGGCGGGTTCATCGTCCACGACCAGAATTTTGGCGGGCGTGGTATTTGTTGGTGGTGTGGCGTTCATAGTATGGCTAATATACGGTGTGACGCCGCGCCGTCCGGGCTTGTTCCGGGGGAAACCGAACGAAAATCGGGTCGGAAGTTTAGTGGTAGGAACGCTGTCGCCAGCCTTCGGGGGGTAGGGGCACATCGTCGAAACGCATTTGGCATAAAGCGTGCAAACCGGCAGGCGACAAAACGAAGCCCTTGGCCCGCGCGGTTTCTTCCGGGGCACGCCGCAAATTGACGCGGAAAGCGACATCTTCGACGGCGAGCGTGATAATTTGGCGGATTTGATGGCTGTCCAGCATTTCGAGCGCGGCCCGCGCTTCGTCGTCGGCGTCGCGGTCGCTGCCATCCATTTCTAAAACGCGCGAAAAGGCGTGGACGGCGTTTGCGATTTGGCCTTTTTGCTGAAACAAGACGCCCCGCTTGAAATGGTGGCCGGGGTCGTTGGGGTCAAGGCGAATCATTTCCGCCGTCAAAGTCAGGGCGCGGTCGAGTTCGCCTTTTTGCAAATAGGAGGCCGACAACAGTTCGCGGGCAAGCAGCGAGCGCGGGGCAAGTTCAAGAACGCGCTTGGCATGAACGATGGCATCGTCCCAGCGTCCGGCTTCTAAATACAGTTCGGCTAACACTTCGCGCAAAAACAATAGATGCGGGGCGCGAACAACAAGGTCGGATAAAAGCGGCAGCGCGTCGTTTGGGGATTTGTTTTCGCGGAGCAGATGAGCAATTTTAAGATAGGCGCGGGACGAGGTGGGAACGTCGTGTATCAATTTTTGCAAACGGGAAATGGCCTTGTCGATACTGCCGCTTTCGGCTAACACTTCGGCCCGGCGCAGGCCCCGACTTTCGGACGTCGGTGCAATCGGTGCGGTCGTGCTGCGACCTCGAGTGCGGGGCGACGGCGATTTGATCGGCGTCGCGGGTGTTTGCGGTGACGACATAGCCGTCAAAAAGCCGGGATTGTCGGAGGACGGTACGGTTTCGTTTAGAGCCGGGGCGGAAGAAGCGATAAAGGGCGACGCGGTGGCGCTTCCCACCCCGCTGCCACTATTACGGGTGGGCGAGGCGGAAACCGGACAAGAAATGACGGTTGGCCCGTCGGCAGTTTTTCTGGGCACGTTGCGCTGACCTGCTCCTTATACTCGCGCTCAAACGAACGCGGTTTTTGCGGCCTAATAGTTTTTACGACAAAACGCATCAAAAGGTGCGTTTTCCGGTGCTTCATTATACCATCGGTCAGGTTTTCGCAAAAGTCGCGCGGCAGGTGTTACTCGGGAACCGTTGGGGGCGCGTTTTGTCGTATAAGATAGGAAATGCTTCGCGTTTTCTTCGCGGATCCCCCGACGAAACCTCGTCTTTAATTAAGGTATAATCGGGTACACAAAATTAAACGGGAACCCCTTGCTGCGCGC
>CAXTBP010000369.1:765-2143 GCA_964241985.1 uncultured Armatimonadaceae bacterium | reverse complement strand
GCCTGCTGGGTCATCTCGACTTGCACGGCTTCGCCGGTTTGGCCCGTGTTTTCCAGATACTGCTCAACCGTCGTATTTTCGTTTTTGAGCTGCTCTTGAAGTTGGCGAATGGCGTCTTCCACTTCAGCTCGGAGGAGCGCGTCGGGGAACGCGATTTGCGACCCGTCCACGATTTTGCCAACCAAGCGCATTTCCAAATCGTTGTCGGCCATTTCACCGGCGGCGGTGTGCAGGCTTTCGCGGATGGCGTCGCGCAGTTCGGTTTCGGTTTTCGCCGTCGGGTGGACTTTGCCAACAAACTCGTCAGTCAAGTCGGGCAGGTTTTTGGCCCGCAGTTCCTTGATGGTGACGTGGAAGGTCGCCCGCTTGCCGCGCAAATTCTCGTCGGGGAAAGTTTCCGGGTACAGCGCGTCAATCGTTTTGGATTCGCCGACCGACAAGCCGACCAAGCCGTTGTCGAAGTCGGGGATGTTTTTGCCAATTTCGATGACGGTCGCTTTGGGTTCGGCAAGTTCCGGCGTATCTTGATCTTCGATTTCGGCCTGCAAATCGGCAAGCACGACATCGCCGGTTTGCGCGGTTCGGTCGGTCACTTCCGGGTATTCGGCGTGGCGCGAGCGGATTTCATCGATTTGTCGGTCGATGTCGGCATCGGTGACTTCAAGGATGCGTCGTTCGACATCGAGGCCTTTGTACAAACCGAGCGTGATTACGGGGCGAAGCGGCACGAACGCTTTGAAAACCAAATCGGCATCTTCGGGATACTCGACCATTTCCAGATCGGGGTTCAAATTGCCAAACGGCTCCACGCCGGTTTCCTGCAACGCTTCCACATACGCGGGGCCGACCAAGGCCTCGGCGGCTTGCTGCCGAACGCGGGCGTCGTCGATGTAGGCGCGGGCCATTTGCGGCGGCACTTTGCCTTTGCGGAAGCCGGGAAGCTGTATATTGCGCGAGGCCTGAGCGAGGGCTTTGGCTTTGGCGGCCCGCACGGTTTCCACGGGAACCGTGACGGTTAGCGCGACCTTGCAGGGGTCGATCTGCTCTTGGGTCACCTGCATAAAACGATAAACTCTCCTGTTGGAATATTTGGTGTGTTCATGGAATGCTTTTGGAATGCGTATAAAACACGGCGAAAGAAACGGTCAACAAAAAAGGATACCAGAAATCGGGGGCGTTTGCCGCCCGCGTTCGGTATCCTTCGTTCGTTATATGAAGCGGGAAACGAGGCTCGAACTCGCGACCCCTACCTTGGCAAGGTAGTGCTCTACCACTGAGCTACACCCGCGCACCACACACCACCCGCAAACGATGGGCAGGAGGGGACTCGGACCCCTACGCCGTGATGCACATGCTCCTAAGGCATGCGTGTCTTCCA
>CAXTBP010000369.1:0-755 GCA_964241985.1 uncultured Armatimonadaceae bacterium | reverse complement strand
GCTCTACCACTGAGCTATTCCCGCAAATGTGTATTCCGCTCGGTTCACAAGAAATATATCACGCGCGAGTTGCGCTTGTCAAGCAGCATCGCGGATTATTTACCAAACGATGGGGAAGCAGGGACTCGAACCCAGACGCCTTGCGGCACATGCTCCTAAGGCATGCGTGGCTGCCATTACACCACTTCCCCTTGCTCCTTTGATAATACGCTACGATGCGATTTTTTGCCAATTCAAACTTTTACTGCCAGTACAAAACCGGCTCGCTTTTAAGAATTAGTGCGGTCGGATCATAACGTAAACCGTCCAGCCGCTGAAATATGCGCCCCGACGGCGTCAGTCCCGCGAGATTCGCTTTCGGAAAGAAAATCCGGCTTTGCAGTATTTGCTCCACCGTCGTCGGCGGTGCGTCCGCGCCCGTTTCGTAGGCTTTTATTTGGGCGGGGTTGCGAAACGTCACCTCGCGCAGAATTATTTGTCGCGCCGAAATATCACCCAAAGCGATACCATCGGGCGACTGCGCGGCCTCGCGTTCCGCTGGTGTAAGCAGGGAATCAAGGCGACGGGCTACGTAATTTCTGCGCTGCAAATTTTGCAAAAAATTACCAACCGCTTCTTGGTCGGGAAAATCGAAAGCGTAGGGTAGGGTGGTTTTTATGTGGGCATACGAGAGTTTGTGTACCGTGTCGCGGTAATCGGGTTCCGTCAGATAACCGTTACTTTTCGAGTTACGGCGCCACGGCGCGAGAGCCGTT
>CAXTBP010000368.1:0-2180 GCA_964241985.1 uncultured Armatimonadaceae bacterium | reverse complement strand
ATGGGAAAAGGGCGCGCGTCATCGCCGTTGATGACGCCGACAAACCAAGTCTCACCCTTGCGCCGCGCGAACCCGGCGACGCGCCCGATTTCGCTGCCGGGCAAAACGCGGGTTTCATCCCATACGGGCGGAATGGCCTGCAAAATATCGAACGCGGGATTTTGCAGATAATTCGCCGGACTGCCGCCATAGCACAAGAACGGCGACGTGTACACAATCGCCTGTGCCAACTCGTGCGCCCAACTCGAACCGTTCAGTTTATCCGGGCGAAAATCGGTCGGCGTGAAATCGGCGTGTCCCTGCACGTAGCGCGTAAACGGCAAAGCCGTGTCGTGCGAGGCGGGCAGTTTTCCGCTTTCGCGGCCCAGTATCGCTTCGCGCGTCATTTCATTGGGCCACGTCCGCTCGCGCCCTGTCGGTTTGACCGCGCCGTGAAAATCCACCATCAAGTGGGCTTGAGCGGCATCTTTGAGGGTTTCCTCGTACCAGTTCACCCACGAAACATTGGGCCGTTCGGGAAAGTCGATTTTCAAACCGACCAAACCGGCGGCTTTCGCTTTGGCGAAATAGTCGGCCCGCTGCTCTTTGGTACGTACCTCTTTGGAATGCACCCATGCCCAGATTTTGACGTTTTTGGGTTTGGCGTACTCGACCACGGATTTGATACACGCCCATTGATCCCGGTCGCCGTCGCGCCAGTCCACCCAACCGTCGTCGATAAGGTAATAGTCAAACCCAACGGCTTGCGTCCTATCCACCCATTCATTTTGCGTGGAAAACTGCGGACGCCCCGTAACGAGCCAGTGCCAACTGCTGCGGCCCGGCACAATCCACGGCGCATCCACAAGTTCGGGCGCGGGTGACGGGCATAGTGTACGGAGCAAATCGCTGTTCACGAGCACGTTCAAATCCGGCGCGAGGAGCGTCACGCGCCACGGCGACACGATCTCGCCGTTTGTTTTCCAGCCGTTTTTATCGTTTGCGAAGTGGGAAACAAAAAGGTTCTCTCCCATCGCGCGCAAACTCATGTCGGAATAATTGACCAGATTGGCCTCGCTCAAAAAGGCATAGCCCAAACCGCGCGGAAGTTTTGCGACGAGCGGGGCCGCGACAACCGTACCTTCCGGCAACTGCTCGACTAACTGTTCCTGATAGGGACGCTCGTACGCGCTCGTATCGGTTTGATACCAAACCACACTGCCTTTGGGCAGTTGCCAAATCGTCGTTTCGCCGCCGACTGTGCGCGCCCCTTGACCGGGGACGCGGTAGCGAACCGCCACGCCTTCGTCGAAAACACGCACTTCGAGTTGCCACGGCGTTTGCGCCGGGCCGCTTTTGATCGAAAAAATTGCCGCGCAGTAGGCGTTCGTCGCCGTAGCGTGGACGCCCGAAACCGGATAGGTTTGCTTGAAGTCCAACACGGTCGGCGGCTCAAACGCCGCCCCGACGCCCAATTTTTGCCCATCAACGGTGATGCCCAGCGCGGACGACGGGATAACGGTTTGCCCGCCGACGGCGACGCGATACATAAGCAGCCGCTCCGACGAAATAAATAGCGAGAACTTGACCCGCTTTTGCGGGCTTTCCACCAATACGAAGCCTCGCTGCGCGTGCGCGGGGGAAAGGACTGCGCTCCCGACAAAGGAACTCAAAGCGACGATGCCAAGCCGCGCCAATGCCTTGCGGCGCGGCAAAGAGTGATGTGCCATAATAGATAACTCGGCAGCGGTTACACAAACCGCTGCCTTTTGCACCATTATAGCCGTTACGGGCGCGTTTCTGTTGCGTGGCGGATTTTTTACGGCAAAGAAACGCGGTCAATCACCACCCCGGGATCGACGGCATAGATTTTGAGCGTGTGCTTTCCGGGCGAAAGATTGGAAACTGGCACGCGCAGGCGGGCCAAGTTATCTTGCACCGCCATGCGACGCACCGGCCCGTTTTCGTCCTCGCTTCCGCTGGAGCCGGGCACTTCAAAGACCGCCAAATCGCTGTTATCCACGCCCACGGCGACCCGAAGTTTCATGCCGGGATAAATACGAAACGTCGGCAAGAAGTCAACAAGGGCTTCCCCCGCGCCGTTTTTTGCCGTAAAATCGTACTCCAAGCAGGGCGACTTATAGCCTTTCGTTTCCGGCCTCCACGACGTTTCGAGCGTTACCGGCTGTAAAACCATCGCC
>CAXTBP010000367.1:0-2184 GCA_964241985.1 uncultured Armatimonadaceae bacterium | reverse complement strand
GACCGGGTCAGTCGCATTGACTTTTCGTCCGGCGAGTTTTGAGGCGTTGCACCAGAGTAGGATCGAACCACTATATGCACCTACGTAGGAACCGTAATTAGGAGACCAGCCTTCGGCGAGAATGGAGGTATCCGACGGATTCTCGACCCGGCTTTCCGGCAAGCCGCCACTGGGCAGTGTCAGTGCGGAAACCAGTACGCTTTGCAATTTGGGAGTCGCGTCTGCCGCCTCAGGAAACCTCCTTGCCGCAGGAGGGTTTTACAGCCAATCGTTATCGCTTGCTCAGGAAGCCAGCGACCAACGCTCCATAGCCAACATTCTTGAAACGGTAGCGGCTTTTTTGATCGAATACAGCCCCCGCTCGATGGCAGCGGCCTGCCGGATGCTGGGTACGGCGGAAAATCTCCGGGACGATTCCGATTCCCCACGCTCCTCCAGCGAGCAGGACACGTATGATAGCGCGCTGTCCAAGATACGTTCGCAATTGAGCGAACACACCGTTTCCGAAGCATGGGCGGAGGGTCGTGGAACGCCAACCCCGCAAGCCATCGCCGACGCGCTGCAACAAACAGAAGCGGCGCGCGCCGATTTAGAACCTCCACGATAAATCGGCAAGGTTTTTCGGGATGGGTCGATTGGTGAGTTCGGCCCGCAAAACGGGAATGGGAATCGCGCCGCTCTGTAAAACGGCGTCGTGGAAGGCGCGGGGCGTCATCGCGCCGGTTTCCACGCACTCTTGCCACAAAGCGTGCATCTGCAAACCGCCCAGCAAATAGGCGGCTTGATACAAGGGCGGGTACGAATCGCCGAGTGAGCGACGGACTTCGGCGAGCGCGTTTTCCGGTTCGTGCCCGACGCGCTCAATCAACATTTGCACGCACTCCGACGCGCCGATCTGCCCCAAATGGTAGCGGAGCGAAAACACGACGCGCACGCAGCGGTGCATTCGCCAAAACAGCATCCCGATTTTTTCTTCGGGCGTTCTCGCAAAGCCCAATTTCCATAACAAAAACTCCCAATGGATCGCCCAGCCCTCGATATAGAACGGGGTTTGGAAAATCTTTCGATGGGTTTTGTAGCGGGCCATCATAAAAAGCTGCAAATGGTGGCCGGGAATGAGTTCGTGCTGGACGGTCGCGCGGGAAAAATACCGATTGTTGCCGCGCAAACTCATTTGCTTTTCGCTTTGCGTCATCGCGTCGGTCGGAAACGAGACTTGGATGACCTCGCCGCCCAAAAAGAACGGGCTGACTTTTTGCGCTTCCGGCGACAGCATTCGCATCCGCCAAATTTCGCGGGCGAGCGGCGGCACGGTTACGAGTTCGCGTTCGTCCACAAAATCGACGGCTTCACAGGCCAAATCGCGCACCAAGCCGGGCTGCTCGCCCGGCGCGACGTGTTTATTTTTCACGACTTCGAGGGCGGCTTTGATGTCGCCGTTCAAGCCCATCTCATGCGCGGCCTTTTCCATTTCGGCCCTGCACCATGCCGCTTCGCGCTCGCCGATAGCGATTAACTCGTCGGGCGAATACGGAATCAGTTCGCGGCGCAAAGCGTCCTGCAACGCCGCTTCGCCAATCGGGTCGCCGACGATATGGGCGGCGGGGTCGCTTTCTGCATCTTCTTTCGGTGCAAACGTTTGGCGAAGCGCGGTCGCGTACTCGTCGAGGCTTTTGTCCACGGTTTTGTACGGTTCGCGCACCCACCACGAAAATTGGGGATCGTAGCCGTCGTAGAACCCGAACCAGTCGGCGAGCGCATTTTTGCAAGCCAGCGTCGTGCGGGCCGCCCGCTCCGCCGTTACGGGCTTCAATGCGATTTGCCCCACCGACACCGACAGATTTTTTGTGCGGTCCGCGAGTTCGTCACGCAAAGCGTTCAAACGCTGGGCCACATCGGCGGGGTCGGGCCGCTCTAAATTTCGCCGGGCGGCGTCGAGCGAAACAATCTCTGAAACAAACGGTAATAAATCGGCGGTTTCTTGGCGACGGGCCGTGTTTTGGCGCAAAGCGTCGCGTTCTTTGTCCAGCAGATTGCCGAACAGGGCGGCGTCCGCTTGGGCGTCGCGGGGTAATGTGTCGAAATTGAGGCCGTCGAGCGCGGCTTGCCAGTCGTCGTAAAAGGCGGAAAGGCGGGCGTCATACGCGGACGAGAACGCGGGTGGCAGGGCGCGGCGCAGGGCGT
>CAXTBP010000366.1:0-2197 GCA_964241985.1 uncultured Armatimonadaceae bacterium | reverse complement strand
GCATTCCGCCCCCGTACATCGTGCCGTTGAGAACCGACACCATCATGGCCTTTTCGGTTTCCGGGGGCGCGTCGTCGGCCTCGAACGTTAAAGTAAAGGGTTTGAAGCCGGGCAGGGTTTTAAGGGTTGCCAAAACGAACGCGGGCTGGCCTTTGGTGAAACGGATCGAGTTATTCATCGCAATCATTACCTGCGCGTCGAATCCCAGACCGGCGTTATTGATGAACGGCTTGCCGTTGATGGTTCCCAAATCGATTTGCCGCACCGCGCCCGTCAAAACCGTCGCGCACGCTTCGTTGATTTCCAGCGGGATTTTCAAGTTGCGGGCCACATCGTTTCCGGTTCCGACGGGTATGATGCCGAGCGTCGCATTGCTTCCTTGAATGCCGCGCATCACGTCGCCCACGGTTCCATCGCCACCAAACGCAACCACGACTTCGCGCTCGGTCGCGGCCTGTTTGGCAAGTTCGACCGCGTGCCCCGCTTTTTGCGTGGGCCGCCATTCAAAGCCCGGCCCCAATCGTGCCTGCGCCGCTTCGCGCAGCTTCGCGCCCTGCCCTCGCCCCGCCGTTGGGTTAAAGATAACGACCCCACCCTCGCTGACCATGTGTTCCATAAACGCGCTTGGTTCCTTCATCGCCGAAAGGTTAAACTACGGCGGTCTGCTGCTTCAAAGTATACCGGCGGCGCGTTTCAAGCGTCAATAAGCCAAACGTCCCAAACGTCCCAAACGAACTCTCATCGCCAGCGCCGCCGTTTTGGCACAAGGAAAATCACATGGAGCCAGTAGCAATGACACCCACCGCGGACACGCATGATAAGAAAATGCCCGCCTCAGCGAACCGTTTAACACAGGAGCAAAAAGAACGCATTATTGCGGCAGCGGGCCGCCATAAAAACAATCCCGACTTCATAAAAAGCGGTCAGGAACAAGTTGCCGAGTACCGCCGCCAGTTGCAGGAACAGTTGGAGCGCGAACTTACCGATGAAGGCAAATAAGTCGTGTATTTGCTTGACACAAATTCTCTTGATCTTTATCTTTTGGGCAATCCCAATCTTGTGCAGCGTATCGCGGAACGTATAGATCAAATTCAAATAAGTTCGGTCACGGCGGAGGAACGTTTAGTCGGGCGTATGAATGGTATCAATCGCGCCCGCGCCCCGCGAACGTCGCTGTCGCTTGTGAAAGCGCACGAGGATTTGGTGCAGGCACTTGAAGATTTGCGTGTTTTTCCGGTTTTAACGTATTCCGAAGAAGCGGACGCCATATACAAAACTTTTTCGCCCGCTCAACTTCGGGTCGGAACCCAAGATTGCCGGATCGCGGCGCAGGCCATTGCGCACAATTTGACGGTTGTTACGCGCAACGTGCGCGATTTTGAGGCTATCGGTGCGCCCTGCACCGATTGGAGTTTGTAAACGGCTTTCTGAAACGGAGTAACAAACCGCGCGCTTTTCACGTCTTTTAACCCATACGTGCTTTTTGCGTGTTGGTATGGGCTATGGTATAGTTTCTTACTCCCTTGCCCCGCACTGTGGCGGCGCATTTTTGCACCTTTTTCAATCAAATGCCGGGGTCGCCCCGGTTTCGTTGGATAAACAACCGCATAGCGAGCATTTAGTTTTTTGGGCGGCCTCGGAAGCCGCGCGTGTAAATCGATTTTTACACAGCGCGTTTTCCGGGGCTGTTTTCGTCTTCCGAGTTCTTTATCGTTTCCTGTTGTCGCTCCTTGACCTTGATGGTTTGTTTCTCGTTTTTGAGAGGGATTGTTTCATCTATGGGATTTGATATATTAAAAGCCGCCGAAACGCACCGCCAGCAAGCCGACAAACTGCGCTGGGAAGGCACGTTCGCCCAGTATCTGGACGTGATCAAGGAAACCCCACGGGTGGCGAGCCTTTCGCACGCCCGTGTCTACGATATGGTGATGGCCCCCGGCTACGAGGAACGCCCCGACGGAAGCCGAGACTACCAGTTTTTCGACAACGAGATTTTCGGGCTGGAACGAACCCTGACGCATTTGGTAGAGGAATACCTTTCGCCCGCATCGCGCAGACTCGATATTCGCAAGCGGATTTTGATGCTTGTCGGGCCGGTCGGTGGTGGCAAGTCCACGCTCGTCACCTTGATGAAGAAGGGCATGGAGAAATTTTCCCGCACCGACGAGGGGGCCGTGTACGCCATCAAGGGCTGCCC
>CAXTBP010000365.1:0-2225 GCA_964241985.1 uncultured Armatimonadaceae bacterium | reverse complement strand
CGATAGTGCCTTGTAAGACGGGAAGGTGCATGTTTAATTTTACCCGGTTTGTTTTGCGCTCTGCGGCGGATGTGCAAAAACCGGGAACAATGCAGAATATGGCGAAACCGTTTGACAACGCGACCAAGCAACTTGTGGAAGCCTATCCCGACGACTGGCTGCACTTGGCGAACCTATCGGGTGGGCCGGTGCAAATAATTCCCGCCGATGTGTCTACCGTCGTTGCGGACGCCGACCGTGTTTTGCGCGTCAGTGGCCCCGCCCCCTATATCGCGCATTTCGAGTTTCAAACGACTTATGATCCAAATATGGCGGAGCGGATGCTGCACTACAACGTTTTGCTGCGCTACCGCCACCGTATCGCCGTGCAAAGTACCTTGGTGCTTTTCCGGCCCTCCGCCGACGGCCCCAATCTTTCCGCAGGTCAAGTAGAATATCAAACGCAAAACGGTTCTCTCCAATTCCGATACGAAACGTTGCGGATTTGGCAAATACCGCCCGAAATGGTTCTGCGCGGTGGTTTGGGGACGCTGCCACTCGCGCCGATAACCCGCGTCACGCAAAGCGAGGTTCCCGCCGTTATCCGCGAAATGGAAACCCGCGTCGCGCAGGAAGCGACACCGAGCGAGGCCGGTATACTATGGCTGAATACGTTTCTTTTGATGGGTCTGTCGTATACTCGGGACTTTGCCGCAAACGCATTACAAGGAGTTCGTGGAATGGAAGAATCGGTTACCTACCAAGCGATTATCGAGCGCGGAGAGGCGCGCGGAGAGGCACGCGGGGAAGCACGGGGCCGCGCAAACGAGGCGCGCCGACTTATCGAGCAAATCGGCAGCAAACGGTTTGGCCCGCCCGACACGGCGACACGAGCGCGGCTTGACGCACTTTCTTCCGCAAATGAGTTGGAAACCCTTGCCGACCGCCTTCTCGATGTGGAAAACTGGAACGAACTTTTCGCCGCGCCCGAGGCGCAAAACTAAGGCGAACGTCAGGGCGTTTTTGTGGGGGCAATAGCGATTGCCGACACCGATCCATTGGTTTCCAGCACTTTGCCGAAAGCGAGTGTCGCGGTGGCTTTGGCACTGGGCATATTGGGAACCGACACGGTAGGCGGCGACGTGTAACCGGCTCCCCCACTCACGATTTCGTAGCCGGTGATTTTGCCGTCCTGCACAAGCGCGTTGGCGACGGCGGGCGACACGCGCCACAGTTTGCCGCGCCCCGGCGGGTAGCGATAATAGTCGGAGACTTGGTCGAGCCGTTCGTTGGTGACGCCGTACTTTCCGAGCGCGGATAAAAGCGCGCCTTTGTTGGCCTGCACTTGGCGTGGGTCAGGTTCGGTTCCGGCCTGCGCGGGGCGCACGTGGCTAAACGCATCGCGGAAAACTTGCGGCGGCACGCCCAGCGCATTTGCGATTAAAACCACGGGGCGGCCCCTATCGCGCCCGTCGGTGTCATGTCCTTCGGAAAAAACTACGGGAACGCGGGTCACTTGTTTGGGCTGTTGCGATTGCGCGGCGGGCAGCACGCCTCCCAAAACAACCAACGCAGCGGCAACTATCAAGAACGTTTTTTTCATTAGAACCCTTATTTTTCGGCCACGCATCTCAAACATCCGCGCCGACGGCCTTGCAAAATTATAAGCACAACGAACGTTAAATAGCAAGCGGGCTATCGACGCCATATTCGCTTCCGCTTAACGAAATCGCGTGGGTATACTATAATTCAAGCACTTCGCGTTTATTCCACTCGAAAAGGGTTTCGCTCTTATGCCGCTGCAACACTCGTCTGCCGAAGCCGTTGAAACCGCGACCGTTTATGGCGCGTCTGTGCCGGAAACCACACCACAGGTATCCGAACCAATCCACGATGCAGCACGCTACGATACCGCCACCGTCAAGGAAATTTTGGCGCGGGCCGAAGCGATGCAGGCGCATCACCGCGCAACGCTTACGCCGGACGCAATTATCGCGCTGGGACAGGAAGTCGGTGTGGAACCTGAGTTTGTGCGCCGTGCTCTCGCCGCCACGCAAACTCAAACCGCGCCCGCCGAACCGTTCGCGCCGGTGACACGGAAAAAGCGTCAAACGCGCGTGCGACGCGTCGGGCTACGGCGTTTCTTTACCCGTCGTCAGCGGGCCGCAACGCTGGTTCCGCCCGCGCTTTATACCGTTCTGATGCCGTTCACGTTTCCGTGGTTTGTGAATGAAAACCGCGATATT
>CAXTBP010000364.1:0-2242 GCA_964241985.1 uncultured Armatimonadaceae bacterium | reverse complement strand
AGTCTCCACCGTTTTTTAATTGTTCTAAATCTATCGAACCAATCCGATCTTGTATAATCTTGGCATGGGTTTTCTTATTGGCCTGCTTCTTTTTCTCATCGCTTTCGGACTGCCCAGCCGTCAAGCAACGGCAGCGCCGCCCGCGTCCGCGAAAACGATCCATGCCGGGCCGCTCACGCTGGACGTTTATGTTGGGAACCGAACCGCGCACGTTTTTCACGTAGTCGATCAAATCGCTTCTTGGAGTCCGTTTTGTCACGCGCAATACCGGCGCTATTGGGAAAAAGCCTATGGCCCGTTCACGCCCGAAGAAACCGCGCTTTTGGCCGAACACGCGCGCCTTCGACAGCGGCGCGGATGGGGATCGCTGGAACCCATTTTCTACACTCCAAGCGACCTTGACCGCGCACTCGCCAATCCCCGTTTGGGAGCGAGCGATGCAAACACCGAGCGGCGCGTTTTCGCCGCGTTCGCCCCGCGCATTGAACGCCTCATGGCGACGGAATCCAATGCTTCGGAGCGGTTCGCCGCCGCGCTCGAAACTAAACGGCCCGAACTGGAAGCGTTTGCGATCAAGGCGGCGCGTCTTACCGGAACCAAAACGCTCCGGCTACCGGTGTATTTAATGGCGAACCCCGACGACTACGACATCGGCGGCGGATATAACGGGAACCGATTGACGCTGGAAGTTCCCCGCAAAACCGATGCGTTCCCGACGTTTCTCCACGAGGTTTTCCACGGCTTTTTGGAGCCGCGCAAGCCCGCCCTCGAAGGGGCTGTCAAAGGTGTTCCCGGCCTCGACAGCGAAACGCTGAACGAAGGCTTGGCCTACGCGCTTTCGCCCGGCCTTTTCCACGACGGCGGACGCGAGTTCGACCCGTTGCGCCTTCAAGTCGGCGAGGACTTCAAGGGCGGCAAACGCCTTTCCGAACCATACACCCGCTTCAATCGCTTTGGCCTCGCGCTGCGGCCTTTGCTTCGACAATCTTTGGATGATCCCCATGTGACCTTGAATACGCTGCTGCCCCGTGCGGTGGATACGTGGCGAGCCGTGCGTGAGCTTTCGCGGGCGGTTCAGCCCGCCGAGCCGCTTCGGATTGTCAGTTTCGGCCCCTCATGGCAAACGCTAAACACCCGCGCGGCCTCGATGGGCTACTGGCTCAAATCCTATTCGCACACCGAGGCGTTTTACCGTCAGGCACTCGCGGATTCACCAAAAGGCACGACCGTGTTTTTGCTAATCGCGGGCGATTCCGTAAGCAAGGTTGGAACCGTACCCGTTTCGTACCGCGACCTGCTCCCAAAACTGCAGGAAACCATCGACGCCGCCCTTTCGCGCGGCGAAAGCATCGAGACCGAGGGAAAGGCGCGCGGTTTCCGAACAATTTTGCTCGCCGCTCCCACCGTGGACGCGCTCAAATCGCTTATAGAAAAGACGAAGTTTTTAGTGCCCGCGCCCCTGCAAACAAACGATTAGCCCGGTTTTACGGCTCTAAAACGACTTTGCCCGTAGTTTTGCGGGCGGAAATCGCTTCGTGCGCTTTGGCGGCATCCACGAGCGGGAACCGATCCTCGGCGACGATTTTGAGTTTGCCGCTCGACGCCCAGCCGATAAGTTCGCCCAGCGCGCTCTGCAGTTTTTCGCCGTCGCCCAACACGCCGGACAAATTAAAGCCCGTTAGCGATAGTAATTTTCCGACCATCGCACCGACGCGGGCGGCGGACAAATCGTTTTGCTTGCCGCTTTGCGAACCGTACACCATCCAGCGCCCGCCGTTTCCGAGCGTGTCGAACCCTTCGCCGGTAAAGTCGCCGGTCGCGTCAAGGAAAATATCCACGCCCTTGCCACCCGTTGCGGTGCGGACGGCTTCGGCCCAGCCGTTTTGCGTGTAATCTACGGCCTCGTCCGCGCCGAACTCGTTTTTAACGAGGGCGCGTTTGTCATCGGTCGAGGCCGTTCCGACAACGACACCGGCCCCGCGCAATTTGGCGATTTGCACGGCGAGGCTGCCAACCCCACCCGCAGCGGCGTTGACGAGAACCGATTCGCCCGGCTTGAAATAGGCCGCATCCAGCAGGAAATACGCGGTCAAGCCCTGAATGAGCAGCGCGGTTGCGGGCGCGAAATCCAGATTATCAGGGAGCGGAATGGCTTGGCTCGCGTCCAAAACGGCGTATTCGGCGTAACTCGCCCACGGAGCCAGCCCCATAACGCGCTGCCCGATTTGCACATTCGTTACGC
>CAXTBP010000363.1:0-2312 GCA_964241985.1 uncultured Armatimonadaceae bacterium | reverse complement strand
CCCTACTTCTTCCGCGATGTCGTCCTCAATCGTCAGATCGGGACGCCATGACGGAATGACGCAATCCAGCGCACCCGCCGACCGTTCGACCGAAATACCAAGCCGCTCCAAACCGGCAATCATAGAATCGCGGTCAATGTCCGCGCCCAATAATTTGCGGATGCGCTCCACCCGGGCGACTATACGGTGCGGGGGCGTTTGCTTGGCGATGAAATCCACGACGCCCTCAACCGTTCCGCCTGCGATTTCCGTAATCAACTGGGCGGCGTGCTGGGCGGCGACGGGAATGAGGGCGGGGTCAACGTAACGCTCATAGCGGTACGAGGCTTCCGTGGCGAGGCCCAAGCGTTTTGCCGTGCGGCGAATGGACAGCGGATCGAAATGCGCGGATTCCAGCAAAATGTCGGTCGTGCCGCTTGTGATTTCCGTCGGCCCGCCCCCCATAATGCCCGCAACCGCGACCGGTTTATTTTGGTCGCAGATGCACAAAACGTCCGGGCCGAGTTTACGCTCTACGCCGTCGAGGGTTGTTAGTTCTTCACCGTTACGGGCTTGGCGCACGACGATTTGCCCGCCGGGAAGGGTGGACAAATCGAAAGCGTGAAGGGGCTGACCCCATTGCAGCATGACGTAGTTCGTGATGTCTACGACGTTATTGATAGTTTTGTATTTGTCGCCGAGTGCCGCCGTCAAACGCGCCTGCATCCATGCGGGCGTCGGGCCGATTTTAACGCCCTTAATCACGGTCGCCGAATAACGGGGGCAGTTGTCGGTGTCCTCAATCGTGACTCTTGCCTCGCGCGTCTGTCCAACCGTCGGAGCGACAGCGAACGCTTTTAAGGTCGCGTTGTCCACGGCAGCGGATTCGCGGGCCGTGCCGTACACGCTCGCCCAGTCGCCTCGGTTCGGCGTGATTTTCGTATACAAGGTCGGGCCGTTCGGCGTGGACAAAATTTCTTCCACTTCCAATCCGGCAAGGGTCAATCGGTCACTGAACGCTTCCAACCCTTCGGTATCTTCGGGCACGTCCACAAATTCGCGCAGCCACGCGGCAGGTATTCTCATTAGTTAATTATCCAAGTTTGGGGCATAGAAAAATTGGCCGAAAAAGACCGGCAGGTAAATCTGCGGTCTACGCAGAGGCAAAGCCCACCTGCGCGGGCTGAATGCCGAAGAACGAAAGCGTTGCCGTTTGGAAGGTAACCTAACAGTTATGAGCCGACGCAGGTCGGCTTTGCTTTCTGCGTAGACCGCGAATTTACTCGCCGGTCTTCTGTCTTCTTTCGGCTGCCAGTTTACGGGAATTGCTGCAAAAAGCGCAAATCGCTTTCCAAAAACAGGCGGAGATCATCCACGCCGTATTTTCGCATCGGCATTCGGTCGATGCCAAGCCCGAAGGCAAAGCCCGTGTAGCGTTCGGTGTCGTAGCCCGCGCGGGCTAAGATATTGGGATGAATGAGGCCCGCGCCGCCGAGTTCCAGCCATCGGTCGCCCCATTTAACCGCGACCTCGACGCCCGGCTCGACGAACGGGAAAAAGTCGGGGCGGAAACGCACGGTCACATCGGGGCCGAACAGGCCGCGCATCATGGCGGCGAGGACGCCCTTCAAGTCGGCGAGCGAAATGCCTTCGTCCACGGAAAAGCCGTCCACCTGATGAAAGGTGTGCGAGTGCGTGGCGTCCATGTTTTCGTAGCGGTAACACCTTCCCACGGTCGCCATGCGGAACGGTGGCTGTTTGCCCGACCCCATAATCCGGCCCTGCAAAGCCGTCGTTTGCGTGCGGAGCAGGTGCGTATCGTCCACGTAAAAACTCATCTGCTCGTCCATCGCAGGATGGTCGGGCGGGTAGTTCAGCCACTCGAAATTGTATTTGTAGTCCTCGATGTCCGGGCCTTCGACAAACGTAAAACCTAAGCCGATCATGACACGCTTGATGTCCTGCATCGTGGTCGTGAGGGGATGCAGGCGACCATGCGGGCGTGCGCGGCCCGGAAGGGTCACGTCAATGGCTTCGGCGTTTTGGCGAGCGGCCCGCTCGCCTGCGAGCAGAACGGCTTTTTGGTCGTTAATCGCGGTTAGCAGGCGGGCTTTGGAAGCGTTGAGGGCTTGGCCGAAGGCGGGTTTTTGATCGTTGGGCAACGTCCCAATGGTTTTCATCAAGGCCGTCATTTTTCCGGCCCGGCCCAGATAATCGGTGTGAAGGGTGTCCAAAGCGTCCGACGTGGTCGCGGCTTGGGCGAGGGCGACGCCTTCCTCCTCAACGGCGTCGAGATTTTCGGTTGCGTCCATAGTCAATAGTCAAATTAAACA
>CAXTBP010000362.1:0-2400 GCA_964241985.1 uncultured Armatimonadaceae bacterium | reverse complement strand
CCTGCGACGTACCAGTTTTGCGCGGCATAGGCGGCGGGTGTCGCGCCGCCCAAAACCGCAAAAGCGAGCAGCAGCGCGGCAGCGAAAAATGCGGGATGGGCATCATACGGCCCGCAAGGACGTGAACGTTTTATATTGGTCATTTCGGTTCAAGATACGGCTGCGGACGCAGTTTGTCCTTTCGGGGCGCGTCCGCAGCAAAGGTAAACGTTGTTTAGTCGAGTTAGTCGTTGTCGGAAACCGTCCACATACCGCAGGGGCGCACAAGGTTGAATTGGCAACTTGCGCCGCTTGCGTTCGTGTACGGCGCGGTGTAGGTTACTCCATCCGTTTTGACGGTTTGTTCCGGCCTGAACCACTTGGCATGACCGTCGGCGAAGCCGTAATTAAAGCCTTGTGAGTGAAGCGGCTTATTACCCGGCAAGTCCCTTACCTGAAAGGCGAGCGTGGGATTGGTCGGTACGGGGCCGGGGCCGATGATGCTGCCCTCGGTGTTGTTGCCAATACGATTTTTTGCAAGGGGCGCTTCGGAAATCAAAATGGTACTGGCAGGGGCCTTGAACTCGCTGAGCGTCCGCCCTTCCATGATGTAGTTGCTGCCCGTGACGACCTCGCCTTTCCATGCCAAGTCATTCACGGTGGAGCTTTCGACGGCATAGGAGCGTTTACCCGCAGTCGTGGTTGTTCTATCGACCGTATCACTTGGACACACTAAATAGGGCTGATTGCCCGTGCCGTATGCCGTGCCGCTTCCCGCGCTTTGGGCATACGGCTCGATGTAGTGATCCCACGTCCACGCATCGGCCCCGAAGTAGTAGCGTCCCGGCGGGAACGTTTCGTCAGCGTCTTGGGCGTACATCGTCATGGCAAGCGTGATTTGCTTGACGTTCGACAGGCAGGCGGTTTGCCGCGCTTTTTCGCGGGCTTGGGCAAAAACGGGGAACAAAATCGCGGCAAGGATTGCTATGATGGCGATAACGACAAGCAGCTCGATGAGCGTGAAAGCCGACCTCGCAGACGACGTTCGTCCGGCGCGGGGGGCTTGTCGGCGGTGACGAGAGCAAAAGATATTAAACATGGTCAAACCTTTCTTCGTTGGAAAGCGTGTCCGCCCAAACGGTGGCGGAAACCAATAAACACAAAACCTACCCTGTGTCACGGTGGGGCGGCGGTTGAAGCGCGAACGATGAGTTCCGGCGCGAAAACGTGAAATGCCTCTGTCGCGTGCTCATGCGCCTGCTCACGATTGATACGGCGGATAAGCTGCCGGACGGCTTCCGCACCGATTTCAATGAGCGGCTGACGGACGGTTGTTAGTTTGGGCACGGTCAGCGACGCGGTTAAAATATCGTCGAAGCCGACGACCGACACGTCTTCCGGTATGCGCAAACGGGCTGCGCGCGCGCTGTCCATGACTTCGGCAGCCAAATCGTCGTTTGCCGCAAAAATGGCGGTGGGACGATTGGGCAGGCGCAACAGATGCGCCAGCGAATCAACATTGCTTGCGGCATGGGGCTTCATGTGCGGCAAAACGTACTCGCCCGGCAAAGCGAAACCGCGCTCGAACATCCCGGCGCGGAAGGCAGCATGGCGCTCCCGTAGGTTGTGCCGGTTCAAACCTTGCCCCACATAGGCGATCCGCGTGTGCCCCAACTCCGCCAAATGATTGAGCGCGAGCCGAACGCCCCGCGCGTTGTCAATGGTCACGTAGGGGACATTGGCAATAGTCGATGCCGACGAAACCAGCGCGATGGGAATTCCCAAATCTACCAAACCGGAAACGACATCGGAATCATCGCTTGGCGCAACCACGATCACGCCATCGGTGCGCCGGTCGGCAAAAACCGCAGTGGACGTTTCCGCGTCTTTCCACGATTCGGTGTACAGCAGCACGTGGTAGCCCGCCGCGCCCGCGCCTTCGACGACACCGTCAAGAACGCCGACCGAATACTGATTGTGAATGGCGCGCGACCCGGCCCAGTTGAACAGTACGCCAATGGTGTTGGTGCGCTGCCGCTTCAAACTGCGCGCCATCGCGTTGGGCGTGTAGTTAAGATCGCGGGCGATTTCCAAGATTCGGCTGCGGGTCGCGTCCGATACGCGCGTGTTGGAGCGCGCGCCGTTCAGCGTAACCGACACCGCCATCGTGCTGGTTCCCGCACGCCGCGCTACTTCACTGAGCGTCACGCGCCCGCCGCTACCCATTGACATAAATCGCCGCGCTTTCAATGATTTTGATTTAACCTAACGTTAAATCAATGTTGGGGTAGTGTATCGCAGGCGAAAAAGTTTTGTCAAGAGGAACCGCCGAAAATTATTGTTAGCCGATTTGTCGTGCGATTTGTCGCCGAAATTCGGACGGCGTTTGGCCGACCTCGCGCGAAAAATTGCGACTAAAAA
>CAXTBP010000361.1:0-2416 GCA_964241985.1 uncultured Armatimonadaceae bacterium | reverse complement strand
TCGGAATTGCTTTGGGAACCGAGTAATCGGGCCGGGTCGGTTCGAGCATATAATACAGCGAAAATTCGCGCAACTGATGCGCGGAATCTCGGTTGCGGTTCCACGACCGGCACAAATAGCGCCCATAGTAATACCTTTGTGTGACATTGTTTGGCGGCCACAAGTTCATTATGTATTTGCGCCAGCGCTCGCTTCGGTACATTCCTGAAATGCCGCCGGTGGGCTTTTCCCATGTCACGGGGTGGTTGGTAAACACATCCACATTTTCGCCGTTGTATAAGGTTCCGGGCATAATGAACCAGCCGTCGTCGCTCATCGGGCGCGGGGCGAACAGTCCCCATCCTTGATCGACGCGCGTAATCTTGGCAATAGGATTCAGGCTTTCCGGCAGCACTTTCACCCACAAGGGATAGTTCATGCCGCGCAGATTCCACAAAAACGTGAAACCGATGAAAAATCCGCACACGATTTGAAATGGGAGCCGCAGCCGCAGGGATGGAACCGGCTTTTGCTTGCGGCAATACGCCATTACGCTTTTATCCCGCCATGCAACCAGCGCGGCGCGTTTGGTTTCCAGCGCGCCCGCAATCGGGTTCTTGCGCCATAGCGCGTTCCAATAACGGGCCAGTGCGTCCCACACGAACGGCGGCAAAAATACAACCCACATCAAGGCCGCAATATACGGAAACGGCCCCAAATCGAACAGTAGGTTGAGCAGCACTAAGTGAAAAAGAATGAAAATCGGCGCGACGACGGCGCGTATTCGGTCGGTTAAATATGGGATGAAAACAAGCGTTGGGCCGAGGCCTTCCAAAACAATCGCGCCGAACGTCATCAGTTTCAGGAGCGGATGAAATTGCTTCAAGAACTGCCCGACCGGGGTTTCGTAGTGCCCGATAGCCAAAGCGTAATATACGGCAAGGCCGGTGTGCCGCCATTCCGGCCCGTTTTTAAGGGCGGCGGTGAACCAGTAAATAATGCCGATTTGCAGCAAAAGCCCCGCCGTGCCCAGCGACAAAACTTTCGGCGGCGTGCTTTGTGCGTACGCCGTGCGCTTTGCCCATAGCCCGTCGAGCGAAAACCGCGCACCCCACGGCGTGAACATCGACCAAAAAAGCAGGGCGCGGATCGTATCGTCGGCCCCATGCAAAATCAGCGGATTGCGTGTATGCACGGCGGCAAGCAGCATCCATGAAGCGATTGTCGTCCAGCGCGTTTTCCAGCCGACCGCCATCAAGAGCGCGCAAACGGCGGACACGAAAAACAGGATTCCAACCAGCACGTGTTCGGTGTGCCACGGGAAAAATCCCGTCCATAGATACGGCGACAAATAGGGATAATAGTCGCCCGCGCGGTCGATTGCGGCAAGGCGCGGGTAAACGCCCCACTCGGTATAATGGGCGTCCAAATCAAGCGAGCGGCCTATGTAGTCCAAGAAAATCAGCAGGCCCATGCCAATACGAAGTATGGCAACGGCGCGCAAATCAATGCCGAACACCTCGTAAAGGATGTTGCTTTTGGTTTCGTCCACCGGCTTTTCGTCGGCGACAGGCGTTATGGATGCGCCCTTATTCATACCGCAAGGCAACAATCGGGTCGAGCCGCGACGCTTTCTGCGCGGGATAAAAGCCGAAGAAAATACCGACGGCGGCGGAAAAACCGAACGCCATAAGAATTGGCGACAACGTGATGACCGTCATCGTGTCTTCCATGAAGTGCGGCAAAGCGAGCGCGATGCTGATGCCAAGCGCGATTCCGACCAAGCCGCCCAAAATCGACAGCGTCACGGCTTCGATTAAAAACTGCGACAAAATGTTGGCCCGCTTTGCACCAATCGCTTTACGGATGCCGATTTCGCGCGTTCGCTCCGTCACCGATACGAGCATGATGTTCATAATTCCGATACCGCCGACCAGCAGCGACACGCCCGCGATTCCGGCAAGCAGGGCCGTAAACGTGTTTTCGGTTTGCTCGGCGGCTTGCGCCAACTCGCTTTGGCTGCGGATCGTAATCGTGGACGGATCGCCGGGCTTGACGCGGTAGCGTTTGCGGAACAAATCGTCGATTTCTTTTTGCGCGTCAGCCATTTTGTCTTCGCTGACGGCCTGCGCGGAAAAGGCGCGCGGGCGTCCCTGCCAAAAGTTGAACAAGCGCTTTTGCGCCGTGCCTGAGGGAACGACCACCAAATCGTCGGCGTTGAAACTGCCGGTTTGCCCTTTCGGGGCCAAAACTCCGATACAGCGGACGCCGACGTTATTAACGCGAATGAGCTTGCCGGTTGGGTCGCCGCCGTCGGGGTACAACTGCTGATACACGCCCCAGCCCAAAACGACGACTTTGGTTTTCTTTTTTTCTTCTTCCATCGTGAAGAAGCGGCCCATCGCCAAATCGTAGTTGCGAATCGTGATCCAATCGG
>CAXTBP010000360.1:0-2425 GCA_964241985.1 uncultured Armatimonadaceae bacterium | reverse complement strand
CCCTTGTGTTCATAATGAAAACTGAAGCGAGCGCACTTTATCTCTTTCTCGCTTGAAGGCGGCTTTTCATGCACGTAACACGACGACGTTTTTTAGCGGGCAGTTTTTTCCTTTCCACCGGCGCGGCAACCGGCCTTTTGCTTGCGGGCTGCGGCAGCGGCGGATCAAATAGTGGCGGCGGCAGTTCTTCCGCGCCGACCGCTACCACGCGGGCGCACGTGCAGGGCTTGCATGGGCAGGTCGCGCGGCAAATGACGAACAGCGGCGCGCCGACGACCGCGCTTGCCTTTACCCGAAATAGTTACGCGGGCGGAACGGGCGTTTGGAGTCTGTCCACACTGGGGCCGATTGCTTATCCCGAAGGAAGCGGCGCGGGCGGAGCCACCGATTCGGCAAACGCGCAGCCGTTCCTTGCCGCTGCGCCGAATCTGGGCGGCTTTCTTAAAAATATCGCCGCCGTCGCGCCGCAAACGCGGGCGGCCCAACTGCACAAAACCCGCGATGTCGTCGCCCCAACAGAACCGACCGATTTACCATTACCCGGCGACCAACTGCCGCCCTACGAGCCGACCGATTATTTCGGCTACGACTATTATCTGGAATTGTGGACGCAGGTCACCTATTCGCCGACCGGGGTTACGTACGCGCTGTACGGGGATCAAGCCAAAACCCAGCCAGCAGGCAGCATCGTGACCACGCAGCCCGCCGACTACAACACGTACCCGCAGGTTTACGAGTCCACTTATTCGTTTACGGCGGGGTATCTTGCCGGGTCGCACGGCACGTCCAAAAACACAACAAACGCCGGCGGCAGTTACGCGAGCGATTACGCCAACGTGTACCAAGACGGAACCAGCGACAGCGGCAAAAGCAACGGCAGCGCGAGCGGCGATTTTCCGTGGCAGACTCGCCCAAGCGGCACCAATAACGAATGGACGCAGGGCGCGGGCACCTACCGGTCGGACGGCAGCGGCGGCACACGCTTTTCCACGTCCGACGGCTACCAAGCCGATTACACCTACAACGCCAACGGGTCGGGGCAGGGCAAAATCTCGGGCAGCGATCCGGGAATGCCGGTCACGATTACATGGGACGCCTACGGCAACACGACCATTCGCTACGCCGACGGAACCGTAGAAAACTACAACGCCTCCATTTTTGTCGGCGACGGAATCGGCGATGCGAGTGGCGGCAATAGTGGCAGCGGCAGCCCGGCGAATAATGGAACGACGGTTTCGCCGCCCGCTCCGACGCCTATCGGCATTTAGTAGGGAAAATTTGGCATGACGGTACGCGACGTGTTGGGCATTTTGGATAGTATTGCGCCGGCGCATTTGATTTTGAAAGGCGACCCGCAGCCCAGTACGTCGCCCCGCGCCCTCCTTATCGGCGACCCGGAAGCGACTGTTTCGGGTGTGGGCATTGCGCTGGATGTGACACCCGCCGTCGTGGAGCAGGCCCACGCGCAAGGCATCAATCTACTAATCGCGCACCATCCACTGATTTATCAACCGGCGGCGACGCTGCGCATGGACGCGCCACACCCCGGCCCGGTCGCGCTGTCGTGCATACAAAACGGCATCGCGGTCGCGTCCGCCCACACGAATTGGGATGTCGCTGAGGGGGGAATCAACGACGTGCTCGCCGATTTGGTGGATATGGAACCCGCGCCCAATCGCCAGCCCCTGCAAATCACTTACCGCGATAGTTTGGTCAAGATAGTCGTTTTCGTTCCGCACGCCCACCGCGACGCCGTTTGGAACGCGATGGCAAACGCGGGCGCGGGTTCCATCGGCAACTACGACCGCGCCTCATTTTATACGCCCGGCACAGGAACATTCCGACCGTTGCTCGGCGCAAACCCCGCTATCGGCACAATCGGCGCGACCGAAACCGTTGAAGAAGCCCGCTTGGAAATGATCGCGCCCGCAAACCAATCTGCCGCTATCGTCGCCGCGATGAAGGCCGCGCATCCATATGAGGAAGTCGCCTACGATATCATTCCGCTGCAAAACACGGGCCGGACGTTTGGCATTGGACGCATCGGCAAACTCACCGAACCCGTGACGGCGGAAGCGTTCGTCGCCCGCGTAAAAGCCGCGCTCCATTTTCCCGAAGTGCGAACCGCGCAAGGCTTGCCGATGGACAAACCCATCCAAACCGTTGCCGTATGCGGGGGCGCGGGCGCGTTTTTGATGTCGGATGCCGTCGCGCAAAAGGCCGACGCTTTCGTCACGTCGGATGTGCGCCACCACGAATTTGTCGAAGCCGAAGGCCGGAACTTTCTTTTAATCGACGCCGGGCATCGGGAAACCGAAACGCCGGGAACCGGAGAGTTAGCCCGCCGTTTGCGGGATGCTTTGGTGCAAACCGGGCAGGCCGCCGTTCCCGTTACGTTCTTTTCAGCCCCCCTGCCCCCCAATAA
>CAXTBP010000359.1:0-2430 GCA_964241985.1 uncultured Armatimonadaceae bacterium | reverse complement strand
CCACGGCGCAGCGACTTTTTGGCAGAGGACAGGGACATAATACAGATAATTCCTTCCGGTTTTTGGCGTCTGCTTGTTTGCTTCGCAGAACCGTTTTCCGTTTAGGTTTTGCCGTGTCCCGCGCGCCGTTTCACATACTTTCGTAATTATTTTTCGATTATTTTTCGTGGCTTTTGCTGGGCGAAACGGACGCGCCGACGTATCCTTAAAGCGAAGGGAATGTAAGCCGAAACTATGGATGAGGACACGCGGCGGAACACGCTTTTTATCGGGGTCAGCGTTTTGCTTGGGTTGTGCGTTCTCATCGGCGCAACGATGGGCGGTTACATTGATTGGGGGAAAGAAGTTGAAGCCATGCGAACGGCCCGCCCCCCGGCGGAAAACCCCGACCTCTTATGGGAAAGCGCGCAGGATTTCTATGCAGACGCTGACCGCGACCCAAAAATGAAGGCGCTCGCCAAAGCGACCGCTCGGCGTATTTTGATTGTCGATCCAAAATATCTGCGCGCCCGTAAAATGCTCGCTGCGCTCCATCTCAAAGACAAGGAATGGGTTGAGGCTGAGGCACAGTGCCGCACGGTTTTGACGGCGGATCCAAAAGATTTAACAGCCCGTCTGGGATTGGGGGCCGCGTTGCGCGGGCAGAACAAAAACAAGGAAGCCGCCGAGGCGTACCGTGCGGTCTGGAACGATTCTGCGGCGGGCGTTCTGCAAAAAGACGAAGCATCGCGCAACTTACAGGCCCTTGACCCCGCCTTCAAGCCTGACCCGACGCTGTTGACGCCCGAACTTGCTATGCCGTCGCCAAGTGCGTCGCCTTCCGCATCGCCGTCCGCGCCTGCCGTGGTACGATAAGCCAAACCGTATGGATTACCAAACTCCCAATTCGCCGTTTCCCCGGCCCGGCGAAAAATTGCGCCGCGAAAAGCCGCTCTGTGTCGCCCTCGTTTTGTGCAGCGAAGTTGTCGAAGACACCCGCACCGGCAACAAAACCCTCGTCAGTTTGTTCAACGGTATTTTGACGCCGCAGCTTCCCGCTCTGCATCCGCGCTTGTGTGTAATGGCGTCGCTGACCAGCGGAAGCGGGGCGTGGAAATGGGGGTTTCGTATCACGTCGCCGTCCGGGAAACTCATCATGAATATGGAGGACACGACCGCGTTTTCCGACCCGCTTGCCGTACATGATTTGGTCGTGGACGTGCGAAATTTCCCGCTCGAAGAAGAGGGCGTGTATTTCGTGGACTTGGTAATAGAGGGCGAGCAAGCCGTCAGCCGTCGTTTTACCGTACAAATCACGCCCGATGGCTTGCCGCCCGCGCCAACGAACGGGGAAGGAGCATAAACGACACTATGGCTTTAACGAATGAAACCGCCGACACGGAAATCGTTTTGGAACACGACGATTTGCGCGGGCGCGTGTCGCCGTATGGCGCGAGTTTGCGTGGCTTGTGGCGCGAAACCGCGAGCGCTGCGGTTGACATTGTGACCGGCTACAGCGGCGCGAAAAACAAAATGGGCGGGCAGGGCGACGTGCTTATCCCGTTTCCCGGTCGCGTCAAGGGCGGAGCCTACGAATGGAACGGGCAAGCCTACCAAATGGAACTGTCCGACAAAGAAGGCCCGAACGCCATCCACGGCTTTCTGCGTACCGTGCCGTGGCAGACGGCAGAACAAAGCGCAAATTCGGCAACGTTCGTCGGATCGTTTGCCGCAAGCGAGCACGAAGGCTATCCGTTCGCCCTTGAAGCTACCGTTACTTACTCGCTCGACCAAACTGGCTTAACGTGTCGCTTTTCCGTCAAAAACACGGGCGAGCAAGCCGCGCCGGTTGGCGTCGGATTTCACCCGTATTTCACGGTCGGCGGCGATTTGATCGACAGCGACGTTTTGCAAGTCCCGTTCGCGTCGGTTTTACAGATGGAAAAAATGATTCCGACGGGCGCGGTTCTGCCCGTCGAGGAAACACCCTTCGATTTTCGCGCCCCGCGCCTGATTGCGCAAACCAAATTCAACACGTGCTACGCAAGCCCCGCGCCGGATGCGGACGGCAAAATGCGCGTCAAACTTGCCACCGCAACCGGTGACCGCGCCTTGACCGTTTGGATGGATGACGCCTTCGGTTTTGTCGTCGTGTATTCCGGCGACCCGATGCCCGAATCGCACCGCCGCAAAAGTCTCGCCATCGAACCCATGACCTGCGGCTCGGACTCTTTCAATCACCCAGACTGGGGCCTCAAATCGCTCGCGCCCGGCGAAACATGGGGCGGTGCATGGGGCGTCACGCCGCAATAAAATCCTTTGAAAAAGAGGAAGGATAGCGGGACAAAAAGAAGGAAGGATCGTGCCATTTCGGGTATAATACAAGTGGCGCACTGCCTTCTTCCCCCAGTTAAATTTTCAAGCTCGTCTTGGGTTTAATGTAGGACGAAC
>CAXTBP010000358.1:0-2532 GCA_964241985.1 uncultured Armatimonadaceae bacterium | reverse complement strand
CTAATGGCGTTAGGGTTCGCGGTTGGAATTTCCTTCATCGGATATATCGGGTGTGGCCTTCAAGTTGCCAATCGCGCTGCCGACTCGAAACTTTGCCATTTTTGCGGCTGTTGGAACCATGCCGAGCAGATACGGCATATCCCGTTGCACGTAGCGATGCCACAAGCGCTTCGGTTCCTGCACCAAGCGGTACGACCATTCCAATCCGCTTTTCTGCATCCATTCCGGGGCGCGGCGCACGATCCCACCCGCCATTTCAAAACTGCCGCCAACCCCAATCGACACCGGCACGTTGACGACGTGCTTGTATTTGGCAATCCATTTTTCCTGTTTGGGCGCGCCCAAACCGACGAATAAGACATGGGGTTTCGCTGCTTTAATTAAGCCCGCAATTTTTTCCTGCTCCGCCTCGGTTTTGAAATCCTCGAACGACGGGCAGTAACTTCCGCAGATATTCGCGCCGGGGTACAGGATTTGCAGGGCTTCGGTTGCTTTTTCCGCGCTGCCGGGCGAACCGCCGAGCAGAAACAGACGCAAGCCGTGAACGGCGGATGCGCGGGCAAGTTCAAAAAACAAGTCGCTTCCGGCGACGCGGGCATGAAGCGAACCCATCACGTGCGGCTGCGACAGCCAAACGACCGGCATCCCGTCGGCGAGGACGAGGTCGGCGCGGCGATAAATTTCGCGGAACTCGTCGTCTCTCTCGCACAGAGCCAAATGGTCTAAGTTGGCGGTGCAGACATACCGGGGTCGGTCGGTCTTTTTGGTCATGGCGACGATGCGCTGGACGGCTTCGTGCATCGTGACGTTATCGAAAATAACGTCGCCAATCGGGATCATGTCTTCGGGGGCGACCGCGAACGCCTCTTTGAGACCATTTTTCTTACCGTCGTTTTTATCGTTGCGCCGTCCGTTGCGTCCGGTTCTGTTCGCGCTGCCGCGCGACGCCGACGGTTTTTCTGCCGTCGGATGGACGAACGGCGGGGCGGGGGCTGTGGCGGCGGACGGGAGGGCGGAACCGTCCTGCGAGGTTCGCAACGCTTCGTTCCGCGTGCGTTTTAAGCCCATGAGGTCGCCGAGGTTGCCGTTGCCGCTTGGTATCGTTGTTTCATTGTGACACGATTGTTGTAACATATTTTGCGCCTATTGCACCAGAAATTTCGGTTTGCGCCCACACCAGTTTACAAGTAACTACGAGGAAAAGCGGGCTATCGTTAGCTTATGCCGCGAAGTTTGCCGGGTTGGCAATACAAAAACCGTTTTTTTACGTGGAAGGGCGGCGCGGGCGCTACAACAAGAAATCGATGAGTTCTTTGGCGGTTTGGGTGGGGTCTTGTTTGGGCAGAAAATGGCCGCAGTCGAATGCTTTGCCGCCCACGGTTTCGGCGTAGTCGGCCCATGTTTTGAGCATATCGAACCGCGTCCACAATCCGTTCGCGCTCCACAAAAGGAGAAGGGGACACGCTATTTTGTGCCTTTTACCTTTATCGGCTTTATCGTGCGCTAAATCAATCGTTGCTGCCGCGCGAAACTCTTCGCACGTCGCTCGGATGGCTTCGGCGTCAAAGCAGCGAACGTATTCGGCAACGGCTTCGGGCGCAAGGTCATTTTTCGCACCGCTCCATTGATCCAAACACCATTGCAAGTAGAACGCGGGTTCGGCCCCGATAAGTCGCTCCGGCAGTCCATCCGTTTGAATGGAGAAAAACCAGTTGAACGCGCCCTCGGCGATGTCTTTGTCAACGTTGGAAAACGCCGTCAGGGTCGGTACGATGTCCAGCAAGGCAAGTTTGGAGATTTTGTTGGCGTGGTCGAGCGCCATTCGGTGCGCGCCCCGCGCCCCCCGGTCGTGCCCGACGACGGCGAACTGTTCAAAACCCAACTGCCGCATAACTTCGACTTGGTCGCGCGCCATGACGCGCTTCGAGTAGTTCCAATGATCGGCGTCGTTTGGCGGCTTGCCGCTGTCGCCGAAGCCCCGCAAATCGGGACAAACAACTGTGAACCGCTCGGCCAGAATGGGCGCGACCAAATGCCAGCAGACGTGCGTTTGCGGGTAGCCGTGCAGCAGCAAAACCGGATCGCCGCTCCCGCCTTGAACCAAATGAATTGTCGTTTCCGTCGTTTGGATTTGTTTTGTTACGAAGCCTTCAAACATAATTAAATTTATACCCGCACCGGAAACGTCGCATGAAAAAAGCCCCCGCGAATGCGGGGGCTTTTTGCTTGGCGGAACGACGGGTTTATTCTTCTTCCGGTGTTGCGCCGATGGCTAAGGCTTCTTTGGCGGCTGGCCCGGCTTTGATCTCGGTTTCGATGGTTTCCATCATGTCGGGGCGGGCTTCCAAATAGGTTTTGGCGTTTTCACGGCCTTGACCCAGTCGCTCGCCCTTGTAGGAGTAAAACGCGCCCGCTTTAGCGATTTGGCCCAACTCCACGCCGATGTCGATAATCGAGCCGGAGCGCGAAATGCCCGTGCCGAACATGATGTCGAACTCGACCTGCTTGAACGGCGGCGCGACCTTGTTCTTG
>CAXTBP010000357.1:0-2541 GCA_964241985.1 uncultured Armatimonadaceae bacterium | reverse complement strand
AATGGAGATAAGGCCGTTGTCCAAGTGCCAGCGCAACATGACCTGTGCGGGCGTTTTGTTGTTTTTTTCGGCGAGGCCGGTTATCGTGGGGTCGCCAAGGGGTTTCCCCTGCCCCAGCGGACTCCACGATTCGGTGGCGATGTTGTGCTGTTTGTGAAAGGCCCGCAGTTCGTTTTGTTGAAAGCGCGGGTGCAGTTCGATTTGGTTGAGAACGGGAACCTCGCCCGTGTCGCCGATTATCTCCTGCAAATGGACAGCGGTGAAGTTGGACACGCCGATGGAGCGCGCCCGGCCTTCCTGCTTTATCCGAACGAGGGCCTTCCAACTTTCCCGGTACAACCCGCGATGCGGCGACGGCCAGTGAATAAGGTACAAGTCCACGGTATCAAGTTGAAGCCGGGCGAGGCTTTCGTCAAAGGCGCGCAGGGTATTGTCGAAGCCTTGATCTTCGTTCCAAAGTTTGGTCGTGATGAACAGATCGTCCCGGGGAATGCCGCTTGCGGCTATCGCGTCGCCCAAGCCCTTTTCGTTACCGTAAATTTTGGCGCTGTCGATGGAGCGGTAGCCGACGTTAAACGCTTCGGTCACGGCGGCTTGCGCGCCCTCGTCGGGCACTTGCCAAATACCGAAGCCAAGTTGGGGAATAGCGTTCCCGTCGTGGAATTGAATGGTGGGAACCGTTAAGTTGGTTATCATACTTTGTGTTTCCCACTTTTGGCGAGGAAGCACCGCAACGAAAGCGTGAAAAAGCCCGACGCCGTAAGGCGTCGGGCTTTTTCGTTTGATTTGAAACCGCTTAGTTTTTCTTTTTGCGGCGGGCCATCGCGCCCATGTTTTGCACCATTTCGGGCGGCGGAGCCGGTTCGTAGTCGGGCTGGATAAAGCCATCGCCATCCATGTCGTCGGTCAGAATTTCGACTTCGGTCAGGAACGTGTTGCTATCCGGGCCGCTCTCCGCCATGATGTTGAAGATGTCGGGCATCGGGGGAATGGGCATGAATTCCTCCACGCCGTCACCGTCCGTGTCTTCGCTTTGCACTTGCGCCATGAACAGGTTCCGTACCACGTCGCCTTGAATCCCGGCCTGCGTTTGCTCGAACAGTTCGAGGGCTTCTTTTTTGTAGGCGACGAGCGGATCAACCTGCGCGTAGCCGCGCAAACCGATACCTTCACGCAAATAATCCATGTTGGCGAGGTGCTCGACCCACGCTTGATCGATTTGCCGAACGGTAATATACCGCTCGATTTCGCGCATCATTTCGCCGCCGAACTCGGTTTCTTTATCCTCGTAGGCTTGATCCGCGATTTCGTGCAATTTTTCTGAGATGTCGCGCCGGTTCATTTCTTTCAAAGCGTCCGGCTCGACATAGTGCGCAAGCGGGAACTGGGCGGACAGATTTTCGTACAGCCCGGCAATATCCCATTCGTCGCTTGGAACGCCGTCGGGGGTGTACGCGGCAAGCGCGCCGTCAACCGTATTGTGCAGATACGACGACAGGGTTTCCTTGAGGTCGGCTCCTTCCAAAACGGCCCGGCGGTCGCCGTAAATGCGCTCGCGCTGGACGTTCATCACGTCGTCGTATTCCAAAACGTGCTTGCGCCCGTCGAAGTTGTGCTGCTCGACTTTTTTCTGCGCCCGCTCAATCATTTTGGAAAGCAGCGGCGTATCGACGGCCTGATCTTCTTCCCATTGCCGCATCAGCATCCCGCCGGAACGGTCGCCGAACACGCGCCACAAGTAGTCTTCGAGCGAGACGTGGAACTTGGACGCGCCCGGATCGCCTTGACGGCCCGCGCGACCGCGCAGCTGGTTGTCGATGCGCCGGGATTCGTGCCGCTCGGTTCCCAGAATGTACAGGCCGCCAAGGTTCTTGACCTCTTCGCGCTCGCGGGCGATGTCATGGGCTTCCTCGTTCAAGGAAATCGTGCCCGCACCGGCGGGGCCGAGCGTGTCGGGATCGGCTACGGCGTCGTTTGCGCCGACCGTATGCGCGACGGCCTGCTTTTTGCCGCCGCGTCGGTAGGAAATGTCGGCATCGGCGTCTTCCTCACCCGAATAATGCGTTCCGCCGAGCAGAATATCAACGCCGCGACCGGCCATGTTGGTCGCAATCGTGACCGCGCCCTTGCGTCCGGCTTCCGTGATGATACGGGCTTCCTGTTCGTGGTACTTGGCGTTCAAAATGTTGTGGACGATGCCCTGCGTCAAAGCGTCTTTGAGCCGCGCTTTTTCCTTGTCGGACGGCAGCGTCAGCACGTCGGCGACCGCGTTAATCGTCGCATCGTCCAGCATTTTGAGGCTGACGCCAACGGCTTTGGCGACCGGCGCGAGTTTGGGAATCGTCAGCGTTTCCATTTTGGAATTGAGAATGGCCGAGTATTCGTTGAACGTTTCACCCAGCTCTTTGCGGGCGACTTCCAGTTTGCCGCGCAATAGATGGATGGCGCACAACACTTCGAGGGCTTGGAACGTCAAACGCGCCGACACGCGCTCGCTCATGTCAATCGAGCGGGTTCCAACAAGCACGGGCTGTTCGCGGC
>CAXTBP010000356.1:0-2564 GCA_964241985.1 uncultured Armatimonadaceae bacterium | reverse complement strand
CACGTCAGCGCCCCCTCCAAATTGACGCCATGCCGGGCGGCCAAATCGTGCTTGCGGGCGAAACTTGCGACCGTGTACGACGAGTACATCGTCGTGTTTCGGTAACCAAACTGCGGCCCCTGACACGCGGCGCAGCCGTCGGGGTCAGATTCCCCAATCACAATTGGCGTGTTTTTGAGGTCGGGATACGAAGCGATGAGCGCGAAGGTTTCGTCAATGGTTCGCAGTTGGGTAGCGATGCCCATGCGAACGTGGCCCGGCGTAGTTTCGCCCGCCTCGATAAAACGCGGGCTTCCTTTGGAGTGAAACGACACAAAATCAAGCGGCGGATCGGTTTGACCGGTTGCCGTATTGGTTTCATAAAGGCTATGGTTTAAGAAATCGCGGAAAAACTGCCCGCCCCCACCGGCGGCATCGCACCCGCCGATTTTAGCGGTCGGCAATGCGCGGCGCACGCCCGCGACCGCATAGTCGTGGAGGGTACGAAATTCTTCGGGCGTGCCGCGCCAGTAGCCGATATTGGCCTCGTTCCACACCTGCCAGTACCACGTTTCGACTTCGCTTTGCCCCCAGCGTTCCACGCAGTGCCGCGCCCATTCGTAGCACAAATCACCCCATTTTTGCCAATCGGTCGGCGGATACGCCCAGCCCGTGTAGATTTCGTCGTATTTGGCCTGCGGCGTCCACGAGTGTTGGTATGGCTGCGGTTTGCGGCTCAACGCTTCCGGCATAAACCCGATTTGCACGTAAGGCCGAACGCCCCGCGCAAGATACGCCTCGAAAATCGCATCGACAATCGACCAATCGTAAACCGGTTTGCCGCTCGCGTCCTCCGAATAAACGTTCGTGCTGCCCCATTTAAGCGCAGGCGTTCCGTCGCCACTCGTCAGCAGATTATGCGCGCGAAAATACACGTTTCCCGGCGACAATTTACCCAATTCCGCGAGTAGTTTTGTACCGTCCGGTAGAGTCGCGTAATTCGGTTCGTCGCATCCGAAAAACCGCCAAATCGGCGTAAGCGGCCCAAGCGTTCGCCCCGCATCCACGGCAACGGAAACAGGAAAAGGGGGCAGAGTTTCGTCAACGAAACCCACTAAATCATTTGACATAAGAATACCGTACCTTAAAGCGAAACGTCCACGCATTGTCCCGGCACGACAATTTGTTTTCCGCCGCGCAAAACGGTGAAGCGGGCGGTTTTTCCGACCGTATTGTGAAGGCGATGCCATGTGTGGAACTGCCGCGCGGTTTGAATATTCGGCGACTGCCCATTGGCGCCGACGATAATATCTCCGACCTGCAAATCTCCGTGCGAGGCCGCCCATTTTTCGCCCGCGAACACGAACGACACGCGAAGCGCAAGGCCGTCATCGGGCAATTTGGCGGCTTTTCTTTCGTCGGCGGTCAGAGGCGTTTCCCATGTTCCCAAGATTGGCGGTACGGCTCCCTGCGAGGGCCGCCATGAAATATCCTCGCTTTCGCGCCAGCCGGGCGCAAGTTTCAGCAAGGCCTTTCGCTTTACTCGTTCGCGCTCTAATCCCAAAGTGAGCGCTCTGCCCGACGACGGCACACGGTTCAAAACCGCCTGAAAATCCGCCGACGAGTAAACGGGCGCACCATTTGTTGTGACAATCGTATCCCCAACCCGAACGCCCGCTTTTTGCGCGGGCGATGCGGGCGCGACGAGCGCAACGCGGTTCGCCGAAGCCGGATCAAGCGTGACGCCGACGGTTTCCGGCAGCGGATACATGAATAAGGCCGATTTACGGAGCGTTCCCGCCACCTTTTCTTCGGCAACACGGGCGTCGTTTGCGTAATGGCAGTGCCAGCATGCCTCTTTGTTTCGCGCGGATTGCGCGAACGCAGGATAGGCCGTATCAATCGTGCGCGGCGGCAAAGGCTGCCCTGCCGGGGAGTTAGAAACGGCGGGGGTTCGCGCGTTGTATGTGGCGCAGGCTTTAACGAGCGTTTGTTCCAGCCCGCTTACCGAGATGCGCCCGGTTGCCGATTGCGCGTCGCGGGTTCCCCACCGGGCGAGCGTTTGACTGTCGCGGCCATCCAGCACAACCCCGGCAAGCTGCAAATCGTAGTCAAAGCGAAAGGTGTTTAAGTCCACGCCTTTCATGCTGCCAACGCGAACCGGCACGACGCCATTTTGCAGAAGCCGCGCAAGGCGGCTTCCGGGCGTGGGCTTTTCAATCTGCGCGTCCAAAGCGGCGAGACCTTCGGGCATCTTGAAGCAGCGGAACCGCACGAAAAGCGGCTTGTTTTCGCGCACGGCCTTTTGCCGCGCGGCCTCCCAATCGGTTTGCCAAACCACCGGCGACGACGGCGCAACGTTTTCCTGTGCGGCGGGCGCGGGCATCAAAAAGAGCGACCCGGCAAAAAAAGTGGCGGCCCCTATCGCACCGGCGCAACACCATGATTTTTTCATCGGGGAAACAACTGCCGGTCAATGTTCATCAAATAGTCCACATCGCTTTTACGGCTGTCCAAAAATTGGGATTTTCGCGCGTCCGGGTTCGTTTTTTGGCTGCTCAGCATGACTTGATAGGCTTTTATAC
>CAXTBP010000355.1:0-2622 GCA_964241985.1 uncultured Armatimonadaceae bacterium | reverse complement strand
CGCCGAACCTTGTCGCCCGCTTACACGACGAAACGTTCCGGCGGCAGTCGCTTTCCACTACTTATGTGCGCATCACGGAGCAGTGGTTTCCCCTTATGGACGCCTACCCCTACGACCCGCAAAACTTCCGCTTCTTAGGCTCCCCGCTGGACGGCGTCCAGTTTGAAGACGACCGTATTGTGTTCGTCGAGTTCAAAACCAATCGCTCGCGCCTGTCCGACAAGCAAAAGCGGCTCAAACAACTTATCGAAGACGGCTACGTGTATTGGGAAGAAATCCGCTTCATGGACGAAGGCTGAATCCCTTGCGAATTGTATTTGAGTTTCGCCCCTCGCCGGATCGCCCGCCCTTGAATTGGCGCGAGCGCATCCCGGACGGCTTCACGATTTCGCGCATGAACGCTGACAGTGCCGCCCGCTTGCAAGCCGACCTCATAGTCGGAGGGCGCCGCCCATGGTTCGATCAGGAATGGGAAAGCATCCCCCAGTTTTTGGAACACGGATTTGGTTTCGTCGCCGAATGGCACGGCGACGGCGTGCCGTTCATTGCCGCGAACTGTCGTGCCTGCCCGATGACGGGAAACGGGCTGGGTATCAAAGACGGCATTGCCCCCATTCAAGTGTCCACACGCGCCCGCTTTCAACATCAAGGACTTGCCACCCTCGTTTGCGCCGCGTTCATCGAACATTGCCTTGAATGCGGCATGACGCCGGAATACGGGTGCGACGAAGAAAACACCAACTCGGCGGCACTTGCTCTAAAATTGGGTTTCGTGCCCGTCGGAAAGGTTCCTTCGGAAATTGGGTAATTGGCTTGACGCACCACTGCGCTTTTTGCTAAGGTAGGTTTATGGCAATGGCGACAGAAAACTATTTGGCTCTGGATTTGGGCGCGGAAAGCGGGCGCGGCGTTTTGGGGGCATTCGACGGGGAAACTGTCGCGCTTTCCGAAGTCCACCGGTTCCCGAACGGGCCGGTGCGCTTGGGCGACACGCTCCACTGGAACCTGCCGTCGCTGATGCAGGAAATTCGGACTTCGATTGACAAGACGCTCGCAGAAACCAATGGGAACGTGGCGTCGCTGGGCGTGGATACGTGGGGCGTGGATTTTGGGCTGATCGGCAAAAACGGTGAACTCGTTGGCTTGCCCGTGCATTACCGCGATAAGCGCACAAACGGTATGGTCGAGCGCGTGTTTGGTAAAATCCCCGGTGGCAAGGCCGAGGTTTTCCGTAAAACCGGCCTGCAAACGATGGCAATTAACACGCTGTTTCAGCTTGCGGCCCTTGCCGAAACGTCGCCCAAACTCCTTGATGCCGCCGACACGCTCCTTTTCATGCCCGATTTGCTCCATTATTATTTGACGGGCCGCGCGGATACCGAATACACGATTGCGTCCACGTCGCAGCTTCTCAACGCGCAAACGCGCCAATGGGAAACGAGTATCGCAGGCGCGATAGATGTGCCCGCGCATTTGCTCAAGCCTCCGGGCGCGGCAGGCACGAACTACGGGCCGTTGCTTGCCCGCGAAGGCGCGTTAAGCGGCGCGCCCGCCATTCCTGTGATTGCGCCGGGCGGGCACGATACGGCCTGCGCGGTTGCCGCCGTGCCCGCCGCACCGGGCAAGGGATGGGCCTATCTTTCGTCGGGAACGTGGTCGCTGGTCGGGGTTGAAATCGCGGCTCCCCTGCTTACGCCCGAAGCCGAGGCCGCCAATATCACGAACGAGGGCGGCGTGGACAACACGATCCGCTTGCTCAAAAACATCGCCGGATTGTGGCTGGTGCAGGAATGCCGACGCGCGTATGCCCGGCTCGGCAGCGAACGTTCCTACGCCGAGCTGACGCGCCTCGCCGAAGCGGCCCCGCCCCTCGCGTCGGTGTTCGATCCCGACCATCCCGCCCTGCTCGCGCCGTCCGATATGCCCCGCGCGATTCGGGAACTGTGTCAGGAAACCGGGCAAACCGTGCCCGAAGGCGTCGGTGCAACTATTCGCGCCGTGCTGGATTCGCTCGCGCTCAAATACCGGCGCGTTTTGGCGATATTGGAAAACCTGACCGGCGAGAAAATCCACACGCTCCATATCGTCGGGGGCGGATGCCAAAACCGGCTTCTCAATCAGCTTGCCGCCGATGCGACCGGGCGCGTGATTGTCGCCGGGCCGGTGGAAGCGACCGCCATAGGCAACGTGCTTTTGCAGGCCCGCGCTTTGGGCCGGTTGCAGAAGTTGGACGATGTGCGCGCCGTCGTGCGGGCCTCGTTCGCGCCCGAAACCTACACGCCCGATATGTCGATGCGCGACCGCTGGGACGAGGCCGACGCCAAATTGGGCTAAACGCCGCCCGCGCCGCCTACCCTTTTTTCAGACCGGCAAGGGAACGTTTGGCCCATTCGTTGTCGGAGTCAAGTTGGAGGGCTTTCTCATAGTTTGAGCGGGCTTCGGTTGTGTTTTTCGCGTCTTGGGCCAATCGTCCCAAACACGCATACGCCTGCGCTTTGTCGCGCTTAGTGGTTAAATCGCGGACGGCGGCATCAAAATACCGTTTGGCATCCGCGTTTTTGTTGTGCTGCGCGGCCCATGTTCCCAGTGCCAGCGACGCCCGCCCCTGTTTCGGGTTTAACT
>CAXTBP010000354.1:422-2653 GCA_964241985.1 uncultured Armatimonadaceae bacterium | reverse complement strand
GCCCACGCCATTGAGAATCCGTTCGCGCCCGCCTTTTTCGAGGGCAACGAGGTTGCGCTAACGCTCCTGTTAATATCCCTGCTTGCGGTCGTTTTCTTGAAGGGGTTCAAGGAAGCCATCGGTATCGCCGTGGGCTTGGTCATTATTTATTTGAGCCTAAATGCCGTTGTGATTGCCGTTGCGATTAGCCATTTGCGCGACAACAACCACATCTATTCGGACTGGGTGGCGAAATTAAGCCAGTCGCACGGCGGCAATCCGCTTTTGCTTGTCGGCGCGGCCCTGCTGTTATTTCCCAAACTCGCGCTCGGATTGTCCGGCTTTGAAACGGGCGTTGCCGTCATGCCGCTCATCAAAGGCGACCCTACCGACACGCCGACCAATCTTGTCGGACGGACGCGCAACACGCGCAAACTACTCATGACGGCGGCGTTGATTATGAGCGTGTTTTTGATGGCTTCCTCCATCATTACAACCCTCCTCATTCCCGCCGAAGAATTTCAGCCGGGCGGCAAGGCAAACGGGCGCGCGCTCGCGTTTCTTGCCCATAGTTTTCTGGGCGACGCATTTGGAACCGTGTACGACGTTTCCACCATTTCGATTTTATGGTTCGCGGGCGCGTCCGCGATGGCGGGTTTGCTCAACATCGTGCCGCGTTATTTACCCCGCTATGGCATGGCCCCGGAATGGACACGGGCGTCGCGCCCGCTCGTCCTCGTGTTTACCGCGATTGCCTTTATCGTCACGCTGTATTTCAAGGCCGACGTGGACGCGCAGGGCGGTGCGTATGCGACTGGCGTTCTGGTACTTATGACTTCGGCCTCCGTCGCTGTCGCTATTTCGGCACGGTTCCGCAAAAAGCGCGTGTTTTTCGGCTACTGCGCGGTCGCCCTCGTGTTCGCCTACACAACCGTGGTCAACGTCATAGAGCGGCCCGACGGCGTAAAAATCGCCGCCTTTTTCATCGGAACGATTGTGTTCGTTTCGGTTATGTCGCGGCTTTGGCGCACCCTTGAACTCCGGGTTAGCGCGGTCGAAATGGACGAAACGGCGATGCGCTTCGTGCAGGAAGCCGCCCAGTTCGGCGAACTGCGCCTTATCCCAAACCACCCCGACGCGCAAAACATGGACGAGTACCGGGACAAAGACCGCGAAGTCCGCGACGACCACCAAATTTTGGACGACGTGCCGATTTTATTCGTAGAAGTCTACGTGCGCGATGCGTCGGCCTTTTCGGACATTATCCGCGTCAAGGGCGTCGAGGTCGGCGGCTTTCATATTCTGCACGTGTCGGGCGTCGCCATTCCGAACACACTTGCCGCTTTGTTTCTGCATCTGCGCGATATTACCGGCAAGCGGCCCCATGCGTATTTCAACTGGTCGGAAGGCAGCCCGATTATCTACTTGATTAAGTACGTGCTGTCCGGTCAGGGTGATATTGCGCCGGTCACACACGAAGTGCTGCGCAAAGCCGAACCCGACCCGCGCCAGCGCCCCGCGATCCACGCCGCGACCTAATACAAAAACAATCGGCTCACCGAACGGTGAGGCGGTTTCCTTTTGCGTCCCACGCGACGGTTTGCTCGCCGGTCAAAATGCCGCGCAAAAGCGGGGCCAACAATTCGCCGCGCCAGCCCGTCATTAAGGGGTGATCTCCCCACGTGTCTGGTTTGCGGCGCTTGGCGACCAAACTGCGCAAATCGTCGCCCGGCGCAAGAAGGGCGGCGGGCAACTGCTCGTCCAAAGCGCGGGCGCGCACAACGGCGGAAAGCAACTCCAAAAGCACGGCCCCTTGATCGTCCAGAACCAGGGCGGCTTCGGGTTTGGGCCGCTCACTATCCGGCACGGCAATTCCCCGCCGCACGGCGTGCACTATTTCGTTTGCCGGACGCTCGCCCAAGTTCGGCGGCCCGCCCCGCAAAGCAAGTACGGCATCGGCGGATTGCGGCAGGCGTTTAGCGACTTCAATCAGGGCCTCGTCTTTGGCAACCGTGCGCCGGGGCCTATCGCGCCGCTGTGCTTCGCCGTCGCGCCATTCGGCAAGTTCCCTAAGCACGGCAAGTCCGCGCCCATCCAAAAGGTTTTTGCCGCCCACGCGCCGCCACAACTCACGCGGCGGTGTTTCCGTGGACGCCGACTGCAAAATCCGGTCGGTTTGCTCGCGCGCCCACTCCGCGCGGCCTTTCCGGTCGAGCAAAGTGGACAGTTTTTCGTGCAAAGCGGGCAAATAG
>CAXTBP010000354.1:0-412 GCA_964241985.1 uncultured Armatimonadaceae bacterium | reverse complement strand
TTCTCGGCGTAATCGCGCATCGCGGGGGTCAGAGGACGGCGCGACCAATCCGCGAAGCCCTCGTTTTTGTCCAGCCGCACTTGCAAAACGGCCTGCACAAGCGCGCCGTAGCCGGTTTGCAAACTCCACCCCGCGAACGCCGCCGCGACCTGCGTATCATAAACCGGGGTGGGAACAAACCCGAACTGCGCGGATAAAATCTCCATATCCTGCCCGCCCGAGTGCAGAATTTTCAGCACGTTTGGGTCGGCGAAAAACGAATGAAGCGGCGAAAGCTCCCCGCGCAAAGCGGGCACGTCGATAAGCGCAAGCACGCTGCCGTCGCCGCTCATAATCTGCACGAGTTCGAGAACGGGTGCGTAGGTACGCTCGCGGATAAATTCCGTATCGAAGCACAAGCGCGGATCGTGGC
>CAXTBP010000353.1:0-2665 GCA_964241985.1 uncultured Armatimonadaceae bacterium | reverse complement strand
TTTTTAGTCGCAATTTTTCGCGCGAGGTCGGCCAAACGCCGTCCGAATTTCGGCGGCAAATCGCACGACAAATCGGCTGAAAACCAGCGGGGAAACGGCTCGCACGCGCCGGGCAACGGCTGTCGCGCGGTTTCGTGGCTTCAGGCAAAGGAAGGTATTTCAACGCCCGCGCCGCCTTTTAGTGCGGACTGATGGGCACAGATACCGGCGGCGCACCACCGGGCCGCCGTGACGCTGTCGATGGCGGCCCGCCGATTTTCCACGATGCTTCGCACGAACTCGTGCACCATATGCGGGTGCGAGCCGTGATGCCCGCCGCCCTGTAAAACGGACTGATGCGGGTTTTTCGGATCGGGTACGACGACATGGTGGGAAAAACGTCGAATCGGTTCGGGCAGCAAATCCGAAAAATCATCGGGCACGACGCGCCCCTCCGTAATGGGACGCCCGCGCCCCGCTTCTTTGGCTCCCATGCGGAACAATACGGGCATCTCGTGTTCCATCTGCCATTCAAGGCTCGCGGCTTCGCCGTACACGCTGAACAGTTCGGCATACGCGCGGGCCGTGTGAAACAAGGAGCGGGTCACTTCTGCCGACAGGTTTTCTTTGTCCAACTGAAAAATCGCGGTTTCAATGGGAAACGGGTTATCGTAGGCTGCTTGCAGTTCCGGGCGCATCACGCCCGAACCGAAGCAATTGACTTTGACCGCCCGCGACTGGGAAAGCGACAAAAGCGGGGCGATGGCGTGGGTGGCGTAGTGCATGGGCGGCAAGCCCATCCAGTAACGCGGCCAATTTTCCATGTCCTGATAATGCGCCCCGCGCAAAAACTGAATGCGTCCGATCTCGCCCTTCTCAATCAAAGTGCGGGTGGTCAAGCAGTGGTAGGTGTACACCGCCGTTTCCATCATCATATAGTTGCGGCCCGTGCGCGTTTCGGCTTCGACGATGGCGGCGAGTTCGTCAAGCGTCGTTCCCATCGGAACGGTGCAGGCGCAGTGCTTTCCGGCATTGAGTACGGCAAGCGATAGGGCCGCGTGCGAAGGGATGGGCGTGACCAAATGCACCGTGTCTATATCGCTCACGGCAAGCACGTCCTCAACCCGCGTGAAGCGGCGCGCAATCCCGAACTTGTCGCCGAAAGCATTCAGCACCGTTTCGTCGGTATCGCAAATAGCGACCTCGTCCACATCAGGATGGCTTTGGTAAATCGGGGGAAACGCCCCGCCGAAGCGCAGTCCGACGACCGCGACCCGCAGGCGCTGGGGTGTGTTTATTGGCATTTTTGGCTCAGGTTTAACTCCGCTTCACCAAGCGGCTTAGTACGCGCCGCGATTGGGCTTGCCGCTTACAGCGCGGGATTTGTTCAAAATGTTGACGGTTTGCGGCACGTCGCCGGTTCCGCTTCCCATGCCCGGACTGTTTTTCGCAAGGGCAAAATTCCCTTTTGTGGGGTCGGGCTGCACGTTCGCAATCTGCGGGTCGGCGATAACGTCGTGCGGGCCGACCAGAACCGTTTGCACTTCGGGATACAAATTATAGTCCCAGCGCACGTTGGTATTTTTATTGTTCGAGGTCACTCTGCCGCCGGGGCGGGGAACGATGACGTTGTTCAGGATCGCTACGTTCCGGCTGTTGTTGGCGAAAATTTCCTCATAACCGACGACCTGCCCGTTCCAATAGGTCGTGTTATTGACGATGTCCACGTTGCAGGTGCGGAACGTATGGATGCCCGACCCGCCGTTGAACGCGCAAACATTGTTGGCGATAAGGGCGCGGTTGTTCCATTCAGGCCGCTTCGGTTTTGCTGGGGTGGCGGGTGCGGTAGGGGGGGGCGTTGCTGCGGCGTCGCCGGTGGGGTTGTTCGCGCCCTGTTTCGCCTGATCGGTCACGTCCAAAATGATGCCGTTGCCGTCGCTGAGTTTGCCGATTTTCCCCCACGGAACCAGACCCTTGTTGTTCCATACGAAGTTGCGCTGAAAAACGATATGGTAGCCGGGCAAATCGTCGTGCGCCCAGTTGTTCAGCGTCGTCAAACCCGAACAACCGTAGCGCGAATACCAAGCGTTTTCGTAAATTTTGCAATCCTCGACTGTTAGATAATCGATTTCCAAACCGGCGATACCGGCCCCGGCGCATTTTCCCACGGTGCAATTACGAATGACGACGTGGTGCGGCTTGGCGTCGGGAGCCATTTGCCGACCTTCAAAAGTGATTCCGTTGGTGTTGAAGTGGGGATTGGGCGGGGGCATTTTCCCGTCTTTGTCCAAAGCGACGTCTTTAAGCGCGTCGATGAGCGTGATGGAGTCGTTGTTGCCGATGACGGTCAAGCCGTCCACGATTTGGTAGGAGGCGCTGATATGAATGCCCTGCCAGCCTACGGGCCGAATAACGGGGTGCTGATCGGGCTGCGCTTTCCACGTGATCCACGCGCCTTCTTTGCCGGGTCGGGTGATGGGCAGTACGGCGCTGCCGCCTTTGGTATCGGCGTCCGTATAGGTTCCATCCCCGATGAGGACGGTATCGCCTGCCTCCACCAGGCCCGCGACTTTTTTGAGCGTGCGAAAGGCGGTTTTTACGGTTTTGCCGTCGCTTGCGTCGCTGCCCGCGCCTGCGACGTACCAGTTTTGCGCGGCATAGGCGGCGGGTGTCGCGCCGCCCAAAA
>CAXTBP010000352.1:0-2677 GCA_964241985.1 uncultured Armatimonadaceae bacterium | reverse complement strand
CGTGCCCTGCGGGAACGACGGCTTACACGCCCGGCGCAGTCGACACCGACGTTGCTTGCCCCAACGTCCTCACCAACACAAGCCACGTTCTCAACACCCCGTAGTTAGCGTTTCAAGCGTTCCCTTGTGGGTGTCCCCTTACAGAACGTGTTAAAAACTCCCCGCCTTTTGTACAAAAGGCGGGGAGTTTTTTGTTCAGCGCTGCATGTCCGACACTTCACTGTCGGTGCTGGTGACGGATTCGGCGGCGCTAATGGGAATGGCGGCAACGGTGCGTGGAAGGCCCCCGCTCGTGTCGTCGATAAGATAACTGTCGCCCTCGACGCGCAGGGTATCGCCTCTGATATAGTCGGCAGGCCGTCCGTCTCGGTAAAAAACGTGAAATGCGCGCGCGGGCGGCGCTTCCACCCCGCCGGGTAGCGATAGGGCCGGAGTTTCCACGGCGTTTGATGCGGTGAAACCGGCGACGCCATAGCGGCCCGAAAGCGCGGTGCTCCACGGTTCCTCGCTACGGCCCAGTGTTTCTTGAATGGGCTTCGGCGAGTCGGCCAATTTGAAAACAAGCAGCGCGGCGCAAACGGTCGCGGCGACGGCGGCAAGCCGGACAAGATTTTTTGGTGCGATTTGCATTTTTTTCCTTAAATTATTTATCGTCCTTGGCGGGCGCAAGAGGAACGCCCATCGGCAAATGGCTTAAAACATCGTTCAAATCGGCGGGCGGCGCAACCGACTTTTTGCGCGCCAGCACGTCGCCGTACAGCGTAGGCGGAAAAGGCGATACGTAGCCGCCTGTGGACAGCGCGAACGCGCGGCCATCCCGGGTCGGGAAGGCGTCGTAGTCGTCGCGCTGCTTGCGGGTGCGGTCGGTGTTGGTGAAACGGGCGCTTACGATTTCCTGCCAGCCGCCCGACGTGTGCGCCCACTGCGGGCCGAACTCGGCAAGCCGCAGTTTATCACCCGCCGCGCCGGAAAAATCTTCATCAAACGAATATAAGCCGTGCAGGGCCGCTTCGCTCGCGCTGCTGCCCGGCGTTTTGGCGGGCGTGCGGATTTTACCGATCAGCCCCCATGCGTTTTTTTCGGGAAAGAAAAAGTACCCGGCGTAAACAAGGTGATCCGGGCCGTCGGTTTGCGACGTGACCAGAAAGCGGTAGGTTTGGTTGTTTTTCCACGGGTACACTAAATGGCTGTGCCCGCCCGTGCCTTCGTTGCCGAAGCGGTCGGTGACAACTCCCGGGCCGCTCGCAAGCCATTCGGCACGGTCTTTTTGCGCGACGGCGTTTTGGTCGTTCTTCTCGTTTCCGGCATCCCACACGGAAAAAATGATGCGCCGCTCGTTCGGGCCGTTGACTTGATAGCCCATGTAGCCCCGGCTCCAGCCAATCGCGCAGTAATAGGTGACGACGGGATCGCGCCGGGTGGTGACCTCGTTGTAGAAAGCATCGACCGGCCCCAAACTGGCGGGAAGCGGATAGCCCAAATGGACGGAGGCCGTGCTGCGGTAGCGCGTCGTGTTGAAAAACGCGCCCGTCAGCGCGCTTCCCGTTAAGGTCAGGCTTTCCACGTCGCCGAACGTTTTGCTTGTTTTTTGTTTCTGCAAGCCGGATAGCGTGAAGCGCAGCCATCCGGTTTGCGCCGCGCCCAGCGAAACGATGGGTAAATTAGCGGAAACGGGGCTATCCATTCCCGCGCCAACAACCGTCACGCTTAGGGACTCGATAGACTTGCCCCCGCTTTCGGCTCCGCCCTGCGCGACGGTAAAACCGAGCGTGGCTTGTTCGTTTTTGGGCAGGCGCACCGTAACAGCGGGCCGAAGTTCTCCGCCCCGGGTCAACTTGACGTACCAAACGAGCGATTGCTTAGCGTCGTTTAGCGATATGGCCCCGTTCTCGTTTGGCTCCCGGTCGCGGCCCGGCAGCGTGTACGCAAGATGGGCAGGAAGGCGCACAACGGGCGCGTCCGCTTCGGATTTTTCTTGCTGCGTCCCATTTGGCGTTTGTGCGTGTACCGCCATAGGAGGAAAGGCAAGCAGCCCGGTTAGAGCGACAAAAAGGGAAGCAGCGACGGCGCTTTTTGCGAGCGGGTTCTTTTTCTTCGTAGCCATAGGTGCTTCTATGTTACCCGCAAACGCTTTGGGCGGATGGGAAAACGGGCAGCAAAGGAAACGCGCGCCCGCGCGTCGAACCGCGCGGCATGGACGAATTGCGGCTGCGGACGATGGAGTTTGGCGATTGGGCGAGCGTGTCCGGGCTTATTTTTGCCTCCACAAATGCGTGGTACGTGGCGCAAAACCGGGGCGCGATTTTTACGGGCGACCCGTCGGACTGCGAAATATTCTGCCGCGTGTACGAGGCATTGGATCCCGGCGGCTGCGTGGTCATGGAAGAAACGCGAAGCGGGCAAATCGTCGGCTCATGCTTTTATCATCCACGCCCGAAGCATTTCTCGGTCGGCATCGTGAACGTGCATCCCGCGTTTTTCGGTCGAGGCGTCGCACGGCGTATGATAAATGCCGTGTGCGAAAAGGCCGATGCGGCCCGGCTTCCCGTTCGTTTGGTGTCGTCCGCGCTTAATTTGGACTCGTTTTCGCTGTATACGCGGGCCGGATTTGTGCCGCGCGGGCTTTTCCAAGACATGACGCTCACCGTTCCCGACGACGGCTTGCCCAGTGTCGCGG
>CAXTBP010000351.1:0-2728 GCA_964241985.1 uncultured Armatimonadaceae bacterium | reverse complement strand
CGCGATATGCCGCCGTCCAATGCCAAGCAGCCGAGCGGCGACGAACATGATCTGATACTCGCGTCGGTCAACCGTCTGATCAATGCCGCGCCGGTTGCGAGAACACCGGGGCGCGTGGTTTTGCACCGGTTGAGCCGCACGGAATACAATAACTCCGTCCGCGATTTGTTCGGCATCACGACACGGCCCGCCGATAAATTCCCCGCCGACGGTTCGGGCGGCGGGGGGTTCGACAACAACGCCGACACGCTGTATGTGCCGCCCATTCTCATGGAGCGGTATTTGGAAGCCGCCCAAACGGTCGCCGATTCCGCGCCCGCAAGCCGCGTGTTTTTCGCCCAGCCCACGAAAACGCGCACGCCCAAACAAACCGCCAAACTGATTTTGGGTGAGTTCGCCAGCCGTGCGTACCGTAGACCGCTGGAAACCGGCGAAATCGAGCCGTTGCTCCGTTTATACGACCGGGCCGTGGCCGAGAAAAAGCAGCCGCATGAAGCGGCGGTGCGGTTCGCGTTGCGCGGGATTTTGGTGTCGCCGTCGTTTTTGTTTCGGGCCGAGCCGGAGCGAACAAACGCAAGCGCGCCTTATATGCTGAACGATTACGAAATGGCGTCGCGGCTTTCGTATTTTTTGTGGTCGAGTTTACCCGACGAACGCTTGCGAACGCTCGCGGCACAGAAAAAACTCCACGATCCCGCCGTGCTTGAAGCAGAAGTGACGCGAATGCTCAAAAGCCCCAAAGCGGCGGCGTTCGCGGACGGGTTTGCGGGGCAATGGCTTCATGTCCGCGATTTATACGGGAGCGCGCAGCCCGACCAAAACAAGTTCCCCGAATGGACGCCGAGTGTGCGTGATGCCGCGTATCAGGAAACCATTCGCACGTTCAGAGACGTGGTGCAAAACGACGAAAGCCTGCTCAATCTCATCGACGCCGAATATACCTACGTGAACCACGATTTGGCTGCCTTTTACGGGTTGCCCAGCGTGCTTGGCTCGGAAATGCGGCGCGTATCCTTGCCCGACAAGCGGCGCGGGGGCGTTTTGACGCAGGCCAGTGTTTTGACGTTGACCTCGTACCCGCTCCGCACCAGTCCGGTTTTGCGCGGCAAGTGGGTTTTGGAGGAACTGTTAGGGACACCCGCCCCGCCGCCGCCTGCCAATGTCGCCACACTGTCACAGGACGACCACAAAAACAAGGAAGGCTTGACGTTCCGGCAGCGATTGGAGCAACACCGTACCAAGCCGGAATGCGCGGGCTGTCACAAAAAAATGGATCCGCTGGGCTTCGGTTTGGAAAACTTCGACGCCGTGGGCCGATGGCGCGATACGCTCGACAACACGCCCGTGGACGCTTCGGGCACATTGGCGGACGGGTCGGCCTTTGCCGGGCCGGGCGAACTCAAGCGCGAACTCCTGAAACGCAAAGACGATTTCGCGCGCACCGTGTCCGAAAAGATGCTGGCCTACGCGCTGGGCCGGGGTGTGGAGCCAACCGACGCACCGACCGTCAAAGCGTTAACGGATGCGCTGGCGAAAAACGACTACCGCAGCCAAACCTTGATTGTGGAAATCGTCAAATCGTACCCATTCGGCTACAAAGCGCCGGAACCCGTTGCGCCGCCGCCCGTTAAGGTCGCGCTTCAGTAGGGATTTGGCCCCCCTGCCCCCCAATAATGGGGGGTTCTGAAAAGGGCGTTTCTGTTCTTCCGCGCAGTTTACGTTGTAGACAGGCTCATTCAGACCCCCCCTTATTGGGGGGCAGGGGGGCCTCTGCGCTTTAACAACTTGCCTTTTTGCGCGATACCGTTGTTGGCGGCATGAAACCGTGCGAAGGAAACCATCTTGCCCGCAAGAACAAACGAAACCCCAGCAGACCACTTTCTCATACGCCCCTACACAAGCGCGGACTACGACGCTTTTGTTCGCATCGATACCGCAACGCAATCCACAGCCTTTTGGGGCGAGGGCGATTGGCGACCCGTCCACCCGCCGAAGGACGAAACGCCCGACGCCAAGCGATACGTCGCCGTTCACGCGGCTTCGTCGGAGATTGTCGGATACGGGGCGGCCCTTTTAAGTACGCAGTCCAACATCGACGTGATGGTGCATCCCGATTGGCAGCGCAAGGGCGTCGCCACGCTCTTGTGGGAACAAATGCGGCAGGATTTATTGGCGTTCGGAGCGGAAAGCATTGGGCCGTGGGTGCGCGTGGACAACACGCCCGCGTGTCGGTGGATCGAATCTATCGGCTTTACGCACGTCAACCAAGACGGGCCGGTGCAGCTTTTTGTTGCGGACGCCGACGATTCCCGGCTCGTTTCCGCAACGGATGAGTTGGCGCGGCGTGGCATTGTTTTAAGCAGCCTTGCCGACGAAACGCAAACGAACCCCGACGCATTGGCGGAATTTTACGACGTTTTTGTGGATGTGGGCGTAGATGTGCCGGGCTATACCGAGGAAATCCGTGCGACCTACGAGCAGGGTATGGCGCAATTAACCGCGCCGGGTATGGATTTGGAAAGCGTATTTGTCGCGCGGCACGAAGACAAGTACGTCGGCCTTAGTATGATTGGCCGCCGGGAAACGGAGGGCGATATGCGGTTCGCGGGCACTGATCGGGCCGACTGCTTGAGCCAGCATTTGACCGGCGTGCGCCGCGCCTACCGTCGGCAGTGCGTAGCGCGGGCGCTGAAGCTGCGCACGGTTGAGTACGCGAAGCGGAACGGCT
>CAXTBP010000350.1:0-2873 GCA_964241985.1 uncultured Armatimonadaceae bacterium | reverse complement strand
TGGCCGCTTCCGAAACTGTTTGCGCGTCCGATGTAATGCAATCGTTGCAAATCTTCCAGGATTTTGTGCAAGCACTCGTGCAGGTCGGCGAAGCGAATGGCGCGCTCGACTTGGCGCTTCATCAGTGCGCCGAAGCCTTCGAGCAGGAACTGGCCTGCCTTTTTTGAGCGGGAACCCACAGCAAATCCCGCCGTATAAACCGTAACGCAGTTTAAGGGGCAAAACGATGGATTTGAAAATTTCGGGAAAAACCGCGCTCGTGACGGGTTCGACGGCGGGAATCGGCTACGCGACGGCGGAAGCCTTGGCGCGCGAAGGGGCAACTGTTATCGTCAACGGGCGCACCGATAAGCGCGTACAAGAAGCCATCGGCAAAATAACGGCATCGGTTCCCAACGCCAAACTGCACGGTGTCGCCGCCGATTTGGCAACGGCAGACGGTGTGGCGAGCGTCATTGCCGCCCATCCCAATGTGGACATTTTAGTAAACAATTTGGGGATTTTCGAGCCGAAACCGTTTGAAGAAATCACCGACGCCGATTGGTTCCGCTTTTTCGAGGCAAACGTCATGAGCGGCGTGCGCTTGTCGAGGCACTATTTGCCCTTGATGAAAACCGCGAACTGGGGCCGCATCATTTTCGTATCGAGCGAATCCGCCCTGCAAATTCCCGTCGAGATGATCCAATACGGCATGACGAAAACCGCGCAGATTGCGGTCGCGCGCGGCCTCGCCGAAACCACGACCGGAACCGGCGTGACCGTGAATTCGGTTTTGCCCGGCCCGACGCGCTCGGAAGGCGTCGAGGAATTCTTGAAGCAGATGATAACCGGCGGCAAAAGCGAGGCCGACGCGGAGAAAGAATTCTTTGAAACCGCGCGGCCCACGTCGATTTTGAAGCGGTTTATCACGCCGGATGAAGTCGCCACGTGTATCGCCTATCTGTGCGGGGAAGGCGCGTCGGCGACCAACGGTGCGTCGGTGCGCGTCGATGGCGGCGTGATTCGCGCCATCGGATAAAAAGGCGCGGACGGTTCGTGCGTGTGCCGCACGGTAACACGCGCGGCACTGCCGTCGTCGTCGGAGAAATCGAGGATTTTGCTATCCTGTAGCCACTTCAGGAAGCGGGCCTTCCGGCAGTACGGACGGCGGGAAAATCTCCTTACCTTGCACAAAAAAACGCAAACCGCGCAAAACGACCGCTCCCGTCTCGTTCGTTTGGAAGGCAAAGCGCCACACCTTAGCGCGTGTGCGTGGAAAGCGAATCAGCGCCTCCGGTTTGGGGATCTTGACCTCAGGAATCAGCGTTGGCCCGGGAAGATCGTCGCCATACACCGCGTGTCCCCGAACTGCGACCGCTCGGTGGTGACGGCCACTATGTTCCGAATACACGGCGATTGCATCAAGAACGACTTCGACCGGGAAGGTCACAATCAAGCGTGCCCAACGGCCCGGGCCGATATTTTTGGACTGCCACATATTTTCGGGTTCAAAACGTGTTGCGGGCGGCCCCTCGGCGGGCGGGGTATTGGGACAAATGCAACGCTGGACGATATTGCCGGGGGCCGTCCCGTATTCCTGCCCGTCGTCGCTGGCAATTTGTATTGTCCAAAGCGGATGTCCGTCCGGCAAAACCATCGGGCCGATCCACTTTATATCGGGAACGAGAGGGTATCCCGAAGGCACATCCCGACCTGTGACGAAAGTGGCCCCGGAAAGCGCCCGCTGATTGCAGGCAAGGGCGCGTATATCTTCCGGGGCCAGAATTGCGGGTTTTGGGGCGGAATCAAAATTCTTCGTGTGTTTGGAAGGATTGTAAGACATGATTGAGGGCGAACCCGTCATGGTATAGCCGTAGGCATCCACATGGGTCAGGCCAAAAGAATGTCCTAATTCATGCTGCAGCGTGGACTGAAAGTTAGGAAAATGATCCAGTCCATAGCTTTCCACGTTGATGACGCCGCCGCCCGTGTTATAACCACCATTAATGGGACGCCCGCCCGCACCAATATGTGTGTCTTTAGGACTCATAGTTACTGTCAACAAGATATAGGGGCAGTTGAAGCGCGTGTATTTAATATGGGTAAGCATCTCCGCGACATAGGTTGGAGCGCCGTCCTCCGGCTGCGCCCGATAATAGGCGAGGGGACGTTTCCCCCGACAGATTAGCGGGAGGGGGCCACCCTGCGTCGTCTTTTCCGCGATCTCGAAAGTGATGTTCTGCAATAATTCGGCGAAACGTTTCTGCGACCATTGCAAATGCCGCATCAGTTTTTCTTGTTGTTCCACTGTCGGGAGCGGTTGGTCGGTTGGAACGAAGAAAACCGGCAGCACCTTAACTTTTTCGGGGGGCAGGATGTCGGCAATTACCGCCGCTTGAGATTGCTCTGCGATTTGGATGCCCCGCAGACGCTCGGACAAATGGGACGTGAGGAGGGGGGACAGGACGCCATAAGCGGACGACAAAAGAAGGGTACGGCGAGGAATCATAATGCTACTAATATACACTACGGATGTGCCGTATGTGCCTTAACTGCACCTAAAAATTATAGATGTCGTTTTCGTGCCTGCGTGGATTTTTTGCGGCGCGGCGTGTTTCGCGCCATCGGATAAAAAAGTGATCAAAAACGCAGATTCTTCCAGAATTTTGTGTAAGAACCGGCACGTTTTTTCGTAGCAAAGGAAAAGGCGGCGTGTTTTACGCCGCTTAAACCGGCGAAACGAGGCGCGAGAAAAATGCTGTCCGTGGTGGAATCGTCTGCGATTTTGGGTGTGAGCGCGTATGGGGTGCGGGTTGAAGTCAATGTGACAAACACGCAAATACCCACTTTTACGATTGTCGGGCTGCCGGACGCCGCCGTGCAGGAATCTAAAG
>CAXTBP010000349.1:0-2931 GCA_964241985.1 uncultured Armatimonadaceae bacterium | reverse complement strand
AGGAACAAGGGAAAAAGACATACAAAATTATACCCTGCTTATGTTAGACACTCCCATTACCTTTTCCTGTGTTTTACGCGACGGCGCGGTGGGTAAACACAACCAATTCGATGACGCACCGAAGCGTCGGAAAGCAAGGTATCGCAATGCCCACGGTTGTTTTTGAAAAAGCGATTGTTACCTACACGTTCCTTGTCGATATGGAAGCGCTCGACGTCAAAGAAATGAGGCAGGACTTCGAGGACTTCCAAAACGGAAAACTCCCAAAGGAGAAAATGGGCGACGCAGAGCGGGACTTTTTGCTTAAAGAGCCGGGAGCATTGGAATGGATTCGCAGCCAGTTTGACGACCCGCAGGTTTTAGCCGAAGCGGCGGTGGAAAAACGGTTTAGCGAAATCATAAGAAGGCTGCGTCCTTATGGAGTTCGCACCGCCCACAGTGCTAAAGGTAAACAATCCACTTCGTTCCCGGAGCCGCCCCACGTCACCGCACTGCGGGAGCAAATCGAAAGCGGGGAGCGGTCGGAACGATTGGTAAATGTCGGTGTGGAAATCACGCGCCCTCCCGTTGACCAAACGGATACCGGCCCGACCGTACTGCCTTTCTGCGGTTTTTCGTGGCTGACCAACCAGATCGGGGACGAGCCGGGCGGCGGGCTTACGCTGCTCCACATGACGGTGCGCCAGTTTCCCGCGTAGTCCGCGCCACCTTGCGACGTTAGTGCCCGCCCGCAAATAGGGCGGGCGTTCCTCCGGTATGCCAAAAAACAACGGTTTCACTCGGCGCGAACCGGCCCGCTTTGATCCACGCGAGCAGGGCGGCGAATGCTTTGCCGGAATACACGGGGTCGAGGAAAATCCCCTCGGTGCGGGCGAGCAACTGAATCGCGGCCTGACTTTCGGGCGTGGGCGCGCCGTAGCGCGGCCCCATAAAATCCATCGGGCACTCGATGTCGCCCGGCGCGAACGTGAACGGCAGGCGCAAATGGGCGGCGGTTTCGTTTGCGAGATGGGCAACGTCCACGTTCCACGAAACCGTGTCCGGCAGGGCGACGCCCACGCCCAAAACGCGCGTTTTCAAATTCTGCCAGCGCGTCCCGACATGAAGGCCCGCGAGCGTTCCGCCCGACCCGACCGCGCACACAAAATAATCGGCATCGCTTCCGCCATCCTGCGCGGCGATTTCCTTAACGGCCCATGCGTAGCCCGTCGTGCCGACTGGATTGGAGCCGCCAATCGGGATGATGTAAGGGCGCTTGCCTTCCGCTGTGAGTTTTTCGGCGAGTGGAAGGAGGGCGTCCGACACATTCGCGCCGGGCGGAGAAAAATGTTTCTGCGCGCCCAGCCAGTCGTCCAAAATGAGGTTGCCGGTTTCGGTCGATGGTTCCGGGCCGCGCAAACACAAATGCACTTCCAAGCCCAAAACAGCGCCCGCGCCCGCCGTTTGGCGGCAATGGTTGCTTTGGGCCGCGCCCGCCGTGATGAGCGTGTCGCAACCTTGACTTAGAGCGTCGCTTAAGAGCCATTCCAACTTGCGGCATTTGTTGCCGCCGAACGCGAAGCCGTTCAAATCGTCGCGCTTGATGAGCAAACGCGGCACGGATTTTTCGCCGCCCAGCAGGTTCCGCAAGGCGTAGAGCGGATGAAGTGGCGTGGGCGTAATGGCGAGCGGCACGCGGTCGGGGATGTGGCTAAACTCACGCATCAAGGACGATCCCATCGTAGGCGACCATGACGCCGTGCGGCAAAAACGTTTGGCACAACTCTTCGTGGAGCAATCCGCCGTTATGCGAAAAATGCGTGGCGACCAGTTTGGATTGATCGTTCACCAAACCGCGCTCCCGAAACTCCGTCGCCATTTTGATCACGCCCGTCACGCCCATGTGATTGCGGTCGGGAATCGGCTGGCCGCCGTGCGTGCAGTCGAACAAAGCGATGTCGATAATCGGCCCGCCCATTAGGGCGTCGAGGGTTTCCTTTGGATACAGGCCGGAATCGTGTCCGTAGAAAAAGGTTTTGTTATCTGTAGCGCGCGTGATACGCAGCACCAATGCGCCCGGTGCGCCGTGATCGGCGGGCAAAGCCAAAACCGTGTCGCCGGTTGGCGTCGTGACGGGTTCAAACGGTTTGAGAAGGCGCACGTCCAAGTTAAATTTTTCCGGCGACGGCTTTAGTTCGGCATAGATCAATTCCAGCACGGCCTCGTTCCCGTACACGACAATCGGCTGCGCGGGCGGCGTGTTCGTGTAAGGCGAAATTGTCCATTCGAGTTCGGACGGCACTAAATGGTCGCTGTGCTGGTGCGTGAAGATGAGGGTGCGAACGTTGGCGCAATGCAACCCAAATTTTTGCAGATGGCTGACGGTGTCTGGCCCCCAGTCGATTTTCAAATCGTCGTCGATTAAAGCGCCCGACCGTCCCCGGATGTTCGGCCCACCGCGTTTTCGTGCGCCCTCGCAGGCATCACATAAACAAAACGGCGCGGGCCACGCTTCGGCTGCCGCCGTTCCCAAAATGCAAAGTTCCATCGTGGGACTATTATAGCGAGCGGGGTACGATAGAAGCAATACGGCCCGCGCCAAAAGGTTGCAACTATGCGAATGCCCAAACTCTCCGACGCCGAAATCACCGCCCGCCTTGCCGACCTTCCCGGCTGGACAATGGAAAATGCCGCCATCGAGAAAACGTTCACGTTCGCGGATTTCTTCCACGCGATGCGGTTCGTCAACCGATTGGCGGACGCCGCCGAGGCCGCCGACCATCACCCGGACTTGGACATTCGGTACAACAAAGTGCGCGTCGTTTTAACCACGCACGACAGCAAGGGATTGACCGAAAACGATTTCGCGCTGGCGGAGGAAGCGGAAAAATTGTCAGGGACATGAACGTCCCTGCCTAAGCCCTTTGGGCACAATGTCCCTGCCGGGACGTA
>CAXTBP010000348.1:0-3010 GCA_964241985.1 uncultured Armatimonadaceae bacterium | reverse complement strand
GCGGGGGAGGGAGCAACGACTAATGAATTTTTCAAAACAACGTTCGCTGCCTGTTGCGGTTCTCGGCATAGGAATTGCCTTGATTACTTTCAGCGTGTGGAAAGCGCGTCGGCAGCCTTTTATGTATGCTTCTCCACACGTGTCGGGCAGAACACAAACAAAATCTCTTCCAGCCATTCCCCCTACTGGTTGGGCCGAGAATGACACGCAGGGTATAGTTCCGGGTAATCCACAGCATACGATGGATGACATGCAACGAATGTATCAAATGCTACAGGTTTACCGCCGTTTAAACAATGGAAAACTGCCGGATAACGCGCACGGTAAGTCACTGGTAAGCGACATTATTTTGCATCCGAAAGAGTACGGTTTCACGACAGGCGATCAAATCAAAGCCTTCCTGCTCAACCCGGACATGAAATACGCTGACGGACATCAAAAAGACCCGCAGCCCGAAAGTACGTTTCCGTATAGTTTTCCCGTGACGCGCCCCGATGGAACCGCCAAAGATGGGCCAAAAGCTACGGGAACCCGCGATGTGCTGGCGTATACGGATATGTATTTTCACCGCAATATCCGCAACTTCAAGGACAAGCCCGCAACCAATAACCCGGTCGGCTTTTATTTGGTGTTATGGGACGATGGGCAGGTTGAAAAAGTGCCCTATGACAAAGTGGAGTTTACCCAGCCAGAAGCGAGGGCGATGGGAAGTTTTACCCAAACGCTCGTTTTTCCCGGCGAAGCGGGCGCGCCGTCACGAACCGTGACTTACGCCGAATACAACAAATGGATTGAAAACCATTTATAGACCGCGTAACAAAAACAAAACCGGCCTCCTCATCGGGGCCGGTTTTGTTTTTGCTGCCACAGCGCAACGGGCAAAGCCGTAAATAAATCGATGTTTCCGTTGGGCCAATTAAGCGGCGGGGCTTGCATTTCGCCCGCTTGGCAAATGTGGGATACGCCTTCCGTTTGCAGAAGGGCTTTTGTATCATCCCCTATTGGCCCTGCGACACCAACCGACGAAATTTTGCCGCGCGCCTGCCCGAATTGTTCCGGTAAACTGTGGGCGTCGCTAATGGGAACCACGAAAACGACGCCGTGCCCGACAGGCAGGGGCATTTCCTGTTCGTGGCGCAAACCGATAACGAGGCCGCTGTGTAGATTGTTGGCGTCTCCGTAGACGAAGTGTCCGTCAAAATGCGCCATGTCGCGGGCCTCGCGGAGAGCGCGGGCAATGGCGGCATCCGAAATGGGCGACGCATTCAGTTCTTCGGCGGCATCCGACATGGAAGCCGCCAAAATCTCGCACACACAAGAAACATCTTCAGGCGACGTGGTTTCCACAAAAATTGTGTGCGGCGATAAGCAGCCACCCTGCCCATACATCAGCACGTCGCGGGCAAATCCCCGTGCTTGCGCGGCGATGGCGGGAAGCCAATCGTCGAAATCACGCGACGCTTTTCGTTGCGCGTCCCACGTCCATAAACCGACGCTAAGCGCGTGGCCGAAGCCGAAGAACGGGGTTTGCGGGGGCGTTTGGGCGCGGAGCGCGGCGATGGATTGGTCGCTGCCATAGGCGATGACGGCGGCGGCGGATCCCACAAGCGCGGCGGTGCGCGGGTCGTCGCCGGGCCATTCGTACAGATGCACGCGGGCGGCAAGTTCGGGCGCGCCTGCGTCAAGTAGACTTTGCACAAAAAGTTGGGGCCACAGCGTTTCGTGGCGACTCATTTTGACGTGCGCGGTCGCGCCCGCAAGCAGCGTGGCGCATAAGGCGGGCCATGCGAGAAGCGGCGTATTTCCGGCGCAGATAATGGCGACGAAAGGAGGCGTGTGGCCTTGCCCGTCTTTCTCATCTCTTCCGCTAAACGAAACTCTTTCCCTAAACAGCCCTTCCAGCGAAACGCGCACCATTTCCCACGGAAACGTGGAACCTTCGGGCGGCGTCCAGCCACTTGTGATCCGATCGCGCCATAGCACCGCAACGCGATTAAGGACGGACGCTATGTAGTCCGTCGGTAGATCGGAAGAATCAAAAGAAGTCGCAATCACTGTTAATTAAACACCTGCCCGTTGGAGCGGTGCCCGCAGCGCGCCGCGCGGGTATACTTAAATCAGGCAGCTCTATTTATACCGGGGAACCAAGCGCGCCTGCTGTATGTAAGATAAGTGCGGCGCATTGTTTCCCGTTTGATTTCGTCGCCGCCGATCACCACCCGTTTTTCTCAGCCGATTCCCACGCAAAGTTTTACATTGAATTACTTTGCGGTTTGTTTTTAGAAAACCGAAATTATGGCAAAACGAGACAACCAAGACCGCGAAAACCGCTACAACAATAGCGGGCGCGGCGCAAACCGTATGGGCGACGATACGCCCCGAAGCATGGAAGACGACGACCGGCCCACGTTTGAAACGACCATTCGCGCCGTTTCCGTGGTGGACGAACTGCTTTCCATGACCTCGCCGTCCGATCAAAAATACCAGTATCTGCTGCTTTTGCGCCATCAGCTCGAAGTCGATTAGCGACAAATGCAGGAGGCGGGCAAAGTGCTCGCTGAGTTCGAGGAGGCCTACAATAAACTGACGGCTCCCGCCAACCGTATCGCCACGTATATGGGCGAAATCGAAGGCGAGGACGTGGTTCAGGTCGCGCTCGGCGACGGCGAATTTATCGCAAACATTGATCCCAAATTAGACAAAACCAAACCGATTAAAGTCGGCGACCGCGTGCGCGTCAACGACGCCTACGCCGTTTTGTCGGGCATGGGGCCGCACCCGTCCGGGCCGATTGTAAAAATCAACGACGTTTTGGACGACGGACGCCTGCGCGTTTCGCTGGATTCGCAGGGCATGAACACGCGCGTCGTCGGGCGGGCCGCGCAGTTAAACGACATCGTGCTCAAACCCGGCGACGAAGTGCGGATGGAGCCGTCGTTTAAGTTGGCGCTGGAGCATTTTGCGCAAAAAGAGTCCCGCGATTTCTTTTTGGAAACCGTGACCGAAGTGC
>CAXTBP010000347.1:0-3013 GCA_964241985.1 uncultured Armatimonadaceae bacterium | reverse complement strand
GAGCGACCGTCATGGCGTGTTTGTCGTCTTGCGCTACGCTTACAATGGCACTTCCGGCAACCACCGGGAAGAATTTAGGGTAACGTTCAAACCGTGGCTCGGAAAAAGCCTAAAAGACGATCCCGAAAACGGCGTTACGGACATTAAAACATTCGCATCGTCGGATTATGTTGGCGCTCCTGCTAAAAGAGCGCATTGATAAGCGCGTTGTTCCGGCAGTCGCGCCCCTGCCCTTTGTTGTTCGTCAAACGGTTTACCGGGAGGAAGCCGCGCAAAGCAGACGCCGCCCGGTGAACTGCGCTACAATTTTGGCGGTTTTTGCGGCGGAAAATACAATTCCTGTTGGACTTGTCTCTCCAATTTCGCCCACTCGCCCGACGAAACACAATCCGCGCACACCGTAAACTCACGGCGCACAAGTTCCATTTTTCCTTTCGGACAAACCTCCACGCTTTTTTCCTGCATCGTAGAAACAAGCAATTTCTTCCCGCACACATCGCACCGCCCGAAGTCATGCTCGCCAATCATTTAACCCACCCCCTTTACTGTTTGGTTGCTTTTTAACTCCATTTGGCTTTCATTTGCCGGAACAATTAAACGGGGTTTATCAAGGCAACTTTTTGTTTGCCGTGCGTGTCAAACCCGCGAAGGGGAAACTATGAACGCCGACTTGAAAGCCGTTATCCTTGCCGCCGTTCCCGTCGTTTTGGGCTTTGTTTTTGCAACCATAACTGCCTCATCTATCACGCGCAAAGCGGAGCGGGAACGTATGGCGTTTCAAAAAGAAACCGAACTGCAAAAACAGCGTATGGAGTTGTACAAATTGCTTTTCGCGGAACGACTTGCCGCAGTCAAGCAAATCTCTGTGTTGTCGAGTGCGGTAATGCGAAAAACCGAAGCGTTCTACTGCTCGCAAGACGGCAAAGCCGAGCGGCAGGCAATATCGGAAAATCTAATGGAGGCGACACTGACAAGCAACGGCATCGGCTGGCTTCTTAGTCCCGAAGTTGCCTCTTTGCTTCACGCGATTTACCAAATAGCATTGAACGCATCGCAAACGGAGGAACTACCGCCGCTTGACGAAAGGGGGCGAATTCTCAAAAAGATGACCACCTATTCCGCCATGTTGAATGGTGAAGTTGCTTCCCTAATGCGAAATGACGACTTATCCGAAATAGTCGCCAAAAAATCGACCGTCCAGTAGAAGGCCCGCACCAATGACCAAATCTGCCGCTAATTTCGCCGCTTCGTGTTTCGCCGCTCTCGCCTGCCTGATTTGCTTTTCCGCCGCGCCGGTTGCGGGGCAAGACACCGGGCAATTAAGGCCCGCCGCTTCACCGCCCGTTTTGTCGCCAACGCCTGTGCCCACCGCGCTTCCCACGCCGCGCCCGGTTCTGCCAGTCGTATCAACCGCACCCGCCACTACGTCCCCGGCAACTGCTGCGGCTCCAACGTCTCCTGTCGGCCCGCTCGGCCCAATCATAGCCGGTATAATCGGCGGCGTTCTCGGTGGCGTAATTTCTCCTTATCTCACCTACAAATTGGGGGAACGGAACCGGAAGCTGGACTTATACAAGATCTACTACGCGGCGAAACTAAAAGCGATTACTGAAGTTAGTGACACTTTAAGCAGTTCTTGCGGCATTCTCTTTCGCCATTTACAAGATAAAAGCGTTTCAGTAGACGACTTTGCCCAAATGCTCGTTGAACTGAATACCAAAATAAAAACGTGTGCCTGTTTTCTTGACAAGGAAGCAACAGATTGTATGAACGCCTGTGCGAAAATTATAATAGAGAGCGCGCAAACAGACGACTTCGACACCGACCTTTATTACAAAGCATTGGATAGATTGAATACGACTTTTCGCGCCACAATGCACAAAGAGGTATTCGACGAATTGTTTCCAAAAGGTTAATAAACATGACAGAAAACACAAACACGTCGGAACAACACGCACTCAAACTTGCAAAAGACCAAAGAAACGCAATTATAAATTTTTTTGGTTTTGGGACAACTGAGCGCGACCAATTCCTTGCACGTGCAGAAAGCATTCCCCTCGAAAATCTTCAGCAACCCCCAGCTATAACAGTGGCGAAAATATCGGAAGGATTTCGCTTGTCGGAGGATGCGCCAAACCTCCGTAAGATGTACATTGACCTTCTCGCCGCCTCAATGGACAAAGAAAAGGCGGATTTGGTACGCGCCGGTTTCGCTGAAACTATTCAGCAGTTAAATCCAGATGAGGCGCGAATTCTAACACTTTTTTCAGACCAATCGTTCATACCTGTTATCGATGTCGTCATGGTAACCGACAACAAAGACGCCGAGAGACCGCTACGGCTTAACTTTTCGCACGCCGGAACCGACGCGGAATGCCGTTCACCTCAGCACGCGCCATTGTATTTAGATAAATTGCGGCGCTTGGGATTGGTAGACAAACACAACTTTACCACTGGGCTAAATAATCACAGACGGTATACACGAACGTCCTTCGACTTCAAGGCAATCTTTCAAGCCCTCATTGAGTCGCCGGAACTGGAAAAAGTGTACTTCGATGAAGAATTTTATGAAGACGCCAAAAATCGCTACGAACAACATATTCAGCGTGGAACGCTACATCCCTCTGAATCTTTGGAGGATTACATTGCACTACAAAAAAACGAAAGTCGGGATTTCATTAACGGTATTGATGTCCCGTTTATGGATATAGACGCTCCAACCATCCGAAAAAGTGTTTTTATGCTGACGGCATTTGGAAGGGCGTTCTGTTATCATTGCTTGCCGATCTCAGACGCCAGTAAAGACGATCCGCGTCTCAATCCCGAATGGCATCCCAACCCAAACCTTGAAGACTTGACCAAAATCTTAGCCGAACAGGTCAGTTCTAACGCCATAAGAGCATCCGAAAAACAGCAAGAGGTTGCATTGCGTAAGTTCACCGAGCAGGTTGGTTCTGCCGCCGAAAAAGCGGCGGATGCAAGTCTATCCCGCGTAATGCGAGATCTCCGCAAC
>CAXTBP010000346.1:0-3134 GCA_964241985.1 uncultured Armatimonadaceae bacterium | reverse complement strand
GCGGCCTCCATCGTGTTTGTCGCCGTAGAAAATCTTTTCACCAAAGAGATGAAGCCGTGGCGGCCCGTTGTCGTTTTCGGTTTCGGCCTCATTCACGGGTTGGGCTTTGCCGCCGCCTTGCAGGAAATCGGCCTGCAAAAAAGCAGTTTTCTGACCGCGCTCGTCGGCTTCAATATCGGCGTGGAATTGGGGCAACTTTCCGTGGTCGCCCTTGCCTTTTTGCTGGTCGGCTGGTTCCGAAATCGCCCCGCCTACCGAACGTTTGTCGTGATTCCCGGCTCGCTGATTATCGCCGTTATCGCGCTTTTTTGGACGATTCAGCGTATTTTGTAGGGGGCGTATAAAGCGCTGCGATTGCCCGAACGCGGAAATACCGGCAATTCAAGGCCGGAACGGGGGCGTTTTTGTTGTATGATAACAACAAGGTTCCTGCACGGCTAAAACGTTACGACGGATATTACCTCATGGTGCGACACTGGCGGATCGAAATGCTGGGCGGCTTGCGCGTTGTGCTACAAGCGGGCGCGGGTTCGTGTTCGCGTTCCCCGCAAAAAGGGCAAACGCACGCGACCGTGGAGCGTTTCACCACGGCGAAATGCGCCGCCCTTTTAGCGTATCTTGCCCTGCACACGCGCCGCGCGTATTCCCGTGAAGAGTTAATCGCGTTTTTGTGGCCGGACGCGGAGTGGGAAAAAGGGCAGGCCAGTTTGCGGGCCGCGCTCGCCGCCCTTCGGCGTCAACTGGAACCCACGGGCACGCCGCCCCAGTCGCTTTTCCTGACCATCCACCAAACCGTGCGCCTCAATCCCGACGCCTTTTCCACCGATGTCGCCGATTTTGAAAGCCGCGCTTCGGCGGGGCGATATGGCGCGCTGCCACGAGTTATACTGCGGCGATCTGCTTCCCAGTATGTACTATGACTGGGCCATTTCCGAGCCCCAACGCCTCCATGTGCTTTGGGAAAACGTTCCAGCAATGACGCGAACCAGCGCCGCTTTGCCCATTGTCCCAATGGCGTTAATGGAGGTATTGCATAATCACGAATCGGCGGTCGGCTGCCGCTGGCGCTGGGGCGCTGCTTCGGGCGCGAATCCGATATTTCGCGGCTGTGCGAATTATTTTTGGGAACCGGCAAAACCCCGCCGCGCCGCTTGGTGACGCTGACCGGGCCGGGGGGAATTGGGAAAACCCGGCTTGCGCTCGAAGCCACGCGCGTTCGGCTTGCTCCTGCTTTCGGGCAGGCCGTTTTTTGGGCGAATCTCGCCGATGTGGAAAACGCGAGCGGGGTGGGGGAGCGTATCGCTCGCGATGCCCTCCGCCTTCCACCGTCCGAAAAGTTGGATGCGGATCGGTGGGAAGCGGTTATAAACGCTTTTGCCGCGTATTCCGCTCCGCTTCTCGTTTTGGATAATTTGGAGCAACTTACCCAAACCAGCGACACTGCCGCCCTCCTGACCAATCTTTTGACGCGCGTGCCGCAGATATTCCTTTTGCTCACGTCGCGCCGCCGCTTATTTATTAACGGCGAATGGGAATTCCCGGTCGCGCCATTGGCACTTCCCGACCCCGCTCTGCTTCCCCCTGCGCAAAATAGGGATGACGAAGGGGCGCTGCTTTCCCATGACACGCTCCAATTTGTTGCCTGCACGAAGAAGGCTTGGCGCTGCTCATTGAAATCAACGATAAACGCGGGATGGCCTGCGCACTATTAAATCTAAGTGAAATGGTTCAGGCGCGCTCCGACACTGGGCAGGCCCGCGAAAAACTTCGCCTCTGCCTGCCGCTTTTGCTTGATTTGGGCGACAAACGAATGCTTGCGTTCGCGCTGGATTCGGTGGCGGGACTTGCGCAAATGGAAAAGCAGCTAAAGGTTGCGGCGCTTTTGCACGGCGCGGCGGCAGGGCTGCGCGAACAAACCGGCATCCATATTCCTCCGGTGCAGCAAGAGGATTACGCCGCCGGGCTGGATCGACTGCGGTCGGAACTGGGCGAAACCGTTTACACCAAGATATTTGAAAAAGGCCGTCCGCTCGGCGAGGGCGCGATAAAAAACGCGCTGGACTTTCTCGGCAACTTTGAATTTGCCGCGTAAAATTTTTCACGTTTCTGTCACGGTGCGGGCGCACAATGCTTTGAACCGAAACGAACGGTTTGCTGTTTTTTGTTGGTTCGCTTCGGTTCGCACTGATATTTGTGTCCGGCTCGTGTAACGGTCGGGAAAGGACACTTCCATGCTAATTCGTCGTGCCGCCTCCGTTGTTTTGGGAGCCGCTTCGGTAGCGATTGCTTGCGGTTTACTACTTCGAATTGCCTCCGCGCCCGCAAACGCGGGCCACCGCGCCGCCGGGCCATGCCGCGATCAATGGGTTGGTCAGGCCGTGCAGGAAGTTATGGGTCGCCCCGCAAACGGTTCCGGCGATACCGGCGAATGCAACCCGAAAAACTACGGCAACGCGAATTGGTCGTCGTACCAAGACTTGTTGAACAAAGTCGTGGTTAAAATGACCCGCAAGGGCGTCGCCTATGTGTTCGTTGCGCCGAAAATGGCAATTCTGCAAGGCCATGTCGCATGGGCCTATATGCTCGACAACGGAACCTACGCTTTGGGGGCAACGGACGCGCCGGGGGGGCGTGTTGCCATTGAAAAAGGCAAAGATACGAACACGCCGTGGCGCGACTATGCCGCGACCGAAGCCGAACTTTTCAAAAAGATGCGGGGGCATTATTCGCCCAGCGACACCTACAAGGAGTACAAACGTACCTATGTCGCCAGTCGCAATGTCGGTGCGGCGGAGGGGAAAACCATCGAACTGCGTAATGTCGGCTACGGCTTATACCAAAACAACTGCTTGGATCACGTGTATGCGGTTTTGGAAGCCTACGGAGCGCAAAAAGACGACGTGATGCAATGGAAGCAAACGCACGCGGCCCCCACCAGTTGGTTCCGCGCCTTCGGCTACATGGACATCAACGGCAAAATTACCAAAGTGGACAATCAGACCGGTACGACAATTCCGACCAGTTAAATGCGTCCGTCAATGATTCCTATTTTGGAGGTCGCCTGTTTACAGGCGACCTTCTGCATTGAGGACGACTGTTAATCCCAAAAGCGGTAAGTGGGCGCGTTGACGAGC
>CAXTBP010000345.1:0-3141 GCA_964241985.1 uncultured Armatimonadaceae bacterium | reverse complement strand
GAGCCCGACGCGGCGTCCGGCGAGGAGCCGGCCCGGTCCGCATCCTCGTTCCTGTCGCGGCTCCGGGGCTCCCGGTTCCGCGCCGCGGTGGCGTTCTGGAGCCGGTCGCTGCTGCTCCGGGTCATCGTGGTGACCTTGTTCTTCTCCACCCTGGCGATGTTCCCGGCCTCGTCCGTTTCCGGTTTTTACTTCGCGCACAAAGACGCCCAGTATTTCAGCGTCGGCAAAATCGGGCGCGACCAAGTCGAAGACTATGCCGAGCGAAAACAAATGCCCGTCCGCGACGTGGAACGCTGGCTGTCCCCAGTGCTGGACTACGAACCGGGCGAAGTAGGACGCGCCGCCATCAAGTAGCACCAAAAAGCGGCCCAATATCGGGCCGCTTTTTCTTTGATTTTGTGAAATTGGTATACTGTGGCTCTTGCAATCCTGATCGCAACACCAATTCGCGTTTCTCTCGATATGCTCCGAGAGTTCATGCGCTCGCTTGGCGGTGAAGACGAAGGCGAATTTTGGGGTATTTACCTTCGGCTCCGAGTGGATGGTAAGGAAGTGGAAGTTATCAACGTGCCGCTCGATACCGACGTTAGCCCAACGTATTCCAAAGATGAGATTGACCGATTGGAAAGAGTAATCGGCGCACCGCCGCTTTCGGAAATCCAAATTTCTCCTATCGGTCAAAGAGGGGACGAGTCCGATTTATCGACCGATATAGCTTTTCAGGTAGCGGAACGTATGCTCGCTGAATGGGGTGGTTGCGTCAGTACCTTGATTGGTTATTCAAAGGGCGACTACGCCAGCCATCTTCTTCACGCTTGTTGACAAACATTTCTTTTTTTGTCCTTCACCTGTTTTGCCGCGCTTCTTCTAATCGCGCTTTCAAACCGGCGCGTCTCTCTTCCCAGAACGCAGGCGTCACAACGTGGTCGGGTCGGTCTGATTGGATAGCTTCTAAAATTTTTGCATCAATCTCTTCTTCGTAAGATGAATTCAAACGCTTTTCTTCCACCAAGTTTTGAATATAAGCGGCGGGCGATTCAAAATTACCTTTCTCGGTTTGCTCTTGCACGAAGGCAGCGAGCGGTTCAGACCGTTCAACTTTCACTATTACATCGGACATTTTGTTTGGCTCCTGCTGTTTTGGATTTATCGGCTGCGAAGAAACGATTCTACTTCGGCGCGGGTCGGCAAACTGTTTTGTGCGCCGTTGCGGGTGACGGATAGAGCGGCAGCATACTGGGCGAAGGCGACAGCTTCACGCAGAGGTTTTCCACGAGCTATCTCACAGGCGAGCGCGCCGGTGAAGCAGTCCCCGGCAGCGGTGGTATCCACGGCGCGAACGGACGGGGCGGGCACAATTTCTATGCCGTCGGGTGTGGCGACTATGCAGCCGACTGCGCCGAGCGTGAGCACAATGGACGGGACACCGGTTGTTGAAAGATGGGCGGCGAGGCTTTCCAAGTCGTCGGCTTCGGTAAGTTCGCTCGTGCCCGCGATTTGATGCGCTTCGGTTTCGTTGGGCGTTAAGATTGTCGTGTGCGCCAAAAGGGCGGGCGGGAGTTTTTGCGCGGGGGCCGGGTTGAGAATGACAGGGATTTTGCGGGCCGCGCCCATCCGAGCGGCTTCGCACACGGTTTCGAGTGGAATTTCCAGCGACAGGACGACGGCTGAAGCCTCGTCAAAGGCAGTTTCGGCGGCTTGAACATCTTCAGGCGATATAAAGGCGTTTGCGCCGGGGACAACGACAATCGCGTTTTCGCCGGTCGCTTCGTTGACGGAAATTAAGGCGACGCCGGAGGCAGTACCGGGCGTCGTTTGCACGAAGCGCGTGTCCAGCCCGTCGGCCTCGAAGGCTGCGAGCGCGGCCTGCCCAAAGGCGTCGTCGCCGACGCGGGCAATAAAGGTTACGGACGCGCCGAGCCGGGCGCAGGCGACGGCTTGGTTCGCGCCCTTGCCGCCCGCAAGCGTTTGAAGCGGGACACGGCTCAAAACCGTTTCGCCGGGGCGGGGGATATTGGGCACACTTGCGACCAAATCCGTGTTCGTTGAGCCGACGACAACGACGCGCGGCTTCTTTTTAAGTTCCATAGTACGTTTAGTTTACCTTTGCGTGGCAAGTCCTATAAAAAATAATTTTGCAAATGGATTGCAAATATAAAGAAATTTGTGTAAACTGCCAATAAGAATACTGTGCTGGGCATTGCCCAACAGGAAATCTTTTCCAAACCCTCAAACCGATGCTTTCGCTTTTCCGAAAAATGCCCGCCCTGACCCAACGCGCCGCGCTTGCGGTTGCGCTGGTGTACGTGCTTTTGGCGACGGTTGGCGAAGCGTTCCACTATAAGCACCACGAAAAACCGAGCGCGGCTGGCATAACGAGTTCGGTTCAATCGGCACACGCCAAATCCGCGCAAACGGCGGTGCGGCCCGGCAAAACCAAATCGCTGCCCGCGATGGACGCGCCTGACCGCTTTTGTGCCGTGTGCCAATGGGAAGCTACATTTGCAACCGCCGCGACGCTTCCGGTCGCCTTCGCCCTGTGCTTTGCATTTTCGCCCCTCATGGTCGGCTATGCCGAAAAACCGACTTTCTTCGTTCGCCTAACCCTCGCTCTGCGCGCTTCGCGTGGCCCGCCGTCCCTCGCCCTTTCTTGAACTTTCGTCTTCGTTTCGCGCGTTAGGCTTCCGCCTTCTCGTTTTGCAAGCTATATTTGCCTGCCACGCCGCGCACTGGTTCATGAACTCCGCGAGGTTTCCCCATGCTTTCGTCTCCTTCGTCTTCTGCCGGGCGCGCCAATAAAGGCAACGCGCCGCTTATTGCCGCTGCTGTCGGCATCGCTATTGTAGGAATTGCCGGATTTCAATTTCTGGGACAGTTGGCCCAGCAAACGCCATCGACTTCGTCCGCCGGTTCGACGACAACGAACCCGACTTCTGAAAGCGGTGCGGGTGGTGTGGTTAGCGGCAGTACGCACTCCGACGCGGCCCCGCATTCGAGCAATGTACAATCCGTCGGCGATTACCATATCGAGGCCGTTATGGGCGCAACCGGCGGTTTGGAACTCTATTTATACGGGGTGAAGGAGCGGCAGTTAAGCCCGATTCCCACCCTTGGCCTTGATTTGATGATGGAAGCCAAAGC
>CAXTBP010000344.1:0-3142 GCA_964241985.1 uncultured Armatimonadaceae bacterium | reverse complement strand
CAATCGTCGCCCCAGCCGTTTTCGCAACCAGAAAACAACATGTCACGGTTCGTCGCGTCAAGGGCGTCGCGCATAAGTTTGTAGGGTTTTTGCAGCGACGCCAAGGAGTGGTCGCCTTTCGCAACGGCTTCGTATGAGCACCAATCATACTTCAGGTAATCGACGCCCCACATCGCGTAGGATCGCGCGTCCTGCGCCTCATGCTCATAGCTGCCGTTAAAGTTCCCGCAGGTTTTGGAACCGGGAGAAGAGTAGATTCCAAACCGCAAACCTTTACTATGAACGAACGCTGCGGTCGCTTTCATGTCAGGAAACTTGCTGTTCGTTTGTATCACGCCTTCGGGATCGCGTTCCGCTTCCCAGCCGTCGTCGATATTGATATATTGAAAGCCATGTCCCGCTAAACCGGTAGTAAGCAGGGTGTCCGCAGCCGCTCGCACGCGGGCATCGTTTACCGAGGTTCCCCAAACGTTCCATGAGTTCCAGCCCATCGGCGGCGTCAAAGCGACGCGGTTCGACCCGCCGACGATGGACAAGACCCGTTGTGCCGCCCCCTTAGGCCCGCTGACGGAAAGCGTGACGGAACTCGTCCCCGCTTTTTGCAAAGAGCCTGAGATGATGCCGGTTTTGGGATCAAGAAACAATCCGGCGGGAAGACCCTTTGCCGAATAGGTCAGCGGGCCGACACCCGTGGCTGGAATAAGGAAGAGAAACGGTCGCCCCGGCGTCGCGCCAACTACGCGCGCGCCATGAAGTGCCGGAACGTCGCTGGTCGGCGCGATAGTCATGCGGGCGGCTGCGTCCACCGAGCGGGGACGGGTGGAAAGTGCGGGCAGAGCCGTTTCGCCTTTGGCAAGCGTGATGATGGCGTCGCCCCAATCGCCGTGATCGTAGCCCATGCCTGTGCTTCCCGGCACGACAAGAAGTGCTAACTCCTTGGCCCCCGTCAGCGAAACCGTGAGATGTTGTGGGGCGTCGCCGCCATGCAGGACGCCCGTCTGCGCGGCGACTTTCCCATCAACGAGGACGCGGAAAATAATGGATCCCCGTCCCTTCGTTTCATCATCGACACCGACCGTTGCTTCAAACCGTTCCGCCTTTGCCGCAAGGGGAATTTGGAACACACTGTTGGCGTGGGTTCCGATTCCGTGCGCGAAGACACGTGCGCCAAGTGTAATTGGTTTCCCGTCCACGGACTTCCCGGCGTGGGGTTCGCCAAAGTCCTGTGTCATGTTGCCGAGGTTGAGCGAATCCAGATAAATACCGGGGCCGTCTGCAGCGTGAGCCGCGCTGGCAAGCAAAACAAAAAGTACGGAGGGAAAGAGGAAACGAAAAAGCATAAACAATGATCCTTAATTCGCGCGGAGGCGTACGTCTTTCCTGTGTGGTCAGCGACCAAGGCGCGGACAACCTTTATCCTGTTCCCCGAGCGCGGCTGTCTAAGGAAATCACTAGGAACGGAGTTGGCCCTACCGGAATGGAACTGGCCCCGCCGATAGCAGCGAGGCCAGTCCATAAATCCATCCGTTCATCACCCGCGCAATCGCGGAGGCCGTAGGGGTGAGCGTAGTGGCTATCCGCAAGCCCGTTCCACCGACAGGTGTCACTTGGCGCTGAAGGTCGCAACGAACGGGCTGCCGGTGACAACGTTGTTGCCGCCGAAGCCGGTTCCAGCCGCAAAATAAGGGTTAGAGTTTGACGTGTTCACGGTTGAATCGTCGGTCGAGTTCCGGGCGTTGAAGCCGGGGGAGACGAGGAGCGGATTCAGGAATTTCGCATGACCGTCGGCCAGCAGCCAGTTGCCCCAGTTCGTGTGCCGTGCGGGGTTATTGGGATAGGCTCTCGGCCCGACCACTAACCCCAGCGCGTAGTTGGTGCAAACGTTCGAGGCGACGTTCAGACCCGGGCCGCCCGTACCGGCCCAAGAGAAGCCGGTGATGGCCGGGCTGGTCAACTCACCGGCAACCGTTACCCGTGTATATTGCCCGCACGCATGGGTCTCGCCCAAAAGTACCGTACTTGCCGGAGCACCACAGGCAGCAATCGACAACGCGCCGCCCTGAGGCGTGTTGTTGCCGTCCACCTTCGCGCCGGAGGTCAGATTTTCGTTAATCGCGTAGCTTTCAATCGTGGTTCCGTTGTAGCCTTGATCATCAGGACACACGTAGACGGCTTCGCTTTTAACGTACGTATAAACTTGGTTGGCCCATCCGGCTCCCCCGCCGTAAAGTGCGCCGATGTCCGAAGGCATATTTCCGCAGGGAAACGTCTCGTCATAGTCTTGCACATACTGCATGATGCCCAAACCGAGCTGCTTGTTGTTGGATAAACAGGAAACTTGGCGGGCCTTTTCGCGGGCTTTGGCGAAGACGGGAAAGAGGATAGCGGCGAGGATCGCAATGATAGCGATGACGACGAGCAGCTCGATCAGGGTAAAAGCGGCACGACGACGCCCTGATGGCGAGATGGAGACAATCATAACAATACTCCTACAATACGGCGTTGTTCGCAGGGGCGTACAGACTATGTACGCGCTAACGCTGCTCGATTTCTTCGCTGACAGCACACGTCAGAGAAGGCAGCAACGCCTGTGAGTTATCCATGATTGTACCATAAGAAACAAAATACTTCAATATTTTGTACCAAAATATTGAAGTATTTTGGTACAAAATGGTATATTGTTCTCAGTACATGACGGAGAATTCTGTCGTTTAACAGATGTCATGTGTAATAATAAAGCCATGATTGTTGGCGCTCGAAAGGTTTCCTCAGTACGTTCTCCCGTCCATATCGCTCACATTCTTCGTGAGCGTATTCTCTCAGGTCAGTATTCGGTAGGAGAATGGCTTCCTGCCGAGCGCCTATTGACAGCCGATTTGCACGTACATCGAAATGTTGTACGTGCGGCTATCGATCAATTGGTGCGCGATGGTCTTCTGACCCGCCAACCACACTGCCGACCGATAGTTGCCGCTACCACGGACGCGCCGGTAGCGCTGGCATCGAATCGTGTGATGCCTCCGAACCTTCCGTTTCCGGCCCCTGAAGTCGTTTCGCCAATTGCCCCCTCGCGCTTCGTAACGCTCATTATGTGGCACGGCGGTGATTTGGAGAAAGGGGGGACGGCGCAGCAGCGTATCTT
>CAXTBP010000343.1:0-3190 GCA_964241985.1 uncultured Armatimonadaceae bacterium | reverse complement strand
CAGTTGGGTTACCGAAACGGGGCGATGTATTCGTCGTACACGGTTGCAAGTTTCGCCCGCAAACACGATTTGGCCCGCAAGCACGGCGTCTATTTGGAAGGCGCGCTGACATGGGCGTTCGAGTTTGAGGATATGCCACTGTTCGCCGGATTTCGGGTGCTGGCGACACGTGACGGCCTTGCCCTTCCCGTGCTGAACGCTTTTCGCGTGATGGCAAAAATGCACGGCAATCGCGTCCATGCCGAAAGCGATGCGATGGTTCCGCTCGATGCCATCGTGGCAAATGGTGTGCGCGGCGACACGCCCGATGTCGGTGTGCTGGCAAGTGTGAGCGAACAAGGCGACAAACTTTTCGTACTGCTGTGGCATTATCACGACGACGATTTGCCCGGCCCGACCGCCGACGTTTCGCTCGTTTTGCAAAACCTTCCCGCTGCGCTTGCAGCAAAGGGGCAAGTTTCGGTGACGGCGTTTCGCGTGGACGACCGGCACGGCAACGCCTACACGGCGTGGCAGGAAATGGGTTCGCCGCCCGAACCGACGCCCGAACAAACGGCGGTACTCGAAGCGGCTTCGGTCATGATGCCCGCAAGCGATGTTGCCGCAACGGCGGAAATCGGCGGCGATCAAACCGTGCGCTTGTCGCTTTTGCTGCCGCGTCAGGGCGTGGTTTTGCTTGTTTTGGAATAGGCGACCGGCAGGACTAAGCGCGGGCGACAGCGAACCCTAAGCCATACACTTGATTTTGTCCCGCGCGTTCCGCCGGGGCTTGGGAGGCCATTGTTGACTTCGATTTTCCATTCACGGTTTATAGGGCGCGGGCTTTGCGCATCGGCGGTTGTTGGTTTGGTTTGCGGAATGGGCGCAACGGTCGCGCGGGCGCAAAGCGAGCCGGGTATGTTCGCGCTTAAAAACAACGACCGCGTGGTTTTCTACGGCGATAGCATCACGGATCAGCGGCAATACACGATTATGACCGAAGATTTCGTCGTGACCCGCTTTCCCGGTCAAAAAATCACGTTCATTCATTCGGGCTGGGGCGGCGACCGCGTGGGCGGCGGCGGGGGCGGCAAGATCGACACGCGCCTTGACCGCGACGTGACCGCGTACAAACCAACGGTCGTAACGGTGATGCTTGGCATGAACGACGCCGCATACCGAGCCTACGATGCGGGCATTTTCCAAACGTATACGAGCGGATACGAGCATTTGGTGAACAAAGTGCGGACGGACAATCCGGGCGTTCGCTTGACGCTCATTCAGCCGTCGCCGTATGACGACGTGACCCGCGCGCCGGGCTTCCCGGGCGGCTACAATGCGACCCTGCTCCGCTATTCCGGCTACGTCCGCGATTTGGCGGGCCGCACGCCCCTCGCGCAAACCGCCGATTTGAATACGCTGCCCGTGCAAATGCTGCAAAAAGCGAACGAGGCCGACAACGCGACGGCACAGAAAATCATCCCCGACCGTGTGCATCCCGGCGCGGGCGGGCACTTAATTATGGCGCAGGCTTTGCTTCAGGCATGGAACGCGCCCGCGCTTGTGTCGTCCGTCTCGCTGGATGCCCCATCGGCGAAAATGACGGGCGCGACAAACGCGCAAATTTCCAATGTAAAAGGCAACGCCAACACGCTGTCGTGGACGTGCAAAGAGGGCGCGCTTCCGTTCCCACTTAACTTGGATGGCAAAGACGCGCCGTATACGCTCGCCCTCAAATCGTCTGACTTTGTGCAGGCGCTCGATCAAGAAATCTTAGCCGTTAAAGGGCTTGCGCCGGGCCGCTATGCGCTCAACATTGACGGGGGCGGCGCGACACCTGCGGGCACGTTTACGAGCGAAGAATTAGCGGCAGGCGTCAATCTCGCCGTTTTGCCGACCCCGATGCTCAAGCAGGCGCAGGACGTTTCGGCCCTGACGCGCAAGCATTCCAACATCCATAACGACCGATGGCGGACGTATCAAGTTCCGTATGAGGGCGACGCAAACGTCAAAAACGGCGTTAAGAAAATGATGAGCGGCATGGACGCCCTCGAAGCCGATTTGGTTAAGGAGCAGCGAGCAATGGCGCAGCCCAAAGCGCACACGTTCACGCTGTCGCCGGTTTTGGGCAGCGCTGAGTTCCTTCGGTTCCAAGAAGCGGGCAGCCTTGTTCGCGGGAATTGACGCAAACGGCGGGTTCATTCGCGCGTTCCCGCCCGCGCCTGCGCCGCAAAACGGGCCGGGGTACTGCTTCGTGTTCCGCAAGCACGACGCCCTACTCCGCGCCGATAGTTTGACCGAAGCGCCCGCGCCTGTCGAAATCGCGGACGTTCTGCAAACGTTCCCCGCGCAAACTGCGCCGCTGTATTTGGGAACGCTGGACGGTGTGCCGTGTTTGGCATGGCAAACCGCTGACGACGCGGCAAGTCCCGAAGACTATCAAGCACTGGGCTTGCGCGATTTGTTCGGCGCGATGGAAAGCGATTGGGCCGCGCTTGCCGGGTACGCGCATCAAATCCTGCGCTGGCAGCGCGAATCCAAATTCTGCCCCAAATGCGGAACCGCAACGCAAGCCATCACCGGAGGCTGGGCGAAAAAATGCCCGAACTGCGGCTACGAATGGTATCCGCCGGTTTCGCCCGCCGTGCTGGCTCTTATCCACGACGGGCAGGGGCGCGTCCTCCTCGCGCAAAAAGACGGCTGGGCGACGCGCTGGTCAATCCTCGCGGGCTTTGTCGAACCGGGCGAAAGTTTGGAAGCCTGCGTGATCCGTGAAGTCAAAGAAGAAGCGGGCGTCAAAGTCGGCTGGCCTGAGTATGCCGGATCGCAGCCGTGGCCGTTTCCGCATCAGGTCATGGTCGCCTTTGTCGCCGAGTGGGAAAGCGGCGACATTGTGATTGACGAAACGGAACTTGCGCGGGCGGCATGGTTTTCCTACGACGCTTTGCCAGATTTGCCCCCGCCGCTCTCGCTGTCCCGTCGCACGATTGACGAATGGGCTGCAAGCGAAGTGAAAAAACGCGCGGCTTGAAAATTTTCGGTTTGAACGTTTTGCTCCAAGTGAGGGACTAATCCATTATGAAACACCGTTTAACAAGCGCGGGAATGCTCGCTGGATTCGTGGCATTGGGTGGAGTGTTCGGAGGGCTTGCGCTACCGACCCGTGCGCAAAATCCCGTGAACGTCACGGCGACGACACAACGGACACCGG
>CAXTBP010000342.1:0-3286 GCA_964241985.1 uncultured Armatimonadaceae bacterium | reverse complement strand
AACAAAAATATGACACCAACGCTTTCTGCCGCGCCGGAAACCGCGCGACCTTCTTCGCTGAATTCCGCGTTTATCGACGCCTTACGCGCCATCGTCGGCGATCATGCCGTGCGCGAAACCGATGCGCAAAAGCACGTGTATGCAAGCGACGCCTACACATTGGAAAAAGCCCTGCCGGGTGTCGTCGTTTTGCCGCGCACGACGGAGCAAGTGGCGCAAATCATGTGCTTGTGTCACGATGCAGGCATTCCCGTCGTGCCGCGCGGGGCGGGAACGGGCCTTGCCGGTGGCGCTATGGCGCGGCCCGGCGAAGTTTTGCTGTGCGTGTCGCGCATGAACCGCATTATCGATGTGGATTTGAACAACCGACGAATGCGGGCGCAGGCGGGCGTCGTCAATACCTACTTGACCAAAGCCGTCGCCCAAGACGGCTTTCTGTACGCGCCGGATCCATCGTCGCAGGCTGTGTGTACCCTCGGCGGGAACGTCGCCGCCAATTCGGGCGGGCCGCACACGCTCAAATACGGCGTGACTGTCAATCATATTTTGGGTGTGCAAGTCGTTTTGCCTGACGGGCAAGTTGTGGAATTGACGACCGACGACTGGGGCTATGATTTAACCGGCGTGCTTGTTGGCTCGGAAGGGACGCTGGGCATTGTGACGGAGGCGACCGTCAAACTCGTTCCCGCACCAGAATCCGTGCGAACGCTTCTTGCTATCTGCGAAACCATTGACGACGCGACCAACTTGGTTTCGTCCATCATCGGCGAGGGAATTTTGCCCGCCGCGCTGGAGATGATCGACCAAACCATTTTGCAGTGCGTGGAAGAAGCCTATCAGTTGGGACTCCCGACCGACGCCGGGGCGGTTCTCCTGATTGAAGTGGACGGGCCGAGCGTCGGCTTGGACGAACAGGCCGAGCGCATAAAAAAAATTTGCACCGACGGCGGTGCGCGGCAAGTTCAAACAGCCCGTGACGCCAAAGAGCGGGCGCGTTTATGGATGGCCCGCAAAAAAAGCATCGGCACGATTGGGCGGCTTGCCCCGTCGTGTGCTACGCAAGATGGCGTCGCGCCCCGCACGAAACTGCCCGGTGTTTTGAAGGAAATCGCTGAAATCGGCAAAAAATATAATCTGCGGATTGCCAACGTGTTCCACGCGGGCGACGGTAATTTGCATCCTGCCGTTTTGTTCGACGAGCGCGACCCCGAAGAGGTGTCGCGCGTTCTGCAAGCGGGCGGTGACGTTTTACGGGCCTGTATCGCTGCGGGCGGCGCGTTGACGGGCGAGCACGGTATTGGCATCGAAAAACAAGAGTTCCTGTCGCTGATGTTTTCGCCCGACGATCTGGACACGATGGAAAAAATTAAGAGCGTGTTCAACCCCAACGATTTGCTCAACCCCGGCAAACTCCTTCCGTCGGGCGGCAACTGCTGCCCGCACCTGCCGCGCCCCGACAACGCCCATCTGCATGGCCTTGCTCAAACCAACGCCGTTTCGGTATAACCGCGTTCCACTCCGCGTCCGATGCGATTTCGCCGAAAACGAACTATGAAGTATGCGATTTGGCTGGAATTTGAAGCCTACGCGGAGCCAACCGTCGAAGAAACCGACGGATGCTGCAACATGGAAGTCCTTTACGAAGACGGAACGCGGCAAGGATACGTGGTTTGGACAACGGATTATTTTCGGCAACACGTACCAAACCTGCTCAATGACGCAGATACACAGGGCTTTGCGACACCACCCGATTTGATTGTCCGCCGAATAACGCGCGAACATATTACCGAAGTGCTAAAACAACTTCTGCGGCAGTAAGCCGACCAAAGCGTGGGCGCGCGAATAAAGGGGTCGGGTTGTGATTGGGCGAACTTTCATACTATGAAACACCGCCGAATTAGGTTTGCCGCCATAGCCTCGTGCGCTCTTACACTTTCCGCGCCCGTTGTGGTTCACGCGCAAAAAGCCCCCGCCGCTCCGGCTGTATCGAACGCGCTGCAAAGCCGCTTCACCAATCCGCCCGCGTCGGCCAAACCGCATACGTGGTGGCACTGGATGAACGGCAACAGTTCCAAAGCGGGCATCACCGCCGACTTGGAAGCGATGGCCCGCGTCGGAATGGGCGGGGCGCAGATTTTCAATGTCGATCAAGGCATTCCGGCGGGAAAAGTGCCGTACATGAGCGCGGAATGGCGCGACCACATGACGTGGGCGGCCCGCGAAGCCAAACGGCTTGGCATTGAACTGTGTTTGCACAACTGCGCGGGGTGGTCGAGTTCGGGCGGGCCGTGGATCGATGCCGCCCATTCCATGCAGATTTTGACGTGGTCGGAAACCACAGTTAAGGGCGGCGCGCGGTTCGACGGCAAGTTAGCAGAACCGCCCAAGCGCGCGAACTATTTCAACGATATTGCCGTCATCGCGTTTCGCAAACCTGCCGACGATGCGTATCGCATTCCCGGCATCCGCGCCAAAGCGTTTTTCGAGCGCGGCGCGTCGGGCATCGGCAATACGAACGGCGTTCCCGGCGGCGCGGCAATTGGGCAAAAAGACACGGTTTTGCTGTCGTGCGGGGTGGACGGCTCCTTAACGTGGGACGCACCGGCTGGCGGCGACTGGGTTTTGCTTCGCATCGGGCACACATCGACCGGCACGACGAACCATCCCGCGCCGCAGGCCGGACTAGGTTTGGAATGCGACAAATTGAGCCGCGAAGCGATGGACTTACACTGGCAAAAAGGTGTCGCGCCGATTTTGGATGCGATGGGGCCGGAACTCGTCGGCAAGTCCCTCGACAACGCTTTGATTGATTCCTACGAAGTCGGGACGCAAAACTGGACGCCTAAATTCCGCGCCGAGTTTCAAAAACGCTGCGGCTACGATCCCGTGCCGTTCTTGCCGATTGTGACGGGGCGCGTGATTGGGAGCGCGGATATCTCCGAACGGTTTTTGTGGGATTTGCGGCGCGTCAGTGCCGATCTGTACGCGGAAAACTACGCGGGGCGGTTCAAAGAATTGTGCCACCAGCGTGGCTTGAAATTTTCGGTTGAACCCTACGGCGACGGCCCGTTCGACGAACTGCAAGTCGGCGCGATGGCCGATATTCCGATGGGCGAATTTTGGGTGAACGGTGCGGCATCGGAAACGATTAAAGTCGCCGCCTCGTCCGCGCATAGCACGGGCCGCTCCATCGTTGGGGCGGAATCATTTACCGCCGGTGAATGGGAAGGGCGCTGGCAGGTCGAGCCGTATGGCGTCAAAACACTGGGCGACCGAATGTTTACGC
>CAXTBP010000341.1:0-3344 GCA_964241985.1 uncultured Armatimonadaceae bacterium | reverse complement strand
GTACCGGAGTGGGCGGCATGGACACCATTACGGCTGCCGAACAAATGCGAGCGGCATATCACAACGTTCTGGGTGGCGAATGGGAGCGAATCGTTCACCCAGCGATGGCCCCGTTCGCGTTTGGTAGTAGGAAGACATCACGGAAAATTTCAAGCGACTGAGTTGTCAGGGGCGCAATCCCATCGCTTTTTCGGCGGACAGGTCGGCATCGTTTTTTGCGATGTAGTTTTGCGCTTCGGCGTAAAGTTGCTTGTCTTCGGGGGTTTGCGGAAAGCGGTCTTTTAGTGGGTGCGTATCATACGTTGTGTAATACGCCGCCCAAAAAAGATTCTTTTCTATCTTAACGCGCTCTTCGGGCGTTAATTCCGCAGACGCCATAGCCGTCTTGAATCGGTGCGCCATAACGAGTACGCCGTGCTCGAACTTCGGGGCGTCGGCGGTAAGACTGCTTTTGTCCGCGTAAATGTGCCCGTTCACGAAATGCAGGGCTTGTACGAGCTGCCAATGCGGGTCGATAGACACGGCCGCAAAGGCCCACGCCAGCGTTTTAGGTGCGGCGACAGAGTAACGGGCCATGCGAAACGACGATGCGCCGCCCGCTTTTTGCAAAGCGTCCATCGCCGTGTCGTAGTCGTGGGCGTCCCCGGCGACGGCGAACAGACTGTACCACAAATAGGCGTTGTTTTTGTCGCTTTGCACGACCTGCTTCATCACATCGACTGCCAATTGTGGGCCGGACGTATTTCCGCCGAGCAGCGAGCGCAAACCGCGCAAACCGCTTATACGCAGGCGGAGCAGGGCATCGTCGGGCGATTTTTCCAGCGCTTTGGTTAAAATATTCGTGCCTTTGGTTCGGTAGATGGGATTTTTGCTGTGCTCGTGGGTTCCCATCGTCACGTAGGCATCGCCAAGCGAACGCAGATAAGAAACGTTGTTAGGCTGCAAATCGGCGGCTTCCTGCAAGGGCGTGAAAAGTGTTTTAGCAATGGCTTCCCGCATTTGGGCGAGTTCGGCGGGTGTTTTCTGCGCGCCGTCGCCGCTGTTTTTTGCGGTTTGTTCGGGCGGCCACGATGCTTTCACCGTGTACCGCGCATCCAAATACAGCAAAATTCGACACCAGCCCTGCGTATTGCGAGCCTCGGCGCGACGTTCCGGCGTGTCTTTTTCCCGCAGGACGACGGCTTTGTCCACGGTTTGCCACGCATCGAGAGATAGTTTTCGCACCTGCGTTTCCGCTTCAAAAATCGCTATTTTGAACAAGCGATTGTCGTCTTGTGTACGCGGCGGGGCGGGCGGCTCCGGTTTGGCGTACCCATAGGCCGGATTTTTCGGGTCTTTTTGCGCCGCCGTCCATTTGCTTTTCGCCGCTTTGTAGTGTTCGGTATCGGCGGCGTAGGTTCGGCTCGCCTCGATAGCGCGGCTGAGTACCGACGCCCGCGACGCATAAGCGCATCCAAGCGCGAGCACGTAGTCGCTGTTTTCCGATTCTTGTTTAACGGCTTGGGAAAGAACCGTAATGGCGCGCTCAAAATTGCGCCCGCGTGTCAAAAGTTTCGTGCCTTCTTCGTAGAGCGACTCGCCGGTCGGCTGAGTTGCGACGGCGTCATGTGGGGCCGTTTGCGCCCGGGACGTATTTGGCAGTCCGCCCGCGAGTGTAAGTAGGGCGAAACCGAGTAGTACAGAACAAACCAAAGGGTGACGCGGCATCGTGTGTTATCCTAAATTGGAATCGTTTCTGCTCGGCTGTTTCCCGTTACCCGACAAAAAACCTTCTTCCCGTCAAAGCGCGAAACGCGGCGGCGGTATACTAAACGTGGTTTTTGACTTAGCCCATGCAAAACTTCAAGCGACTTATCCTGTATCTGCGCCCGTACCGAATCCGCGTCGCGCTTGCCGTCGTGCTGATTATCGGGGTCACGCTGTCGGCGATTCCCCTGCCGCTGCTGCAAAAAGAAGTGCTGGATGTCGCTATTCCCAAACGCGACAAAACACTGCTCGCGTGGATTTTCGCGGGCATTATCGGTTTGTATGCGGTGCGCGGCTTGATCTCGTACACGCTCAACTACCTTATCGGCTGGCTGGGGCAGCGCGTGATTTTCGATATGCGCTTTCAATCGTACCGGCATTTGCAGCGGCTTTCGCTCGCCTACTACGACGGGCGGCAGCCCGGCAAAATCATGGCGCGATTGACCGGCGACATTGATACGATTCAGTTCGCTTTGACGCAGGGCTTCGTGTATCTGATTACCGATGTGGCGACCCTTTTGCTGATTATCGGCTGGTTGTTTTATCTGGAAAGTCGCTTGGCGCTCCTCACGATTGCCGTTTTGCCGTTTTATGTCGTCAACTACAAATTGCTTTTGTCCCGCATTCGCGTCGTATCGGTGGAATTGCGCGAGCGCTGGGAAAAGATGATTTCGGTTTTGACCGAGAAAATCGGGGCGATTGCGGTCGTCAAAGCGTTCGCGCACGAAGACTACGAAACCGAGCAGTTTATGAACACAGTGCGCGACAATTTCAAACTGTCGATGCAGCAAACCAAGATGAACCGCTTTTTGGGGGCCAGCTCGCAGCTGATTCGCATGGTCGGAACGGGCGCGCTTTTGTGGCTTGGCGGAACGCTCGTTTTGCAGCGGCAGCTCAAGCCGGGCGAACTCTTGGCGTTTTATTCGTATTTGGCCTACTTGTACGATCCGGTCGTGCGCTTGGTGGACTTCAATGTCCAATTACAATGGGCGAACGCCGCAATCGAGCGCGTGTTTGAAACCCTCGACACCACGCCGGAAATCATCGACGCGCCGGATGCCGTGCATTTGCCGACCGTCAGCGGCGATGTGCAGTTCGACCATGTGACGTTCGGCTACGATGCTGACCAGCCGGTTTTGCACGATTTGTCGTTTCATGTGCGGCCCGGCGAAATTATCGCTATCGTCGGCCCGTCGGGGGCAGGGAAATCGACTGTTGTTAATTTGCTCGCCCGCTTCTACGACGTGCAAAAGGGCCGGGTTTTGGTGGACGGGCACGATGTTCGCAAAGTCCGTTTGGAAACCATGCGGCGTCACATCGGCATGGTCGCGCAGGAAACCATTTTGTTTTCGGTGTCGCTCAAAGAAAATATCCGCTACGGCAAGCGCGACGCGACCGACGCGCAGGTTATCGCCGCTGCCAAGTCCGCCGATTTGCACGACTTCATTATGGAGTTGCCCGACAACTACGAAACCAAAATCGGCGAAGACGGTATCAAATTATCGGGCGGGCAAAAACAGCGCGTGGCAATCGCCCGAGCTCTGCTCGCCGACCCGCGCATTCTCATTTTGGACGACGCGAAAAGCGCTTTGGACTCC
>CAXTBP010000340.1:0-3378 GCA_964241985.1 uncultured Armatimonadaceae bacterium | reverse complement strand
CTCAGGGTTTGATCCAACGCCTGCGAAAGCGGCGCGTCCACAAAGATAATATTTACGGGTTCGCGCAGCCGGCCCGGCAGCGAGAACGGAACCCCGGCCCGATGGAATACCTGCGCCAACACGTCGCCGACCGGCATATTTTGCGCGGCGAGCGACACACTTTTTGTAGAGGGCGCTTTTTTGTCCGGCGCGGCACTTACGGAAGCGGCAGGCAAAACCATTACCGCCTTTTTGCCGGGAAGCGTAGTGGGCGAACCGAGTGAAAGAGGCAATGCGGCGTTATTTTCCGACCGGTTCGTATCACGCGGCGGAGCCGGGTCACGCCGCAGCCACGGGGGAAGGAATCCTTGATTTCCCGGAAAAACTTGCGCGGACGGGCCGAGAACCCGGAGAGGTGACGTGCCGGTTACGCTCGCAGGGCTTAAAACGGGCCGAGGGGAAAACCGTTCCTCCGGCCAAAACTTGACCATGCCCGCCGCTAAAAAGAAAAGGACGCTCGCACCCAGAGCGATTTGTGACGTTTTCTTCATCGATACTTTCTACCCTTTTATCGCGTATTCAACCTTTGGAGCCGTTCGGTTTCAATCGGCTTCACCACATTTGTAATAATTCGCCGTTACGCTTCTTCAAAAACCACCATTTCGTGGGCGTCCACGCGCGGAACGGTCACCACGACGCGCCCGTTCTCTTTTATTATCGGCAACTCCGCTTGGCTTCTTGCCAAAAAAGCCCGCTTCACCAACTTGTTTTCTTTCAACGCCACGCGAACGCCATGAAGCGGAATCGGCGCGTCCAGCACTTCAACGTGCGGCGTGCTTCGCCGCTGCGGGCTGTAATTGACGATATGCACAATCTGCCGCTTCTGCGCGTCTTGCCGCATCACCGTGACTTCCGCGCTCGCCGGGGCGCTCGTTTGTATAAGCGGATCGGGAAGCAGTCGGTGCAAGCAGCCGCCGACAAGAGCGCGAGAGGCAAGCGCCCCGTATTTTTGATACGCGGAAAACACCGGCCCGTAGAGGTAGAGTACCTTATTTTTCTGCGTAACGGCAGGATAATCGGCTTTTTCGGTCAGCGGGCACGTAAAACCATGCGACGAGAAATGCTCGCCGGTTCGGTTAAAATAGGTTTGGTAGGCGTCGGCGAGAATTTCTGTCCCGGCCTGCGGCGAGACGCGAACCGATGGGCCTTCGTACAAACAGTAGGCGAATTTTTCCCGCGTCACCGGCCCCAGCAAATCCGGCGCGGTGATTTGATAATAGTCGGGATTGGATTCGGCAAGTCCAACATACGAAACGCCCATTTCGTCGGCGAGGGCGAATTCTCCCGCTTCGGCATTGAGCAAAGCGTGATGCGACAAAAGCAAACCGCCACCCTGTGCGATGAAGTCACGCAAACGGGCAACCGTTGCCGCGTCGGCTTGGGCGCGGTCGGGAACGACGAGGACTTTGTAACGGCTGAAATCATCACAGGTCGTGGGCGTGATTAAGTCGAATTGCTGGTGCAATTCCATCAGCAATTTGGACGCCCCTTCGACGTTTTCCGTCGAGGCGTTCACCAGTCCGCCCGCGCCCTGATTGGCTTTTTCCGCCAGCGGATTAAGGACAAGCAAACCGATTTCGGTTTCGGCTTTCGCCCCGTCGCAATACGCCTCCACGGCTTCCACGTCAGCAAACGCTTCGCCGATTACGTCGTACACGGCCTCGTTCAATTTGCCGCGCGGGTGAAGTTGATCGCCAATCGACACGGCCCCGCCATTTGCCAAGATTCCCCCGCACTCGAATTTGAGCGCGTCCGGGTGTTTGAGGCCACCCCAATCTGCCCACGTTCGGTGGAAGCGTCCGGTCATGCCCAGCATGGGCAAATCGAAATTGCGCCCGTAGCGCGACCATTGCGGGTAAAAATTGTAGCCCCAGCCGCCCGTCGGGAGGGATTCGATTTCGACCTGCCCGTAATAGTCTTTTTCTTCGGAAAAATGCAGCCCCCAGCGCGAGTTATAAAACACGCCCGCGTGCGGCAGCTTTTCCCGAATGACATTTGAGGTGCGCTCCATAAACCGGCGCGCAATCAAATTGTTGTGCTTGCGACGGTCAAGGGCGTCACTCGGGTCGAGACCCAACTTTCGCATTCCGTCGAGCGAGGCCGGGTTAAGGCAGCCGTCCGGGTGAAACATCAAAATATCGAAAAAGAAGCCGTCGCAGTCGTACAAGCCCATCAACTCTTCGGTTTGCGCGATTAACTCGTCGGCATAGGGCGTATTGACGCAAAGCCACGGCCAGCCCGCATCGAGTGGCCCGGCCCCGACGTTTTTGCCGTTTATATCGACCTGCCGCCATTCCGGGTGACGCTCTGCCGCCGATACGTTCCACGCGACCGTGAGATAAATCGGGCAGCGAATCCCGGCTTGGTGACACGCTTCGATCTGCTCGCCCAGCAAGTCGAATTTTAGCGACGGGTGGACGGGCGCAACCTTGGAGGGATAGTAACTCATCCCGTGGTGACACGTCGCAAACAGCGTAACGGAATTAACGCGGGCGCGCGTCAGCGTTTGGGCGAAATGGTCGGCGTCCCAATCCGCGCCGACATCCGGGATATGCGGCGACGTATGAAAATCCAAGTGCACCTGACGGAATGGGAATGGTTGGGCGGCTTCGGCATCCATACCCTACCATTCCCCGCCCAATTACGGGTTTCCTGCCGCGTCCTGAATAGCGGCCTCTACCGCCCCGCAGGATTGACGAATCACGAGTTCGCAGGGCAAAACGCGGTGCTCGGGCGGGGCGGTGTTGCCTTCCAATCGGGACAGCAACAAACGGGCCGCTTCTGCCCCGACGGCGCGCATCGGAAGCGTGAGCGTTGTTAGCGGCGGGGCCAAATACTCGGCGGTGAACGTGCCTCCGAAACTAACCACGGCGACATCGCGGGGCACAATAATTCCGGCCTCGCGCAGCGCGCGCAGAACCCCCATCGCCGTGCCGTCGGTCGCGGCAAGAATGGCGGTCACACCGCTTGCCTCGCTGATATGCGGCACATTTTGGCGCGTAGCTTCCCAGCCCTCTTCACTGCGCTCGGTTCCCGACGACTGTGCGGCCCACAAAAGCGGGGTTTGCTCTGAGGCCGCCATCGCGTCCCGGTAACCCGCCAAGCGATCCTCGTGGGCCGTGTTCGTGCGGTTGGGCGAATGCACATACGCGATGCGCGTATGTCCCAAATCAAGCAGATGGCGCGTCGCCGTTTGCGCGGCCTCATAGTTGTCCGCGCTGACCACATCGGCGGCGATGTGCGGAACATAGCGGTCAACGAAAACGAACGGCGTATTGCGCTCGCAGAGTTCCGTGTACATCGCCCGCCGCGCCTCGTCGGTGGTATCGGAAATGGTTC
>CAXTBP010000339.1:0-3402 GCA_964241985.1 uncultured Armatimonadaceae bacterium | reverse complement strand
GTTTGGCCGAACTACGCGGCGAGAAACCTAAAAATTAGGCCATAATTGTGTGGCAGCAGAGTGTCGTGAGGGCGCAGCTTCGTCGTGTAATTTTTAGTACAATCATCAAAGCCGCGTCGATCGCTTCTTCAACGTAACTGTGGGTTGGATGATCGCCATACCACTTGCCTGCAAAAACAAAACTTTATGCCGAACTTACGTGGCATTACTTTTTGCCTTCAACGACTTTGACATCTCCCACGATTTCCACTAATTTTCCGTCGCGCAACACACGTAATTTCAATACCTTTGTTATTCTTGCTCGGTCAAATGCGGCAGCGAGCACATCATTTGACAGCCCATCGGTTTTGATACCGTTGACCTCGCGCACTATGTCACCCACCTGAAGACCCAAAGCCGCGAAAGAAACACCAAAGTCAACGTCCGTAACATGCCATTCGCCAACCGCATTCGGTTCGCAGCCCACGCCAAATAGGGTTTGGGCGGCATTTTTGCGGGATGCAATCGTTGGAAACATAATGTCACCAATGTCACCACTGGTGCGCGTGATATACACGTTGGCCGCCGGATAATCCAGCAGGACGCGGCACTGCGCTAAAAAATCCATGCCTAAAACGCTATCGGAAGGGGGCAGTTTCGCAAAGCCGCACATGAACGGCGCGATGGAAGTCGCTCCGACTTGAACCGATGCGATTTTACGAACCGTGAAAAACGAGCGGCTGCTTCCGTTCTCGATGGATCGCTCCAACAAAATGGGGGCGTTTATTTTAACCGCCTGACTAACAAGCGTACGAAGACTTGCGGTGCTGATTGCGCAGCTCACGGCCAACGGTTTCGGAATTGTGCCGATTTGCACCGGAACGCGCAAACTGTCACTCGATCCGAGCAGCACATCGACAACCTGCGTTGTGCGGGCAAAACCAAGCGCGTCACGCTGAGTATCGGTTAATTTGCCGCCCGGTACGAGAATCATTTGGTTCTTTTCAAAATCCAGCATCACCGCGAAGTCTTTGAAAATGTTCGTTCCGATAAAACCGCCAACCGGCTTCCCGTTTATCGAACCAAAATCCATATCGCGCACGATGCAGTCCGCGTCGTAATCAAATCGGTCGAAGCGTAGGCTGTCGAGTGAAACGTATTCAAAGCGACCCGATGTACCGGACGCGGTTTTTCGATCCGGCTTGACGGGTATTGGTTTGAGACCCAAGCTCGCTGCCATCGCACGGGTTACGGAAGTACTGTTTGAGGCCGTGTCGAGGAGAAAGTACGCTTCAGTTTTGTTGTTCAGTAGCACCTTGATCGCGGGGCTGCCGGATACATCCGTGAAAAGAAGAGGGGCCGTTACGTAAGAAGGAAACGCTGATGCCAATGGTGCTTGCGATGTTTGCGAACGCGCCGCTGCTGGTACGGCGGTTTCTTGGGCAAAAGAGGAACGGACAGGACTTACAAGAAGGCTAACTCCTAACAAGCAAACACAGAAGCGAGAGACGAGTAGACAGTAGCAACCCATATGAAATACCTCTAATCAATAGCATATAGTGCCGAGAGAGCTGCCTACCCCGTCGCGTGCACCGCGACGGGGTAGGCAGCTTTCCTATAGTTTAATCTATAGTGGCTTCAAAAACGCCCGCCCACTCCGATGCCCCATCCTTTGTCCGTATACCTGAACGCCCAAACCTTATCTTTGTTGGGGCGATAATCTACCTCAATCCCTCCCTCTTTTGGGCCGCCACGTATTATATCGCCGATCTTTCCGATGCCCCCTATCACTTCGACCTGCCCGATACGAATCTTTCCTTTGACAGGGCCGGGTACAGGGGGCGTTCCCGGCGGCAATGACGGCGGGGGATTTTCCGGTAGTGGCGTCGCAATTGGAGGAGGCGTTGGATCCAGTGGTGGCTTAGGCGGAATCTCCGGTGCTAATCCCGGCGGCTGCGGGCTGGGCGGAATAGGAATGGGTATTGGTGGCGAAGGAGGAAGACCGGGAAGCGTTATAATCACAGTCGGCCCATTTGGATTGGCCCCAATCGTGATGATGACGTCGCCAATCTTGATGTCAATGTCCAATCCATTTGAATCCGTGGAATTTACAGGATCGTTGTTGCAATATGCGTACCAGTTGTCCCCGGCATGTATTGGATCACGGGAGAGGAATCGTCCCACGCTTGCGTCGTAGTAACGGTGTCCAAGCAACATCAACCCTGTCTCTCGGTCAGTTTGATAGCCCGCGTCTCCCACGAACGCTAAGGGACATTTATTCGGACTCTCCCTTCCCTTGCAGGGCTGTACAGTCCTCACACACCGGGCGCGGGATAGGGACGATCCTTCAAGGCTTTCCCGCCCCGCCACCACTGTCGGGGTTTGGGGTACTTGGAGCGCTCGGTACAGCGAGCACGTTGAAAATCGTACTCCACTCGCTGCTTGTCCGTCCATTTGTATTTAAGTCGCTTGGCTGCGCCAGATACAGTTGCACCGCGCCGTTGTCGCCGCTCCGCAGAAGCGCGCTGTTGAGGAGCAGATTCCATGATGTGTCCTGCGCCCCTCCCCCGCGCACCATCGCATAATGCGCGTCGGGATTGACCACGAGGTACACGGGCCGCAGGTTCAGGGCGGGAACCACGGCATTTGCTTTGTCTTTGCCCAGCGGCTGAGAAAGCACTTCCACACTGCCGGGCGGCAGGGTCGCTTCGCCCACGCTGCCGTAGATGCGGGCTTGGGCCAGCGCAAAGTCCGCCAAATCGTCGCCGTGGAGCGTTTTGCCTGGGGGAACCGGCGGGAGCATCAACTTGACCCAGCGTGTGCCGTGCGGCAGGTCTTTGACAAGCGCGTCCAGCTGGGCCTCGATAGTCGCCGCTGTCGTGACATCTTTGGGTACTGTGACCGGGTTCTGGGCCACGGATGACTCGGCAATCAAGAGGAAGCCGTCGCCGCTACTTCCCACGACGCCCGTACGACGCGCCTCGGCTTCACAGCGCTGCATATCGGCAAGCACCTTTTCCAGCCGGAACTGTTTGGCTTGTTTAACCGGTTTCTTGGCGGCAGGGGTCGCCGTCGTGGCGGGCGTTTGTGTTACCTGTGGGGCAGGGGTGACTTGGAAAATCTGCGCCTGCACTGGGGCCGCGCAAAGCAACGATGCACCAACAACTCCGATAAGAACACTCGCAACTGAGGAAAGCGGCAGCGCACGGAAAGCGGGCAGGTTGTTTCCAAAGACCATAACTAAGACAGTTCCTTAATTGTTTTTCGACAGGGAGAGACCCCAAAATGTTCCACCAAGCCGCCAAGCACCAGCTGGACAGATCAGAAATGGAAGAACTGATAAAAGCGGCTACATCGCGGATGGGCTGGCTGACCTTCCCCTGTTTTGGTGGACAGTGAGTTAAGCAGGTGTCGCATGCTCTC
>CAXTBP010000338.1:0-3410 GCA_964241985.1 uncultured Armatimonadaceae bacterium | reverse complement strand
GAAATGGGCATAACTTACTTACGCGCCCTCCACGCCCCAGCGCCGCGCGACAAGCCGCTCCAATGGATAAAACAGCGTTCGGTCAACGAGCAAACCGAACGCTAAAATTACGGCGATCATGCCCAGCACTTTGTTCATGTCGTTGAAGTCGCGGCCCTCGGCGAGCAAGTGCCCAACACCCAAGCGGAGCGATTGCGACAAGAGTTCCGCCGACATCAGCGAGCGCCACGCAAACGCCCAGCCCTGCCGCATACCCGACAAAAATGCGGGCAAAATCGCGGGCAAAAGAACGTACCGCCATAACGACCAACCGGTCGCGCCGAGCGAGCGGGCGGCCCGCAAAAGAAGCGGGGGCAAGCCGCGCACGCCCGCCCGTACGGCAAGCGTGACCGCGAACAATGCGCCCATGACGACCACAAACAACACGGCCTTTTCATTCAAGCCGAACCAAAGAAGCGCGAGCGGAAACCAACAAATCGACGGCAGCGATTGCAGCCCAACGACGGCGGAGCCGACCGTTTCGTCAAGAACACGCACGCGGGCCAGCGCAAGGCCGAGCAGTGTTCCCAAAACCAGCGAAATGGCGTAGCCGGTCAAAACACGGAGCGCCGACGTGACAACCGCGCCAAGCAAAGTACCGTCTTTAATTGCGCCGACGAGAAAGCCGCCGACATCGGCAGGGGACGGCAGCAAATACGGGGGCCAAATCCGCCGGGCCGCGAGTACCCACCATAAAAGCAGAAGGGCGGCATAAAATGCAGCTTGCAAACCGCGCCGTTTCCATGCCGAATTCATCGGCCCGCCTGCCCGGCGTCAACCGAGAACGAAAAAACAAGGGAAATTAGCGAAGTCAAGTGCATAAAAGAATTTGCGTAAAACGACGGCAAAACTACTTTACCACAATTCATAGTGACTTAATCAAGTTTACTTTCTTGTCCCGGCGCGCAAAAAACAGGCCTCATAAGTAATGAGGCCTGTTTTGTTTTCTGCAAGCGGAACCGTTATTTGCCGGACAGCAAAATGTAATCCAGCAAAACGCGACGCGCTTCGTCAAGCGTTATGTCGCGTTCGGGAATGCTTTTCTTTTCCGTAGACTTGCCGCCAATCGGAACCGCATCGTCGGAGGTCGCGTCGTCGTCGCCGGGAACCGCTCCCGCGCCGGTCGTTGACGCCAAAAGCGCCTTGCCCTTCAGTTGCGTGGGCAAACCCGGTTTGCCCGCGTCCGCGAGCGAAATCGCGTACACCTTTTCCGGCACGGCGGGCCGGGCCGCGAGCACACTTTGCCGCGCTTTCACGCGGGCGGCGTTTTCGTCCCGTTCTTTGACGCGCTCGGCTTCGTTCAGCGAAATCGTTTTGGCGTCGTAGACTTTTTTGGCATCGACAAGGAGCGACGATTGGAACTTCCAGTCCGCGCTTGCCGAAACCCGGTTCGCCGATTTGGTTTTAAGCTGCGGCAAAACGGCGGCAACCCGATTGACCGGCGAAAATTTGGCGGGCGGAATGGTATCGAACGGGAGCGGAAACTCCAGTTTGGATTCGCGCGTCGCCACAAGTTCGGTCAGCGACGGCAGCGTGATGTCGGAAACCACGCCTTGCAACTGCGTGGTCGCGCCTGCGGGCCGGTAGAATTTTTGTATCGTCAAGTGGAGCGTGCCCGGGTCGGACTCGGTTTTCAGCACCTCGTTTTGCGACATCATGCGGCCCAAATCCACGACGGCCTGCACGGAACCCTTGCCGAACGTCGCTTTGTCGCCGACCACGACCGCGCGGCCATAATCTTTGAGCGCGCCGGATACGATTTCGGACGCGGACGCCGATAAGCGGTTGGTCAAAACCACGAGCGGGCCGTCGTAGGCAACGCTGGGATCGTCGTCGTTGTCCACTTGAATTTTGTTGCCCGCGCCGCGCACCTGCACGACCGGCCCCTGTTTAATGAACAAACCTGTAATCCCGATGGCCTCTTGCAGCGACCCGCCGCCGTTGTTGCGCAGGTCGAAGATAATCCCCGACACCTTTTCGGCTTTGAGCTTGGTCAGCAGTTTGCGAACGTCGGCGGTTGCCGAGCGGTCGTCGTTTTCGCCCTGATAAAACGAGGGCAAAGCGACCACACCGATCCGAACCGGAACGCGCGACGCGGTCGTGCCGACGCTCGCGTTACTCGCGGGCAGTTCGATAATTTGCGCTTTGGCGGCTTGTTCGGACAACTGCACCTTGTCGCGCTGAATAACGACGTTTTGTCGTGTGGCGGAATCGGCGGCCCCTGCCGGTAAAACCGTCAGCCGAACATACGAATCTTTCGGGCCGCGAATCATATCGACGACCTTGTTCAGCTTCATGTCGATAACGTCCACGGGTTCGCCGCCAGTTTTACCCTGCGTCACGGCAACGATGCGGTCGCCAACTTTGAGTTTGCCGTTTTTGGCGGCGGGGCCGCCGGGTGTCAGTGCCTGAATTTTGACGTAGCCGTCTTCGGATTGAAGCGTCGCTCCGATGCCGAACAGGGACAACTGCATTTGGATACCGAAGTTTTCGGTCGTCGCTTTGCCGAAATAATCCGAGTGCGGGTCATACGAGCGCGCGAGCGTATCCACGTACAACTCGAAAATATCGTCCGAGTCTTCTTCTTTGAGCGTGCGCGCGATGCGGGTGTAACGCCGGTTGAGCGTTTTCACGATGTCGTCGTGCTTTTGCTTGTTGAGTTTTTCCGACAAATACTGCACGCGAAGTTGCTTGAGCCACGCAGCCTGCGCGGCCTCGATATTGGCGGGACGGGGCGCGTTTTTGAAGTCGGTACTGATCGTTTCTTCGTTGGTAAACGTCCAGTTATCGTTTTTGAGTTGGTCGGCGGCATACGCGACCTGCGCGTCCACGCGGGCGCGCATCCGGTCGAAAATGGTTTGCGCGGGCGACGTGTCACCGTTTTTGGCTAAGGAAAAACCGACGGTTTCGCGTAGGCTTGCCCATTCCTTGAGGTCTTCCTGCGTGAAATAGATGTGCTGCGGGTCGAGCGCGTCCAGATACAAGTCGAAGAAACGGGCCGATAAAGCGGGCGTCATCGGCTGCCTTAGATACTGGCTCGAACTCATCAGCACGGAAACGGCGCGGGCGGTTTTCGTGTTGTCTTCCGGCGAAGCCATATCGGCTTTCGCGGTTTGACCGGATTCCAAGGTCGCGGGCGGCTGCGACGCACTGCCCATGCCGCGCAAACTGGCGAGATTGGCGCGCGCGGGTGCGAGCGGGTCTTCGGCAAGCGCGCGCTGGTACATGAAGGCGGCGCTCCCGACGAGGCCCGCGCCGCCGACAGCGGCGCATCCCCAAAAAATCCGCGCAAGAGGGTGTTTATTCACACTGTTTCCTTTATTTATAAACCGCGAACGCTCAAATTTGCGAGGCGCGCAGCAAGGGGTGGC
>CAXTBP010000337.1:0-3533 GCA_964241985.1 uncultured Armatimonadaceae bacterium | reverse complement strand
TGGGCGCGGTACGCGGAAACGATGCGCGTGGTACGAAACGAGGTGCTTGCGGCGCAAAACCGCAAGCACTCCGCAGGGGCGCTTTAGTGCGAGTTGCGGTAGCGTTTGGACAAGCCGCGTTTTTCGATTACGTCGGGATAGCTTTTCGTCGGGTCGGCGTACACGTTACCCCCTAAATCGCGCCCACGGGCAAGGTACACGACGTGCGTTCCGTCGAATTTTCCTTGATCGAATTGAACCGCCGTGGACGTGAAGCGCATCGTCCAGCCGCACCGGCGAATGCTACTCGTATTGGGTTCGCTGGCGTGCATGACGCGGGCGTCGTGAAGGCTGCACTCGTTGGCGTCGAGTTCGATATACGCGGCTTTGCTGTCGTCGCGTTGCGAAGCCTTGATTTCGGAGGCGAAAACGTTCTGTTCTGGGTTTACTGCGTCATAATCGGAATAGCCTTTTTGCCCCTCCACATGAGTGCGCGGGATAACCTTCATGCAGCCGTTGAGCCGCGTGGACGGGTCGATGGCAAGCCAAACCGTGCATACTTCCATCGGCGTGATCCGCCCTTTCCAATACGCGGAGTCTTCGTGCCACGGGACGCGCTTGCCGTTGCCTTTGGGTTTGCAAATAAAGTGGGACGAGTACAGCGCGATGTTCGGCCCGACAATCGGCTCCACCAAGTCAAGAACGGCGTCGTCAAACGCCCATTCCAAAAGTTTGGGGTGCATAAAATGCGGCACGTCCATCGCTTCGGGGCGTTCGTCTTCGGGCAAATCGGCCAAAATACCCTCGAAGTAATTTTTCAGGCCGGTGAATTTTTCGGGCGCAAGCACCGGCTCCTTGAAAATCACGTAGCCGTCGCTTGCGTACTGCGCGACTTGGTCGGGCGTCAATCGGGACATGGGCTGCGGTTCCTTTCGCTCCATTACGACCATTACAAGGCCGATAGAATGGATTTATTGTAGGCCCGGCCCCGTGCAGCTTCTTGCAGTAAACAAACAACTTTTTATACAATACGAACATGATGCCGCTCGCGCTGCCCGTTTGCGCTCCGCGCACGATTCGCTGTTTGCGCTTCCAAACGATTGCGCCGGGGCGACCGTATCACGCCGCCCTAAGCGCAACCGAAGGGACAAAGGCGCGCGGCTTCCGCATAACAGAACATTCCCACGACTTTTACGAGATGATTTTCGTGCTGGCAGGCAGCGCGCTGCATGGCATCAACGGCAATCCAACGCAACTGGGCGCGGGCGACCTGATTCTTTTGCGCCCCGGCGATTGGCATTACATCCGTTTTGAAACAGGGCGACGGCTGCATTATATCAACATCGCAACGGACGCCGACCTGTGGCGGCGCTTTCACACTCTCGTTAGTGACGCGGCTTTGCCTGCCGCACCCGTCGTACGGAGCGCGACCGAGCGAATCGCTGGGACGGGCGCGGGCGAAGCGTGTCAAGCGGCATTTCAACGCGCTCTCGCGGCCTTTCAAGACAAAGACGCCAAACCATTGACGCTGCGAACCGAGGCGTGCCTGCTGCTCGCAATACTTGCCCCGTATCTGCTGGGAAACGCATGGCAAACCGGCAGAAGCGATGCAGAGGCTCTGCCAAACGACGCGCCGCCGTGGCTGGCGGGCGCGTGTAAAACGCTACGGCACGATCCGAACGCTTTGCGCTTAGGGTTGCCCGCGTTCGTCGATTGTGCCGGGGTGACGCGCACTCATTTGGCCCGCGTTCTCAAAGCCGCCACGGGCCAAACGCCCACCGAATATATCAACGGTTTGCGTTTGGAGCGCGCAGCAGGATTGCTCACAACGACGACGCTTTCCATTCTCGATATTGCGGACGACTGCGGCTTCGAACAAGCCACGTATTTTTATCGCTTGTTTCGCGCCCGCTTTCGCACCACACCGCATGCCTACCGCACCGCCGCCGCGCGGCGCGTTTCGCCCTAATCCCAAACGCGCCGGTAGCTGGGTGCGTTTTTGCTACCCGATGTCGATTGGATTATGATTTCCGGCGAGACGGTTAGGCTCACGCTTGACCGGCGGCTGCGGAAACACGACCTTTTGCTGCCGGGGCGCGAGGCGCGCTATCAGCTCAAGGGATGGCTGGTACGGGTGGCGGAAGTTGCCCCACGACGGCCCGTAGCGATACACCACAATCCGACGCTCGCCCGCATTGATTCGTTTTGCCGAGCCGTGACTGATAGCGTCTACGAACAGCAAAGCGTCGCCCGCGTTCAGATGGATTTCAATCGCCCCTTCTACGTCATCGACGGAGCGCGTTTCGCCCATTTTCATTTTATGCGCGTCGGTATCGGGGTGAACGAAGTTGGATTTGTGGCTGGCGGGAATGACCATCGTCGCCCCGTCGCCCGGCCCAATGTCGGTTAAAGCCATCAGGATATTGATTTGCCCGCACTGAAACCTGCCGTTGTGATACCGGAACTGGTTGCGCTTGACGCCGTCGAAGCCGCCCGAATGCAGTCCAATCGCCTCGCCCGGCCCGCGCAGATTGGCGAAGTTCTCGTCAATGAAAACCGGGCCGTGATGCCAGTCGAAGGTTTTTTCGCCGCCGACGAAGTGCTTGACTTTGGCGAACCAACCGGGATAATCGATCAATCGCTCAAACGGCTCGCCCGCTTCGTAAATCTGCTGAAGGTTGATGCCCTCCGAACCGCCGTAGCTGTGCGCGTGAACGCCGCCATACCACTCGCCCGCCGAAAGCGGCGGAGTTAGCTGCTTTATGCCCGTCAAAATCGCGTTCATTTCGGCGACATGGCTCTGGCTCAAAACGTTTTTGAGAATGAGAAAACCGTTCAAGTCGAACTGGTATTCTTCCCGCGCGGTTACGGGCGCATCGGCGGTGGGTGACTGCATTTCTGCGGCGGGCGTAGGCAGCGTTGTCATAGGGGGTTGTCCTTACTGCAAAAAACGTGCCGCTTGTTGTTTCAAACGACTGTAGTTATTGTAGAGCCACTCATACCGGAAATTATCGGCTTTTGTAACATAATTTTCCCGTATACTAAGATTGTTATGGAAGAAGTCCGGGTTCGCAACGAGGGAACGATGGGGATTGCCGCATGGACGGGGCAAAGTCGCGGCATGGGGTCGGCGCATCAGCACCTCGATCTGGAAATCAATTATGTCCTCAGCGGCGCAATGCGCTACTTGATTGGCGGCGCGCTCATCGAACTTATACCGCGCCGCTTATGCCTGCTTTGGGGCGGCGTGCCACACCAAATGCTCCGCAACAACGAGGCCGTAGACGTTATCTGGATTACTATTCCGCTTTCGCTTGTGCTGCGCTGGAAACTGCCCGATACGGTGATGCGTCCCCTGCTTGCAGGCGGGTTCGTCGCGGATGTGACCCCGCGTCCCCGCGATCTGGACTTGCTCCATCAGTGGCTTTGCGACTTGCCCGCCCCACACGGACGGCATTCCGCTGCGTCTGTCGTGCCGCGCCACGACAGCACGGAAACCCACGAAATCGCCCTTCTGGAAATCGAGGCCCGGCTGCGGCGAGTGGCTCTTCGCC
>CAXTBP010000336.1:0-3562 GCA_964241985.1 uncultured Armatimonadaceae bacterium | reverse complement strand
CAGGAAATGTCCCCCCCCACTTACGCCTTGCGATTTTCTCAAGAGGCGATACGTGCAGTCAACGCGCTTTTTGTTTATGTTGCAGACAACTGCGGTAAGGTGGGCGACGAAGCAACAGATTACGCTATTGCGTATCGAGACGATTTATACAGCCATATCGCAAAGCTGGCGACTCTACCCCATCGCTATGCAGTAGCAGAGGAGGCGCGCTATATGGGTTATCCACCCGTGCGCGCCTTGCCATTTCGCCACCATACGGCAGGCTCTACATGGCGCGTGCTCTATCGCATCCACGAATCTAATCCCCTCGATGCCGCTTTTGTCGAAATCGTAACGATCCGACATGGGTCGCAAAAGCCAATGACACGTAAAGAGGCACGCGCCATTGACGCCGCCAATCGCTGACGACGAATTCGTGACGGTCGCCGTCGCTTGCCTACGGCTGGGGCTTCCAGCGCGCACGGGGCAGCAGTACGCTTCCAGACTGGCGGAAGGGGTGGGCCTGCCACGCTGCTCCAAGCCATGATTGAGACAGAACAAACCAAAGGGTTTCAGGCGGCGCATCGTGGGGCTTTGAACGGGCAATAGAACAAGAAAAATATGATCATTACATCAATTACGCCAATTAACTACGGGCCATTTTATCATCCTGCCACACTGGAATTAGAAGAAGACGTCACTGTCATCACAGGTTCTAATGATGCGGGCAAATCGTCCCTGTTGCGGCTTATTGGTTATTGCTTTGACTATAACTTGGAATCGTTTAACGAAAACGATGTTAATCTCGACCGCAATCAAGAGTACGTTGGAAATTGGTCTGACGAACATTTGGTTCAATGCCAAATGCGTTTTGCCGCTACAGAAAATACGAAAACCAATCCTAACGATGTTTTAGCGACCGGGGTGATGACGGTCGGACAAGAATATTTGATAGATTTTGGTTTTTCGCAAGGTGGAAAAACAACCAGCGCCGTCAAGCAATTACAAGGGGATCCCGTTCTTTGGCAAGGCGGCTTTTCATCTGGGAGTCCTGTGCAGTTTCGACAAGGAACGATTGATGTGATCAATCTTCCTTCGTCTCAATTAGTACGGGAGATTATTGATATGGCGGCCCCGACCTCGGTAGAGCAAGGTTTGCTGCAGATCGCCTTCGGCATTGGATTTAATTACGGACAAAAACTTGCCAACGCTTCTGATTTGTATGTTCTACGCGAGTTAGACAGGGCCGCAACCAGATTAAATAAGGCAGTGCGACAAATTCTTCCACCTGCGCTTGGCTTTACTTTTCGTTTGATACAAACGACGGCAAGCAAAAGCCACATCGCCCTTATGGTAATTGACCAGCACGACGGGCATACATCGCTTGGTCTTCGGGGGCGCGGTGTACAAACGATCATAACGCTAATCGGACTACTGCTGACACTGCGCGGACGTACAAATCACACTTTTATTTTATACGATGAACCAGAGAATCATCTTCATCCCGATGCGCAACACGCGCTCCGTCGTGTCCTTGAGGAACTGGCGGCCCAACCGTTGGTGCAAGTTGTATACTCAACCCATTCGCCCGCGATGATAAATACGTGGCGTGGACGTAGTGTGCGCTTGCTTCAACGAAAGATGGTTGATGATCGGGCGACGACCATCATTCATAATCGTCCCATCGACAACAATTACCAGCGCGTTCGTGCAAGCCTCGGCATAAATCCGTCGGACTCTTTGCTTTTTGCACCGGTTTCGGTTTTAGTCGAAGGCGTCACTGAGGCGATGTGCTTGTTCGACGTATTCAGAAAACTACAAGAGGTAGGCGTTGCCGGATTTGAGAAAGTTTCGGACATTCTTTCTCGAACACATTTAATCGACTGCGAAGGCGAAACCATCAAAAAGATAGCGATGTTGGCAGGCTTTCAAAATGTGAGCCCTGTTATATTTCTTGATGGCGATAAAGCAACTGCAGCTAAAGACATTAAGAAGGTTTGCACTGCTGCTCAGATATTTCTTATGCCGCCTACGCTGGAATTTGAAGACATCGTACCTGCGCCGATATATTTCCAAGCATTGCGCGAGGTAATGGGCTTCGCCCAGTTGGAACACGATGCGTTTGTGGATTGGAACAAAAAGAATCCAAGCACAAAAATGTTTACCAAGCGGGTATCAGACTGGCTTTACCTTACAGGTGACATGGAAAACAAAAACTACAACAAAGCCGAGGTGATGGAACGCGCCATACAACTCGTTCCGGCAGAAGATATTCGCATTGATGAATTGCGACCATTCTTGGTCGCGGTGGAGCAGGTTCTGGATGGTCGAAACGATTAAGGAAAACTATATGTCAGACAACACGTATTTCTCGCCGGAAGTTGACGCCGCCCTCAAGGGATGGATTAGTGTAGAAACTTGGTTCAAAGGCCACGCTACGGATGAGCAACGGTTCGACAAATTCGTCAAGGCTCTGGCGGCGTTTGCCAAGCAAGGCGGTGGTGTCGGTGACATCGAAGAAACGCTAAGGCGCGCATTTGCCGATCTTTACCCAGCCCAAAACATCAATAACTTCAGCAAAAAACTTGCGGACTACGCGGCTAAAGCCGAGAAAAAACTGTGATACGAGCGGGCGTAAGCCAGGCGATGAGTGGCGCGAGCAAGACAGGCAATAGGAACAAAAACGGACTCACCCTCTTTAGCGCTGCTTATTAAGCGATATTTAATTCGTTTATTTCGTAGATTCGTACAGCAAAACAAGAATTTTGGCATTACGCTGTCTTGATTTAATTCGTTTAATTCGTTACTTCGTAGGGCAGGCCTAACACTTTCAGCCCGTGTCCGCCCTACCCTTCCTCTGTTTGCATAGCCCCTTGACGTACCCCTTTATACTGTGGTGAAATAATACAACTTCCTTTGCGGAAAACGCGAGCGAAAAAGCACGGTGTTTGTGAGGCGGAAGGCCACTTTGTGAGGAAACAATACAATTTCCTTGACACGGAAGAGGTCACAGGTTCAAATCCTGTACTGCCCATTTTGGGGTGCAAAATCAAATGCCTTCTGCGAGGTGGTACAAACCACTTTGCAGAAGGCATTTCTGCTTTTACTGCGAGATGCCCGTGAGTGTGTGCGATGGGTTGGCTTCATAGTTGGGGCACACCACGTTGTCATCGACCGTCCCCGGATTGTAAGCGGCTGTTCCTGCCGGGCAGGTCGGGCCGGTCGCCGGGCCGCTAATGTACTTACTCGAGCCGAAGAGGTCGTCGGGGGGCGGGCTGTCCGTCGTGTTTTTGTTTTTGTCCATCGCCCACTGCTGCTTGGCGGCTTGAATTTGCTTCATGTTGGACACGCACGATTTGGCGTGGGCGCTCTTGCGGGCCTTGACGAAATTGGGAATGGCGACGGTGAGCAAGATACCGATGATGAGCACCACGATCATAATCTCAATGAGCGTGAAGCCGCGATTGCCACGACGACCGCGCCATGCTTGGCGAAGCGTTCGCTTTGGAAATGCAGTCGTTAGAAGTGAAAGCGCAAACATGAAATGGTTTCTCAGCAGGGCGTGCGTGAGGCAGTATCACTT
>CAXTBP010000335.1:0-3583 GCA_964241985.1 uncultured Armatimonadaceae bacterium | reverse complement strand
AACGAAAAACCCATGCCATACTTCCGAATCCGCAAAATATCAATTTGCGTCGCGTATTATCAGATAGCGTCGAGCATTTATCTGCGTACCGGTTTTATAATACATCAATAAACGTCGCGGCCCGGTTTGTTTTCCGTGCCAAAAAGGAACGTGCTTATGAACACCGCTGTTTTGCCAACCGAACCGCTTCCCCTTCCCCTTATTGATTGTGACATTCACCCGACTGCAAGCATCCGCCCCATCGGGCCGTACATTCCCGCCGCGTTTCACGAGGCCATTCGGCAAGGTTTGGGCGGGCAGCCCGGACAGGGCTACAGTAACCCGTTTGGCGTGCAGCGCCGCGACGCTTCCTGCGACGATCCGCACCAAACCGCAACGGATTTGTTCGACCGCTACGACATCGCCTATGGCGTTTTGCAGCCGCCCGGCATCAGCGTCAGTTTGTCCACTAATATCGAGGCGGGCACGGCAAAAGCGCAGGCATGGAACGATTGGCAAATCGCCGAATGGCTCGATGCCGACGACCGCTATCTCGGTTCCATCTGCGTCAACATGAATGATGCGGCAGGAGCCGCCAAAGAAATCCGCCGCGCTAAAACCGCCCACAAGCGCATGGTGCAGGTTTTGGCGTGCGGCGAAAGTTTCGATTTGTACGGACACCGACGGTATTTTCCCGTGTACGAAGCGTGCGAGGAACTGAGTTTGCCGTTCGCGCTGCACCCCGGCGCGGAAGGGGCATTGTGTTCGTCCACGCCGATTGGCAGGCCGTCCAATTATTTCGAGTGGCACACGGGCATTCCGCTGACCTATCAGGCGCATTTAATCAGCATGGTAACCGAAGGTGTGTTCGAGCAGTTTCCCGGCTTGAAGTTCGTGCTGGTCGAAGGCGGATTGGGCTGGCTGGCCCATACGATGTGGCGGCTGGACAAAAATTTCAAGGCTCTGCGAAGTTTGACCCCGTGGCTGCGGCGCGAACCCAGCGAAATTATATTGACGCACGTGCGAATGACGACGCAACCGATGGAGGAACCGAAGAACCCGGCCCATTTGATGCAGATGCTCGATATGATCGACGCCAAAAACACGGTGTGTTTCGCGTCGGATTTTCCGCACTGGGATTTCGACGACCCGCACCGCATTTTCCCCAAGTCAATGGAGCCGTCGCTAAAGCGCCGCATCTTCTACGATAACGCTGCCGAACTCTACCATTTGCCGCCGATGGAGGAAACGCAAAAACGGATGGCGGCCCGACCGATGCTTGCACCGACGGCGGCGTAAAGGAGAAACCCGTGGAAAAAGAAACCGCGCTTTCGGGCAGCGACATCAAACTGGAAGGCTACGGCAGCGAGCATCCGGCCCTTGACCATGCTTTTCGTATCGTCGACGAAGCGAAACCGCCCAAAGCCCGCAATCGTGGCAGCCTGGTGGTGTGTGCCGCCGCCGATCTGCCCCCCGGTCAAAAGCGTGTCGTGAACGACCCTGAAACCGGCGCGTCCATCGGCGTTTTCAATATCGACGGGGAGTTTTTCGCTCTCAAAAACGTGTGTCCGCATTTGGGCGCGCCGCTGTGTTTGGGCAGCGTGCACGCCACGCACCGGCCCAGTGACGTGTTCGAGTTCCGCCCCGATTTAGCGGGGCGGATTTTGCGCTGTCCGTGGCACGGCTGGGAGTTCGACATCGTAACCGGCAAGGCTCTGTACGACAAAAACAGCCGCGTCGCCACCTATCCCTGCCGGGTGGATGAAAACGCCGACGTGGTGATTGATTTATAAACCGTTTGGCCCCCCAATAATGGGGGGTTCCGACTTAGCCTGCCGATACCCAAAACCTTGCGGAAGAACGGGAACGGCATTATCGGAACCCCCCATTATTGGGGGGCAGGGGCCGCTCCTAAACTGTGGCGACAACCGTTCCATTTTCAAGAAACGGTTCGGCGTAGTTCTTGACGCCGGTTCCGTCGGCGTTGTGGATAACGTCGGCGGAATACTGGGCAAGAAAGATGCGGCGCATTTTATCCGTGCTGTTGAAGCCCGATGAGTGGAACACCGTGGACGCGAACACCGCAATACTGCCCGCCGGTGCGATAACCGGAATACCCGGATCGTCGCCGAAATAACCGACCAAATCGTTGGTCAAGGGGTCCTTGCTATGCGGAACCATCGTGCGCGTGCCTGCCCGGTCGTATGGCAAAATGCTCACGGTTCCGTTTTCCTCGTTTACGTCGTCGAGGGTACACCAGCACGTTAAATAAGGGCGGTGTTCATAGCCGACGTAGCCGGAATCCTGATGCCATGAAAATTTCATGCCTTTTTCCGCCGCCTTGACGACGTACTGCTCGTAAAACAAAAAGGCGTCCGGCCCGATGGTCGCTTCGCAGACTTCGGCCATCAGCGGCGAAAAGACAAATTCCCGTACTTCGGGGTACAGTTTGTTGACGCCGGAAACGAAGTACCGGCTGTTCCGAACGTTAAGGCCCATCACGTCGGTTTTTTGCTCGTCCATGCGCGCTTCGATGGCGTCGATACCTTTTTGACACGCGGCTCGCAAAAGCTCGAGGTGGGCGGAAGGAATAACGCCCTCCAAAACAAAGTAGCCGTCGCGCTCAAACTGCGCTTTGTGCGCGTCGGTCACGACTTCGGCGGGCGCGGTGTTGGTCATTGTGTCCACTAAAAAATCCCTTTCGCGTTGCGCCCGCTCCACCGTTTAACCGACGGGCTTTGGGCGCGGAGATGGTTTTATTTTACAAAAGGCATTGCCCGGTGTCTGTGCAAAAAATGTCCGCCCACTTATCACTTTCCGCTATTTCTGAAACGCTCAAACTGCCACCGGGCTGCGAAGGTCGGGTTTGGAAGCATTGCGGCCCCAGCGTGCTTTCCCACCCGCACCGGCACGCGGAACTGGAAGCCAACCTCGTCACGCGGGGAACGGCCTCGTATCTGGTCGGCAGCACCCGAATTGATTTGAAGCCGGGCACATTGCTTTGGCTGTTTCCCTCCTCAGATCATATTCTGCTGGGGAAATCGCCAGACTTCGAGATGTGGATCGCGGTTTGGACGCCCGCTTTCACAGCCCACTGGTGCGAAAACGAGGCCGCCCCCCTGACGCGGCTTGACGCCCCGCCGCGCTTTTTCAGCCGTTTGACCCAGAGCGATAAAACCACGCTTGAAGGAATTTCGTTCGATCTTGCCCAAGCATCGGGGGAACCGGCACGCTGCAATGCGGGGCTTGCTTACTTGTTACTCAGTTTATGGAAAGCCCATCAGCGGGCCGAAGCGCGCGGCGAGGTTTCGCCAAAACAAACGGTTCATCGCGCCGTAGAAGAAACCGTTCACCTGCTCAGGGATGAAGCCGAACCAATAAGCGTTAACGAAATCGCGCGCCGTGTCGGCATCAGTCCGGGGCGATTGTCGCATTTGTTTCGCGCGCAAACCGGGCAAACCATCGCCGAGTTCCGCAACCGACAGCGCGTCGCCCGCTTCCTGCGCCTGTGCGAGTGCCAGCAAAGTTCGGGAATTTCGCCTTCGTCTTCCCTTTTGACAATCGCATTAGAAGCCGGGTTCGGTTCTTACGCGCAGTTCTTTCG
>CAXTBP010000334.1:0-3611 GCA_964241985.1 uncultured Armatimonadaceae bacterium | reverse complement strand
ACGTAAAAGGGCGTTGCGCCGAACAAGAGGCGGGTGGAATCGACGGATTCCCAATACGAACCGCGTCCCATGCGCGTCGCCAAATCAACCGCGCCGGGTATGGGCGATAAATACGAAACGTTGTCCCATGCCGAGCCGTGCTTTGCGCCCGTGACCTCGCGACCCACCGTTACCATCGGGGGCAGGACGGTAAATAGTACCATCACGGTCGCGGTGACGCTGAGGGCGCTCCACCGATTGCCGGTCAGCGCCGAGAAGAACACGCCCCACGCGCCGAAAAAGAAAGCGGTGGCGGCTGTGAGGCCGAACAGTGCGCCCGTATTCTGACCCGCCTGCCTGACCGCCCATGACGCAGGCCCGCCGCCTGATCCCGGAAGCGGCGTGACGGCCCCCGGCCCGGTTTGCTTGAACATCACTTGATTGCCGTGCGTTCCGGCCCAGCCCACGCCCCACGTATAAATCGCCAAGCACAACCCGACTAAAAGCAGGCAGTACACCAAGCCCGACGGCGCTTCGCCCTTGAACCATTTGCGCGGATTAATGAGCGACCGAAGCAATCCGCCTTCGGGTAAGCCTTCGCCGGTTGCGAATATAGGCACGATGATATACGGCAGCGCGAGGGTAAACGCGACGAGAAATCCAACTCCGGAAAAACTGGCCGCCGCGCCCCCCGGCGCAGCCATGCTGTACAAACACAGTGCGCTCAAACCGACGAACAAAGCCGTCAACCCGCGCAGGAGCGGCGAGCGATCCGAGCGCGGATATTCCAAGCGATGCACGGCGACAAGGGTAAATATCGTCGCAAGTAATCCGTTCATGACGAGCGCGGTCGCCCATGCCGGAACATGAACGCCCCAAACCGTTTCCTGCACCGTGCCGCCCGAAACCGCGCCGATGGGGTTAAGGGCCGTCAGCGCGACGCTTTGCGCCCCCAGCGCGCCGGGTGCTCCGAAAAAACCGGGCACGGCAAGCACGGTCAGCGGCACGGTGGCAAAAAACACCGTCATTATTGCGCCATACGCCATTACGGTCGCGGTCGCCGTAGATTTGGCAATCGCCGAGCACGCAATCCCAATCGCCCCGTACAAAAACGCCGTCATCACGAGCAGCACAAACGCCGCCGTCACTTCCGACGGCGAAATACCGCCGAGCAGGAACCCGATGGACACAAGTGGAAGCGACGACGTAAGCAGCAAAATCACGAACGAAACGGCTGCCGTCAGTTTGCCCAAAATGATCGAGCGGCGCGGCAACAGCGAAACCGACAACAGTTCGTAGGTGCGCTGTTCCTTCTCGATACTGACGCCACCGGCGGTCAATGCGGGCGTAATGAGGCCGACCAAAACAGCCTGCACGGAAAACAACACGTAATAGAACGTTTTGCCAATCGTGAACGCCCCGCCCTGTCCCGCCAACTCGCCCCGCTGGCTTTGCCACCACGACAAATACGTGACAAACAAAATCGCCGACAGCAAAAACAGATACACGAACAAAATCCAAAACGCCCGCGCCCCGCGCATTCGCGTTCGCAGCTCTTTGGTTAGGATCGGGTTGCCGCCCGCGCGGCCTTTGCGGTTGGTAATTGTGGTCATGGTTTTTACGGGCCTTTCGCCTACGCCACCAATCCCTTCGTGACGCGCAAAAAGATGTCTTCCAAATCCGTGTCTTGTTCGGCGAAACTTTGCACGCGCGCGCCGCCTTGAATGAGGGCGAGCAGCACTTCGGATTGATCGTCGAGGGTTCCGCTGTAATCGACGCGCAGGGTTTCGCCGATGAGTTTGACGCCGCGCACGTGGGCGACATGGGCAAGCAAGAGTTCCGCTTTTTGCCGGTCGTCCGGAGGAACGCGAATTTCCAGCACGCGCCCGCCGATAACCTGCTGCATAATCGCTTCAATCGGCCCGGCGACAATCAGTTCGCCCCGCTCGATAATCCCGACCGACGTACAAAAATCGGCCAGTTCGGGCAAAATGTGCGAGGACACAATAATCGTTTTGCCCATCGATTTCAACTCTTTTAAGAGTTCTTTGATTTCGATGCGGGCGCGCGGGTCGAGGCCGGACGCGGGTTCATCTAAAAGCAAGACTTTGGGATCGTGGACGAGGGTTTTTGCCAAGCAGAGGCGCTGCTTCATGCCGCGCGACAGCTCTTCGACGTAGGCGTCTTTTTTCTCGGTGAGCGTCGTCAAATCCAGCACCATGTCGATAAGACCGGGCCGATCCCCTTTGGGAACGCGGTACGCCGACGCGAAAAAGTCCAGATATTCCCACACTTTGAAGTCGTCGTACACGCCAAAAGCGTCCGGCATGTATCCGATCCGCGAGCGCACGGCTTCCGGGTCTTCGGTTACGTCGATGCCGTCCACGCGGGCCACGCCCGACGAGGGCGTGAGCAGCGTGGCGAGCATTTTAATCGTCGTGGTTTTCCCCGCCCCGTTCGGCCCGATGAAACCGAAAATGTCCCCGGCCTCCAAGTTCAGGTTCAGCCCCTTGACGGCGACCAAGTTTTTGTATTCTTTACGTAAGTTTTGTATTTCAACCATCGGCATGGGCGCGGGTTCCGTTTCGTGGAGCGGTTGGAAAAATAATTAGCCTTTTTTCATCGGCGCGGCTTTTGGCGCGGCGGGTTTGCTCGCAGCAACAGGCTTGGCAGTCGGTTTGGTAGGCGCATCGACCACGGCATAGCGCAAAACGACGCTTTGGTGCGCTTCGCTTGTCGGGGCGGAGGCCGAAGCCAACTGACCGGGTGTAATCGGTGCGCCGCCGCTTGATTTGGGCGGTGTCAAAGGAAGGTTCAGCGTATTGTTCGGCCCGGAAAAATCGCCCGGCTCGATAGTTAGGATTTGCAGTTTGCGCGGGAGCGTCGCCGTTTCCAACACTTTGGCTTGGGCAACGGCATCCGCGACGGCTTTTTTGAGCGTCTGATTACGCAGGTTTTTGTCCTGCCAACTGTCGCCAAAATCATACCCCACACTGACAACGCCCGTCGCGCCCGCCGATTGCAGGGCGCGCAGCAAGGACGGTAAAACCGCGAAGTTGCTGCCGCCCAAATAAAAAGTGCGCATGGCCCGCGCGGTTTCGCCCGAACGCGGCGTGCCGGATTGAACCCCAAAACCGAGGGGATTGTAACTGGTGGACGGTACGCCCGATACACGCCCCGACGGAAAGTTTATCGTGCCCGCTTTAATCCCCGCCTGCTCGGCGGCTTTTTGCAGTTTTGCCTCGGCGTCCACGTTTTGCGCGATTGCCGCGTCCAATGTGGGGGCATCGTTGTAAAAGGTAACGTTTAGGGAAAAACCCGTCGCCTTGACGTTGGTCATGCCTTCGCCGGTCACGGTAAGCGCGACCGATTTCCCGTTCACGGTGGCGGGCGCGTCATCGTCCGTCACGGCGGCCCGCGTACTGCTTGCAGTGACGGCGGCATGGCAAAAGGCAGGCGCGAGCGCCGCGATACCGACGCAAACCATGCCGGTTACGGCTCGCAGGCTTGCGGAGCGACCGCGAAAACTTTCTTTTAGCATTATCAAAACTTTCTCGTTTTCCAAAACGTTACCGAGCGGATTTATTGTTTCCGTTTGCCGCGACCGGCTTTATCGCGGATTTGACTGGAGC
>CAXTBP010000333.1:0-3620 GCA_964241985.1 uncultured Armatimonadaceae bacterium | reverse complement strand
CCCACGCCCTTCCCGATGCGCCCGTCGCTAAAATCGTCCCCGTTTCCGATACGCGCCACGGCGAAACCCGAACCGACAACTACCACTGGCTCCGCGAAAAAGGAACGCCCGAAGTCACCGCGTATTTGGAAGCCGAAAACGCCTATTCCGACGCCTTCATGGAGCCGACCAAAGACCTGCAAGCCGCGCTCTACGACGAAATGCTTGCCCGCATTCAAGAAACCGATTTGTCGGTTCCATACAAACAAAACGGCTACTTGTATTACGCGCGCACGGAAGAAGGCAAGCAGTACCCCATCTACTGCCGTACCAAAGACGCAACCGAGGCGGACGAGGAAATCGTTCTCGATGTAAACGTGCTCGCGGAAGGGCAAGCGTTTATGGCGGTCGGCGCGTACCAAATCAGCGACGACAACACGCTTCTCGCCTATTCCACGGACAACACGGGCTTCCGACAATACACGCTTCGCGTCAAAAATCTGCAAACGGGCGAACTCTTGCCCGAAGCGTTCGAGAACGTCGGGAGCGTCGCGTGGGCGACCGGTACGACGCTTTTCTACGGCGTGGAAGACGAAACCAAGCGCGACTACCGGATCTATCGGCACGTTTTGGCACAGGGCGACCCGACCGGCAAAGACGATTTTTTGGTCTATGAAGAAACCGACGCCCTGTTTCATGTCGGTGTGGGCCGCACCCGCGACCGTGAATTTGTTATCCTTCAGTCCGGCTCGCACACCGCAAGTGAAGTGCGCTTTTTGCCCGCCGCCCAGCCCGAAGCGGAACCGGTTCTTATCGCGGCCCGGCAGCCCGACCACGAATACTACGCCGACCACCGAAACGGCGTGTTTTACATTCGCACGAACCAAAACGCCGTCAACTTCCGCTTGGTCACCGCGCCGGTTTCCGATCCCGCCGACTGGACGGAAATCGTTCCGCACGAGCCGGACATAATGCTCGAAGACCACGACGTTTTCGCCCGGCATTTGGTTCTCACGCGCCGCGTCGAGGGCTTGCCTGCCTTTCAAGTGCGTCAATTGGAAACCGGCGACGTCCACGACATCACGTTCCCCGAGCCGACCTACAGCGCGAGCGGCGACACAAACCGCGAGTTCGACACAAACCAGTTCCGCTTCCGGTACGCTTCCTTAATCACGCCGCAATCGGTTTTTGACTACGACATGGAAACCCGCGAGCGGTCGCTTCTCAAAGAAACGCCGGTTCTTGGCCCGTACCACAAAGGCGATTACGAGTCCGAGCGGCTTTTTGCGACCGCATCGGACGGCACGCGCATTCCGATTTCGCTTGTTTACAAAAAAGGCTTGAACAAAGACGGCAACGCGCCACTGTTTTTGTACGGCTACGGTTCCTACGGCCTTTCCATGCCTGCGGGCTTTAATTCCAGCCGCTTGTCCCTCCTCAACCGGGGCGTCGTATTCGCCATCGCGCATGTTCGGGGCGGCGGGGAATTAGGCAAACCGTGGCACGACATGGGCAAAATGGCGCATAAAATGAACACGTTCACGGATTTTGTCGCGTGCGCCGAATTCTTGATTGGTGAAAAGTTCACGTCGCCGGAAAAACTCATCATCAGCGGCGGAAGCGCGGGCGGCCTTTTGATGGGCGCGACCGTCAATCTGCGCCCCGATTTGTTCCATGCCGTTTTATCGCACGTGCCGTTCGTAGACGTTTTGAATACGATGCTCGACGACACGCTCCCCTTAACGGTCGGCGAGTATGTGGAATGGGGCAATCCGAATATCGCGGACGAGTACGCCGTCATGCGGACGTACTGCCCGTACTCGAATTTGGAAGCGAAGTCTTACCCCGCGATGCTCGTCAAAACGTCGCTCAACGATTCGCAGGTCATGTATTGGGAACCCGCCAAATACGTCGCCAAGCTGCGAACCCTCAAAACCGACACGAACCCGCTTCTTCTGCACACAAACATGGCGGCGGGTCACGGCGGCGCATCGGGCCGCTACGACGCCCTCAAAGAAACCGCCTACGACTACGCCTTTCTGCTCCAAATGTGGGGCTTGGCGTAAGCAGGACGCGCTCATGCAAAGCGCGCAAAGTACCGCACAACAAGCGATCATGGCGCCTTTAATGGCGGCTTTGCGTGAGCGTGTTCTGCTTGAATGGATACAAGCAGAATATCTTTCGCTGCCGGAAGGCTTGAAGCCGCCTGACGGTATTTGGATACGCCGCTACCCGCCCGTGCCGCCCGACACGCAAGACGTGAATGATACAACGATGTTTCCTCATGCGGTCTGGTTCGTAGACCAACACGGTTTGCGCCGCGAAAACGTTTGGAAATGGCGGCGGTTGGTAACGGTTCAATGGGAAAAACCGTGGTGTCAAAGAACATGGGCCGAGCCAAATGCTGTTTTTGGACAGCGTTTTCTCATTGGGCTTGCCGCTTTCGCGCCCTACGTTGACGGCAGCGGCTTCTACATGGAAACGCAATGGGCGGGCCTTTTCGGCCACGGCTGGCGCGTTTCGATAAGCGATACCGGCGTGATGAGCCGAAGTGGGCTTTGGATTTCATAATGCCTTCATTCGACCAAATCAAGGCGCGGCTCGGCATAAAATATCCCATTATCCAAGCGCCGATGGCTGGGGTTTCCACGCCACAGCTCGCGTCTGCCGTTTCAAACGCGGGCGGGCTTGGCTCTCTGGGTTTGGGTGCTATGACTGTAGAGCAGGCGGCGGAGCAGATTCGCCAAACGCGCCGATTGACGGGGAAGCCGTTTAACGCCAACTTTTTCTGCAACGTGCCCGCCCGCGCCAACGCGGCCCGCGACGCGGCGTGGCTGGCGCACTTGGCGGGCCACTTTCAACAATTTGGAGCAATGCCACCGGCGTCCTTGCGGGAAATTTACCGTACCGCGTTGAACAACGACGCGCTTTTGATGCTGCTGCTGAAGGAGCGGCCCGCCGTTGTCAGTTTTCACTTCGGCTTGCCGAGTACGGGTTGGGTAGACGCGCTGCGGCAGGCGGGCATCTACACAATGGCCTGCGTCACGAACCGAAACGAAGCGGAACAAGTCGAGCGCGCTGGTTTTGACGCAATTATCGCGCAGGGGTACGAAGCGGGCGGTCATCGCGGGGTTTTCAATCCCGATACCGATGACAATATCGGCACATTCGCTTTGGTGCGCCTGCTTGCCCGGCAGTCGCGGCTGCCGGTTATCGCAGCGGGCGGCATCATGGATGGCGCGGGCATTGCCGCTGCGCTGCAGTTGGGCGCGTCGGCCGTGCAGATGGGAACCGCCTTTATTATGTGCCCCGAATCTGCTGCCAGCGAAGCGTATCTCCGCGACTTGAAAAGCGAACGCGCCAACCATACCGCTGTTACATCTGCGATTTCCGGGCGACCGGCGCGAGGCATCGTGAACCGAATGCACAGTTTAGAAAATAGCGACGCACCACCAATCCCGGATTACCCAATCGCATACGACGCGGGAAAGGCGCTGCATCAAGCGGCCATCGCGCACGGCAACCATGACTACGCGGCGCATTGGGTCGGACAAGGCGCACCGCTTGCACGCGAACTGCCCGCCGCCTCGTTAGTTCAGCAACTTGTGGACGAATTACAACATTCAGCCAAAGCGTCTTGG
>CAXTBP010000332.1:0-3638 GCA_964241985.1 uncultured Armatimonadaceae bacterium | reverse complement strand
GGTGCGTGGCGTCCGCTCCGCTTCTGCTTTCCAACGACCGGACGCAGATGGATCCCAATGCTTTTTTTCCCATCACGACCGCGATTGTGACCCACGACGAACTCATCGCCATCGATCAAGACCCGCTGGGCAAACCGGGCAAGCCGATTGACGGCTCGTATGCGGGCGAAGTATGGGGGAAAGAACTCGCAAACGGAACGCGGGTTTTCGCGCTGTTCAACCGGCAAAACTATCCACGCCCTGTATCCGTTCGCTGGGCCGACGCCAACCTATCCGGCCCGCAAACGGTGCGCGATGTGTGGCTGCGAAAAGATTTGGGATTAATCGACAAAGCGTTTGAGGCCGTCGTGCCGCCACACGGCGTCGTTTTGATCCGGGTGGGAAAAGCAAAGGAATAAACCGCATTTATGTTACAGCGAGGTATCGAGTTTTTATTAAAAGGCGGCTGGATCATGTGGCCGCTGTTTTTGTGCGCCCTCGTTTCCGTGACCGTAATGATTGAGCGGCTCATCGTGCTGGGCCGTGCCGCGCGCGGCTCGCACGAAACCGCCGATCAGGTAAAAAGCCTCCTTGCCGACGGGCGAACAAGCGATGCGGAACAAGCCGCCCTCAAAGCGGGCAATCCGGTCGGGCGCGTGATGGCCTCAGGCATCGCGGCCCGCGCCCGTTCCCCCGTGCAGATTGAGCAGGCATTGCAGGCGGCGGCGATGAAGGAAATTCCCGCGCTGAACCGGCGTTTGGGCGTGCTGGACACCATCATCACCCTTTCTCCGCTGCTCGGTTTGCTGGGCACGATTACGGGCATGATTCGCTCGTTTCAGGTCGTCGCCACCGCCTCGGGGGCGAGCGCGGCCCCGGCAATTACGGGCGGCGTCGCCGAAGCCCTGATTGCGACGGCGACCGGCCTCGCCATCGCCATTGCCACGCTTCCTTTCTACAACGGCCTCAATGAGCGCGTCCGCGAGCTGACCGGCGAAATGGAACTGTACGCGACGCAAACCGAAGCCCTTCTGGCGGAACTCAAGCAAGAGGAAGCGGTTCATGCGCCTGCCGTCTAACCCGCCGCGCAAAGGGCGAATCGAAATCATCCCGATGATCGACACGATTTTCTTTTTGCTCGTGTACTTCATAATGACCAGTTTGTCGCTCGTAAAAATGGAAAGCCACGACGTTCAATTGCCAACCAGCCGCACCGCAGGCGAGCGTCCTTCGGATCGCGTCGTGGTCACGGTTGGGCAAAACGGCGCGTTGTTTGTGGAGCAGGCCGCCGTTTCCGAAGCCGAACTTTTGCCGCAGGTTCGCGCGGTTGTGGCTTCCAATCCGCAAACGACCGTGGTTATCAACGCCGACAAGAACTCCGACGTGAAAGTGTTTTTGCGGGCGCTGGATTTAGTCAAGCAGGCAGACCCCACCAACGTGCAAATCGCCACCGCTCCGCCCGATACGCCGCCCGCCGCGCAAAGGCCCGTGCAATGAAGCTGCCCCAGCCGCCGCCCAAGCGCGGACGCATTGAAATCGTGCCTATGATTGACGCGATTTTCTTTTTGCTCGTGTATTTCATGTTTTCATCGCTTTCGATGGTCAAGATGAACGGGCTTGGCGTCGCCCTACCCCAAGCGGCGGCGGGCGGGGTGGCGCAAACCGGCGCGAACCAGGCCCAAACCGTGCCCAGCGACGCCCCCAAGCTTTGGGTCAGTATCAGCGACGAGGGATTGGTTCGCGTGGACAATACGCCAATGAATCCCAACAACATCGGCGCGATGGTGCGGGCGAAACTTGCCGGTAAGAAAAACGTCGTGATTATCGTGCAGCCCGCAGGCGAGGGCAAAATGCAGACCCTCGTCGCCGTGATGGACATTTTGAACGAAACGACTCTCGCGGACGGAACACGTCCCCGCGTCCTGATTGCAACCGAAGCGGTTGATACCCCGTCCACCGCTCGACCATAAGGGATAATCGCTCAAAGCCTCTGCGGGAAGCCGCGACGGTTTGCCGCCCAATCGTAGGCAGGAGTGCCGTTTGTGGCATCAGCGGTAAGAGACTGCTTCTGTGCGGGGCGCGCGAGCAGCCGGATCGCCCCTTCCATCAGGCGGATTTCCTGCACCATGGGGGCAAGGAAAATATCCTGCTCAACATTGAGGCGGCTTTGCGTCTTGCCTGTAAGGTAGCGATTAATCCCATTCATGAAACAAAATACGTGTTTATTCATAGCATCGTTTTTATAAACATCAGGTTAAAATTAGGTTGGCGGAGCAGTCTTAATCCAATTAGTAAATCACTCTTATTCACGCTCTCTGATCGTCTGGTTGTTCGATTCCGTAGATAGCAACTCACCGGGGTGTTTTGTGAAGCGATGGAGTGAACCCTTTGTTTGAGACAATCAGTTAAAGTGTTGTCTCTTTCTTTTGTTGATTTGTTTGGCTTGGTTGACGGTGAATGGCTTCAAATTCAGCGGGTGGCAAGTAACCCAGCGATGAGTGAAGCCGCTTCTGATTGTAAACGCCCTCGATAAACTCTCCGACGCTTTGCCGCGCTTGTGTCAGATTGGCCCACTCGCACAGATACACCTGCTCGCACTTGAGGATTTTCATAAAACTTTCAGCTCTGGCATTATCATACGGGTTTCCGACACGGCTCATGCTGATTTGGATGCCGTTGCAGCGCAGAATTTCGGTATATTCGGCAGCCGCGTACTGAACGCCTCGGTCGGAATGATGCACCAAGCCAACTTCGGGCTTTCTTGCTTTCAAAGCAATTTGAAGCGCGGCAACCGTCAGGCCTGCGTCCAACCGATGGCTCAAATGCCAGCCAACAACGCGCCTTGAAAAAGCATCCAACACAACCGCAAGATAAACGAACTCGTTTGCCAACCGAATGTACGTGATGTCCGACACCCAAAGTTGGTCAAGGCCATTGACCGTCAGTTTGGCGGCAAGGTTCTGGTACACGGGCAAACCATGCGCGGAGTTCGTGGTCTTGATGAACCGCGCTTCCGCAGGCAAAGCAAGTTGTCTTCGCGCATTAAGCGCAGAACGCGCTTGTGGTTGATCCGCCAGCCATCGCGGGAAAGTTGGGCCGTAATGCGGCGGTAGCTATACGAAGAAAACTCCAAAGCGATTTGCTGAATGGCATCGCGCAGGTCGGTTTCCGCTGCATCTGGGCAAGGCATCGGTTTGGAACCACGATAAAAAGTGGCGCGGGAAAGGCCGACAGTTCGGCACAAAATCGCAACACTTGCGCCCGTTTCTTGAACGTGTTCGGCAACGATGCTTGTCATTTGTCGCCGCTCCTTCGGTTTGCTTGGTTCAGAAACAGCCCCTTTTTAAGCAGCGAAATCTCCATGGCTTGCTGACCGATGAGGCGTTCGAGTTCGGCGATTTTGGCTTCGTGGGTATAGGTGTTCCCGTTACCCGCGAACGCTTCGCTGCCGTACTGACGGTGTAACTCGCGCCACGCGCTGATGGTATTCGGGTGGACTTGATACTCACGAGCGGCTTGGGCGATGGGTTTGCCTGCTTCTATTTCGCGCAGCACTTGCAGTTTGAAGGGGCGGTCAAACTGACGCCGTTTTGTCGTTGACATGGGGTAGTCTCTTTCCAAAGAGTACCACCTTAACTCAATGTCTCAAATCAAGGGTG
>CAXTBP010000331.1:0-3662 GCA_964241985.1 uncultured Armatimonadaceae bacterium | reverse complement strand
GCCGACCGACTACGTGCTGTCCGGTTCGCAGGTTTTGCCGATTCGTGTCGCTCGCAGAAATACGCCCGCGCCGTCCGCTTTCGGTTCGCCGTTCGGTTCGAGCGGAACCCCGGGCAGCATTACGATCCCGACCTCCTCCGGGTCGCCGACCGGCACGAACCCGCCGCCAAGCGGGGGCAGTGGCGGAACCACGATTACGATTTTGCCGCCCGGCAACGAGCCGCCCGACGATGACGAACCGCTCGCCGCGACCTCGCCCGCGCTTCTGCCTTTGGCGACGGCAACGGGAGAAGCCTTTCAGCCGCCCGCAAGCGGCGGCAATAGCGGCGACAGCCAGTCCATTTACAAGTCTCTACAACTTACAAGCGGCCCGAGCAGCACAAGCCCGATTAGCGCTCCTCCGCCCTCGGTTCGGCCTGGGACAAGCCCCGACGTTAAGCCCGTGAACCGGCAGCCGGGCGTGTGGCGGCAGACGTCGGCGCAGGATTTCCGCACGGCCCTAAAACTCGACGGCGTGACTGTAACCGGCGCGGGCGACGTGCGCCTCGCCCCGCGCCTCACGAAAGTTGCGGACACGAACGAACCGTATTTTTGGTGCTTGGTTCCCGATACCAGCGGCGGCGTGTACGCGGGCAGCGGCGACAACGGAACCGTGTACCGCGTGCAAAACGGGAAAGCCACTCCGTTCGCCACAACCGGCGAAATCGAAGTGTTCAGTTTGGTGCGAACGAAAAACGGCGATTTGTACGCGGGAACCGCACCGAACGGGCGCATTTTCCGCATTACGCCCGACGGCAAAGCGACGCGCGTTTGGGCGTCCGAGTCTGAAAAATACGTTTTGTCGCTTGCCTTATCCGACGACGAAAAAACACTGTACGCCGGTTTGGGCGGCCCTTCTGCCCGCATCGTCGCCTTGCCCGTCGGTGAAAATGTCGATGAAACCCAAGCGAGCGCGAAAACGCTGTACCAAAGCGACGAAGGCAACGTGACGACGCTTGCGGTTTCGCCCGGCGGCGAACTCTATGCGGGAACGTCGCCGAACGGCTTGGTCGTTCACGTCGCGGGCAAGGGCGTTTCGCGGCCCACGGTCGTATACGACGCATCCGAAACCGCGATTTCCGGCTTGGCGCTCGACGATAAAACCGGCGACGTGTTCGCCACGACATCGGTTCCGCGCAGCCAACTGTACCGCATCACGCCCGGCGGCGGAACGCGCGTTTTGTACGATAAACTCCCGCCCGGCTCGACCATGTCGGGCCTCCGAAAAGTCGGTGACACGTTGTATACCGGGTCGAGCGCGACCGTGTATGCGATTGGCACAAACGGCGACTCCGTGCAAACCTTCGACGCACCCTCCGACATCCAGATTTTGAACGTGGCAACGGACGGCAGCAATGTTTGGGCGTCCACGGGAAGCACGGGCGGCGTGTACGCTTTGCAAAGCGGCGCGTCAAATGACAGCAGCGGAAAAGGCGAACTCGTTTCCTCCATCCTTGACGCCAAATCGACGGCAAAATGGGGCACGCTCCGCTGGACGGCGACCGTTCCCTCGGGCGCAAAAGTCGAATTGCAAACCCGCAGCGGCGATACCTTCGATCCCGATAAAACGTGGAGCGGTTGGTCGAAAACCTACACGCAAAGCGCGGGCGAAAGCATCGCGTCGCCGCCCGCTCGGTACTTGCAGTACCGCGCCGTTTTGACAAGCGCGGGTGCGGCAAGCCCACAGATAAAAACGGTAGAGGCCTTTTACCTAACGCCGAACCAAGCCCCGCAAATTACGCTGACGGCTCCGCGCGGTGGCGAGGTATTGCGCGGGCAGTCCACGATTCGCTGGGCCGCAACCGATCCTGACCGCGACACGTTGCTTTTTGAGGTCGCCCTGTCCGGCGACGGCGGCAAAACATGGACGCCCGTGCGTCCCACGTCCCCATCAACGAGCCGTTTGGCCTCGCTGACACTACGCGCCCCGGCAGGCACGACGCCCGCGCCCAACACGCCCCCCGCCGTGGTTGCCGCCGCGCCGCCGAGCGCAAACCAAACCGCTGCCGATTTAGCCGCCGAACTCGCCCGGCATCCCGAAATTAGCCCCGACTTGCGCGCCCGCATTTTGGCCGAAGCGCCGCCCGCAACGTCGGTTCCCGGTTCCACGGCTGCCGCGCCCGGAACGCCGACGCGCAGCGAAGCCTCCGCTGCCGCACAAGCAAACGCAAACAGCCCGGTAACGACGCGCGAAACGACCGTGCCCGTGGATACGTCGCGGTTCGCGGACGGCACGTATTTGGTGCGCGTGCGGGCCACCGATATGCCGTCGAATCCCGACGGCGCGCTGACCGACGAGAAAATTTCCGGTGAAATTCGCGTCGTCAATCGCCCGCCGCTGCTGGTCGTTTTCGGGCGGCAGGCCGATGTGCGGGCCGATAAAACGGTTAAACTGGAAGGCGTCGCGTCGCACCCGCTTGCGGGTATTCGCGCCGTGCAGTATCGGGTCGATAACGGCGAATGGATGGCCGCCCGCGCGAACGACGGCATCTTCGACGGCACGACCGAGCCGTTCACGCTGACAACCGCCCCGCTTTCGCCCGGCAATTACGTTATCGAAGTGCAAGCCCAAGACGAAGCGGGTAACACGACGACGCAAAAAACGATGGTGACCATTCGCTAACCGTTCTATAAAACAAGAAGGCCCGCAGAAAATATTCTGCGGGCTTTTTTCGTGCCGGTTGCTTTACCCAGTCTAACTCAGGTAAAATGGGGCGTATCATCCGTTGACCGCGTGGTTGCGGAGCAGGAAAGGTTTGACAATGAATATGTCAATTCGTGGGCTTGGACGCCCCTTGCGGCAACGCGCCGCCTTTACTCTCATCGAGTTACTCGTCGTTATCGCCATCATTGCGATTTTGGCGGCGATTTTGTTCCCCGTCTTCGCGCAGGCCCGCGAAAAAGCCCGGCAAACGTCGTGCTTGTCCAACCTGAAACAGTTGGGCACGGCCTTTATGATGTATGTGCAGGACGCCGACGAAACGTACCCGCTGCAATCGACCGACCCCTACGGCGTTTTCCCGTACAACGACGACGAGCGCAAAGCCCGCAGTATGGCAACGGTTCCCTCATGGTTCAGCGGCGTGCAGCCGTATGTCAAAAACTATGGCATCTTAATTTGCCCATCCACTCCGCAGCACGTGGACTTGTACATCAAAGCCCCGCGCGAATACGCCAACACGTCGTACACCTTCAACGGTTTGCTTGGCAACAACTTACCGACTGATGCGGTTCCGAACCCGCCCCCCGTCGCCACGATTGCGGGCGTCAAGCGACCGGCGGAAACCATCTTAAATCAAGATCAAGCCTTGACGTGGGGTCGTTCGCAGCCCGCGCCGCGCTGGATCAGCGGCAACTGGTGCGCGGTCAACTCTACGGAAGCGTTGACGAACATTCACAACGGCGGCATCAACGTCACCTTTGCGGACGGGCACGCCAAATGGCTCAAAGCGATCTATGCCCGGCCAGGCACGGATTCGAGCAACTGCTTGGGCAACGGCACAACGACGATGAACTCCAATTCGCTGTACAATCCGTACCGTCAATAATCCGCAGAAGCATCTTTATAGAAACGCCCCGCAGAAATTGTGGGGAGTTTTTTTCATGCCCTGTCCGGTTTTGCC
>CAXTBP010000330.1:0-3704 GCA_964241985.1 uncultured Armatimonadaceae bacterium | reverse complement strand
GCCACAGGCCGACCTGCAAAACGCGAATCTTGTTTTGTGGGGCGATCCACAAAGCAACGCCGTTTTGGCGCAAGTCGCGGATAAACTGCCGATTACGTGGGACGCGGAAACGATTAAAGCGAACGGCAAATCGTACCCGGCAGGAACGCACGCGCCGGTTTTCATCTTTCCCAATCCGCTCAATCCGACTAAGTACGTCGTCATTAACAGCGGGCACACGTTCCGCGAAGCCCATTATTCGTCGAACGCTTTGCAAACGCCGAAACTGCCGGACTGGGCGATTGTGGATATAACTACGCCCGCCGACGCCCGCGCGCCGGGTCGTATTGCGGACGCTGGATTCTTCGACGAAGACTGGCACATGGAGCACGAATAGGCGGCGACTATTCGGCGTCCAAAATGTCTCCAACCGTGTGCGGGGCGTAGCGCACGAGGAGGGCTGCATCCAAACCGCGCCGTTTCCCAATGCGCGCAAGTAAACCCATAACCGGATTGAGCAAGGCGAGCGGGCCGACAAGGCGCGTGTCACTCCATTCGGTCAAGAGGCCCACCGCGAGCGCGTTTTTCGGGACGCCCGCTTTATCGACGTGCCCGTCGCGGGCCAAGCCGTAGGCGACATGAAGCGCGTTCTCGAATCCTGCGCTGCCCGGCGCGATTTCCACCAAAAAACGCACGGGCTTGTTGGTTTCATTGAAGAAGCGATGGACGGTTCCGCGCGGGGCGAGCACGCTTTGGCCGTTTCGCAGCGTTTGTTTCTTCGCGCCGATTTGAACGCCCAAATCACCGTCAACAGCCGTAAACCGTTCGTAAAACGAGCGATGGTAATGCAATCCATTTCCGCCGCCGGGGGCGAGTTCCACTTCGACGAGCGTTCGCGCGTCTTCGGTTTCATCTGCGGTTTGCAAAAACGTCACGCGGTCGCGCTGAACCGGATTATAGATACTGCGCCCCGTTTCCGTCGGTTTTTGTTCAAAGGCGAGCGGGCGGCTTGCGGGCAATGGCGCGGGCAGTGCAGGGTTTAGTGTCATAGCAAATTTCCTTACGCAACCAGTGTAAGGGAAACGCACTTCGTGTGGCATCGCTCGCACGGTGGCATTTTTTGCTTGCCAAAAGAAGAAGGCAGGGCTGTAACTTTCGTTGGTAGTGCGCCTTTACACTTTCGCCGGGTAAAGGGCGAAATGTCGTATAATATGCGTGCAAAGGAAACCCATTGTTGTGCCGACTCGCTTTACTTTGAACGATTCCCGACTCGCTTTTTCCGCCGTTGTTGCCGCCGCGCTGGTGGGCGGGGCCGCGTTCGCGCCTAACTTGCTTGCCGCCAAAAGCCCGCAACAGGGGTTGTCTGCCGCGCCGCCCGCAGGAGCGTCCGCGATTGCCGCCCCCAACGCGCCGGATCAGGCCGCGCCGCTTGCGTGGACGGACACATCGGGCAAAGTGTACGGGGCGGACGCTATCGCCAAAAACAAAGCGACGGTTTTTGTGTTCACGTCGCCCATTTGCCCGGTTTCGCGGCAGTACGGCGGGCGGATCGCAAAAGCCAGCCAAACGTGGCAAAAACAAGGCGTTCAATTTTTCTGGGTGAGCGCGGCAAATAAAAAGCAGGACTCCAAAACCGCAACCCGCGACGCCCGCGAGCGCGGTATCGCGTTCCCGGTTGTGAGCGAAAACGCCGTCGCGCTTGCCGACCGCTTGGGGGCGAACATCACGCCCGAAGTGGTTGTCGTGGACAGCGCAGGAGCCGTGCGCTACATCGGGCGCATCGACGATAGCGCGGACGCCGCCAAAGTGACGCGCCGCGATTTGGATATGGCGGTTGCGAGCGTCGTGGGTGGGCAGGCCGTAAAGTATCCGCGCACCCGCGCGTTTGGCTGCGCGATTTGGCGCGACGACGCGGGAAACGACGTTGCCGCCGTTGCGTCGAACGCGAAAGTGACCTACGCCCGCGACGTGGCCCCGATTTTGCAGGCTAACTGCGTGTCCTGCCACCGGGCGGGAGATGTCGCCCCGTTTTCCCTCGAAACTTATCAAGACGCCAAGCCGTGGGCGCAGGCGATTGCCGATTACACCAAGCGCGGTTTGATGCCCCCGTGGAAAGCCACGGCGAACTGCGGGCCGTTCTGGGACGCCCGCATTTTGTCCGACGCGCAAAAGCAGACCTTAGCGTCGTGGGCTACGGCGGGCGCGCCGTCCGGCGATTTGAAAAAAGCCCCGGTTTCTAAAATCGCCTACGCGCCCGGCGAATGGGAGTTGGGCAAGCCCGATCTCATCACGGCCCCGGTTCGCCCCTTCCACTTGGGGGCCGAGGGCCGCGACGTATACCGCGACTTCACGCTTCCCGTTGATTTTACCGAAGACCGCTACATCTCGGCCCTTGATTTCAAGCCCACGAACCGCGCGATTGTTCACCACATTATCGCCTACATCGATTTGACCGGTGAAACGTGCGCGGCCCGCGACAACAAGGAAACCGAACCCGGCTGGTCGGTCGGCGGCGGCGGATCGGGCATCAAAAACGACGACTGGGGCGAAGGCTGGGCGCCCGGCATGACGCCGCGACGATTGCCCGAAGGCGTCGCCATTCGCGTTCCTAAAGGCGCGAAACTGGTTCTGCAAGTCCATTACCATAAATCCGGCAAGCCGGAAGAAGATCAAAGCAAACTGGGCATTTATTGGGCCAAAAACAAGGTAGACCGCGTTCTGCACACCGCCGCCGTCGGCAACCCGATTTTCGCGCTTGAGCCAAACAAAGACAATCAGCCGGTGAAAGCCGCGTTTATCGTGCCGTTCGATGCGACCCTTTGGGCCGTTTTACCGCACATGCACATGCTGGGCAAGGATATGACGGTCACGGCGACTTACCCGGACAAAACGCAGAAAACCTTGATCGAGATCAAAAACTGGGAGTGCAACTGGCAAATGGCGTACCGCTACAAAGAGCCGGTACACATCCCCAAAGGAACCCGCATCTCGGTTTTGGCGCACTACGACAACACGACCTCGAACCCCAATCAGCCGTCGAACCCGCCGCAACGTGTGACGTTCGGCGAGCAAACGACCGACGAAATGTGTTTCGCGTTCATGGGCTTCACGCGAGATGAACCCGCATATGCCAAGCAAACCGTGCAGGGTGCGTCGGTGGAATTTGCCGCCAAAGCAAACCGCAGCGAAAAATAAGCCCTTACACCGACCGCAAACTTGACGCCGCGAAACCGCCGTGCTACAATCCGGTTATTCCGACTGTATGAATTCATACAGTCGGAACTTCCCTTTGTTGGGCGATTCGCGCGACGCAGCGCCTCGTTCTTGATCATGCCCTTTTGAGGGCGTCCCTTTTCCTGCGGAAAGGTGAACCGTTTGAAACGGTTCAGGAGGAGTGCCATGTTCGTCGGTTTATCTACTCTTGCTCGCCGCTCACGCGCCGGGTTTACGCTGATTGAGCTGCTCGTCGTTATCGCCATCATCGCTATCTTAGCGGCGATTTTGTTCCCCGTTTTCGCGCAGGCCCGCGACAAGGCCCGCCAGTCGTCGTGCCTGTCCAACGAAAAACAAATGGCCCTCGGTATTCTTGCCTACACGCAGGATTACGACGAGATATTTCCCCTCAGCTCGTCCGAAGTGCCCGGCATGACGTATTGGTACGATATGAGCTGGATCAGCAACACGCAGCCCTATATCAAAAACACGCAGATTTTCGTGTGTGCGTC
>CAXTBP010000329.1:0-3864 GCA_964241985.1 uncultured Armatimonadaceae bacterium | reverse complement strand
CCGTTGCGATGATTGGATTCCGTGGTTGCTTCATGGGTAAGCGCGGTGGTTTTAAGTTCCTGTTCGCCTTTTGCCCATGCTAACGCTTCGCCAAGGTCGCCTAACAAATCCTCATATATGCCGCTCATCGTTTCTGGTTCGGGTGTTTTTGTTTTCATTGCGTTTGTCTTTGTTGCAGTTCTCGGCGCAACACGTCTACTGCTAAGGCAAATTGCTTCTTTTGATCGTCGGTTAAATCGTTTTGCTTGTCTTTATTATACGCCCGTAGCAAGAATATGAGGCTTGCTTCCGGCACATACAAGTAGATAATACGAATTCCGCCACGAGTTCCTTTACCCCGGCTTGGGTCGGCCCAGCGGATTTTCCGCAGGCCGCCCGTACCCGGTATGACAGCACCGCGTTCGGGGCTGGCAAGTAAAATGTTTTGAAATTAGCGGTACGCTTCGTCGCTTTCAAAAAACTCGTTGAGCGACCGCGTAAAGCCAGTCGTTTCAACGAAGGTTAGCGTCATTTACCCAAGTTCAAGTCGGTGACCGCGCCGACGCTCGCGGACGAAACGAGGGCGGCGTATTTGGCGAGCGTGCCGCGCGTGTAGCGCGGGGCGGGCGGCGTCCATTGGGCGCGGCGGGCAGCGATTTCTTCGTCCGGCACGTTGAGTTGGAGCAGGCGGGCGGGGGCGTCGATTGTGATGCTGTCGCCTTCGTGGACGAGCGCAATCGTGCCGCCGACCTGCGCTTCGGGGGCGACGTGCCCGACCACGAAGCCGTAGGTTCCGCCGGAAAAACGACCGTCGGTAATGAGGGCGACGCTATCGCCCAAGCCCGCGCCGATAATCGCGGACGTTGGCGACAGCATTTCGCGCATTCCCGGCCCGCCGCGCGGCCCTTCGTAGCGAATAACCAACACGTCGCCTGCTTGAATTTGGCTGGCTAACACGGCTTCCATACACGCTTCTTCGGACTCGAACACGCGGGCCGGGCCGGTGATTTGCGTATGGCTAATACCGGAGATTTTTGCGACCGCGCCCTCTTCCGCTAAATTACCGCGCAAAATGGCAAGATGTCCCTCGTCGTACATCGGGTTGTCCCACGGGCGAATCACGTCTTGGTCGGCGCGCGGCTCGCTTGGAATGTCGGCAAGCGTTTCGGCAATGGTTTGGCCCGAAATGGTCAAGCAATCACCGTGCAGCAAGCCCTTGTCCAGAAGCATTCGCATGACTTGGGGAACGCCGCCCGAACTGTGCAAATCGGTTGCGACGTATTTCCCCGATGGCTTCAAATCGCACAATACGGGGACACGGGCGCGAATCACTTCAAAATCATCCAAAACGAGCGGCACTTCGGCGGCGTGTGCGATAGCCAACAAGTGCAAAACGGCGTTTGTCGAGCCGCCCAATGCCATCGTGACCGTAATCGCGTTTTCAAACGCTTCGCGCGTCAAGATTTGGCGGGGCAAGCGTTGATGGTGAATGCAGTCCACCAAAACGCGGGCCGACTCCGCCGCCGATTCGGCTTTTTCCTCATCTTCCGCCGACATCGTGGAAGAGAAGGGCAAACTCATTCCCATCGCTTCAAAGGCCGACGACATCGTGTTTGCCGTGTACATTCCGCCGCACGAACCCGCGCCGGGAATAGCACATTTTTCAATGCCGTCGAAATCGGCCTGCGGCATTTTGCCGTGCGAATACGCGCCGACCGCTTCAAAAACCGAAACGACCGTCAAATCCTTGCCCGCGTAGCGGCCCGGCTTGATGGTTCCGCCGTAGACGAACACGCCCGGCACGTTCATGCGGGCGAGCGCGATCATCGCGCCGGGCATATTTTTGTCGCATCCGCCGATTGCCAAAATACCGTCCATGCTTTGCGCCATGACGGCGGTTTCAATGCTGTCGGCGATGACCTCGCGGGACACAAGCGAATACTTCATGCCCTCAGTTCCCATGCTGATGCCGTCGGAAACCGTAATCGTGCCAAACGTTTGTGGCATGGCCCCGGCCTCGAAGGCGGCGGCTTCCGCGCGGGCGGCGAGCGGCGCGATACCTTTGTTGCATGGCGTAATCGTGGACTGCGCGGACGCAATTCCGATAATTGGCTTTTCAAAATCGGCGTCGTTGAAGCCGACGGCACGCAGCATGGCGCGATTGGGCGAGCGCTGCACGCCCTCGGTAATAATTCGGGAACGGGAATTCAAACGCAAAATAAAAAACTCCTCAAAGCGCCTTTTACGGCAGTTCTATTTGTTTGTAAATGCTCCGTACTGGGACGGAAAGCAGGACATCGTCAATCGCTAAAAACAGTGTGTCGGGTAAATTTTCGTGGGTTCCGGTGATTGCCCACATATTGTCCACAATCTTTTCGTAATGCAAAACGCGAACGCGGTCTTGGGCAATAACGATATAGTGTTGGAGCGACGCGATTTTTTGATAATCGCCAAATTTCTCGTCCAAGTCAAAAGCGGCGGTGGACGGCGACAGCACTTCCACAATCACGACCGGATTTATTAGGGCGTACTTCGTGTCAAAGCGCGGCGCAGCGTCCGCTATCTTCGCATCAGGATAGTACCGTTTTTGGTCGGATACCTGCACCATTTGGTCGCTGGAAAAAACGCGGCGCTCCAATCCCACGGCGTCCAGCGCGTCGGCGAGCGCGCGGCCCATGTTAAAGCCGATTAAATTGTGATTGGGCGTTCCGCCTGCCAGTGCGACTACCGTGCCATTCCAAAGTTCGTGCCGCGTATTGCCATTGCTTCCTGCGGTTTCAAAAGCGAAAAACTCGTCCGGCGTCATTTGACCGATAACGCGACTTGCCAATTCTTTCTTTACCGCCCGGTCTGCCGCCGCAACGGTTTCGGCGATGCCTATTTCCGACGCCGTGATGGCTTCCCATTGAACTGCCGTCAAGGCCATTTTTGCCCTTCTTAGTCCGTTTCGTTTTCTTGCGCATCGGTAGATTCGCCTGCCGATGCGGAAGCATCCGCAAAAGTCACAAATTCGTAAATGTCGGAAAGCGGTAAAGTTATGGAGTTTCCATCAATCGTTAGGGCGACGCTTTGCGCCAACTGGTCGTATTCGCCGCGCAAAAGCCATTCGCCCGCGTCATTGCGCTCGTAATGTTCGACGGACGCATGGCTTTGCTCCACAAACAAAATGTGTTGCAGCGATTCGATGGTTCGGTACTGCTTGAACTTGCGGCCCCGGTCAAAGGCTTCCGTGGACGATGAAAGCACTTCGGCAATCAGAATCGGGTTTTGCAGCACTTCCTTGTAGGTAATGAGCGCCGGCCCGCACTGCACGCACACATCGGGATAGTAGCCGACGTTTTCGGACACATAAATTTTCATGTCGCCGCCCATCGAGCGACAATCTGTGCCTTTCAGCGCAATTCGCAAAGCCGTCATCACATTGCTGCTCAGTAAGTTGTGTTCATAGGATGCGCCTGCCACTTCGATCATTCTCCCAAATTCAAAGTGATGCTTTGTTTGGCTTTTGTGCTCAATCGCCATGTATTCCGCGAACGTGAGCGGGTGCGTCGGCAAGGGCATTTTTGACGTGCCCACGGTTTCCCACTCTGTTGTTGCCGCTTCCATGACTGTTTGCCCCTTCGGTTTCCTTGTTTTGTTTTATCACGCGCGGGTCTTGATATACTGAAACTATGGGGCAGCAAACTACGCGGCAAACCCGCCCGTCCGGCGAGGCGTTTTCCACGCCGCGCACGAGCGATGAGGAGCGCGATTTTTCCGCCTTTCGCAACTATCTTGCGACTCTTTCGCCGGACGCGCTGGGCGATGTCGCCGCGCATTTAGACGAGTCGCGGTTTCCGCGCCGTGCCGAGGCCGTGCAGCGCGAAATCACACGCCGTCGCTTGT
>CAXTBP010000328.1:0-3898 GCA_964241985.1 uncultured Armatimonadaceae bacterium | reverse complement strand
CCATTATCGCTATTCTGGCGGCGATACTCTTCCCCGTGTTCGCCCAAGCCCGCGAAAAAGCGCGGCAAGCCTCGTGCTTGTCCAATACCAAGCAGTTGGGTCTTGCCGTCTACCAATACTATCAGGATTACGACGAGGTCGGCCCCAACGGAAACTACCTGTACGGCAGCCCCGGCGGCTGGGCCGGACAGTTGGTTCCCTATATCAAAAGCAGCGGCGTGTTTCATTGTCCCAGCGACACCAGCGAAGGACTCAAAGCGGACACCCCGTCGTCCTATGCCATGAACTCCAACTTATCGGCGGGCGGCAGTGGAAACGCCACAGGAAACGTGTATTATCCCCTCGGCAATCCCGTGGGAACCCCGGGATTGAGCTTCGCCTTTCCTATGGCCGACTTAAAATCCCCGGCAAAAACCGTCATGCTGTTTGAGGTTGAGGGCAGCCGCAACATCGATGTCACCCAGTACTACGAAGGGCCATACGACAAGAACTACAACGGTTCGCCTGCTGGCAACGGTGCGCTTCAAGGATACAGCCCTACCGGGGGAGGAACCACTAAACAGTGTCCCCCTGCGAATGCCAACGAAACCCTGAAGTACGCAACCGGATGGATGGGGGGCCGCGATCCCAACACTTTCAACATGGCGTGTTTTTACACCGGGAAGGAGGGGCGGCACAGCGGCGGCTCGAACTTCTTGATGGCCGACACGCACGCCAAATGGTTTAGGGGATCGCAAGTATCGGCGGGCCGCAACGCAGGCAGTGAAACGGCGAACCAGACGGGCGGTCAGTACAACAATGCGGCGGGAACCTCGGGGAACTTTGCCGACGGAACGGGCGTTGGGGCCACGTTCAGTATTCGGTAGGCCAAACCGAGTACGACGAATCTGCAGTACGTCCACCGGAGCAAAAAGCGATTTATTGTTCCGGTGGAATTTTTATACGCGCATTTTCGCTGCATTTATTCACAACGGAGTTTGTGCTTTGTCCATGAAACGTTTGTTGCACGCTTTTTTTCTGCCGGTCGTATTGTTCCTGCTTGCTGCGCCGAGCCGGGCGCAAACGCTTTGGAAAAGCGACTTCGATTCCGCCGCATCGCCCGGTTGGCCCGACGCCAAAGCCGTATCGACGGTTCGCGGCCTGTCGGCGACGGCAAATCTCGCCGAGGTGGGAACGGTCGATGCGGCAAACACCACGAAGCCGTCCAAAGGCTGGATTTTGACAACGGGCAATAAAGGGGCCGAGACGGCGACGCTTGTCAGCGGCCTGCTTCCCATTCGCAGTCAGGAAACGAACTTGGGGAAACTCACCCTTAGTTTTCAGTTGTCCGCGTCATCCGTCAACCCCGTTGTTGTCCGCGTGGAATCTTTCGACGCCAACAAAAAGCGCACGGGTGGCTTGAGGGGATTTATTTATCCTGCCGCGCCCGACTTTTACCAGCGCTATGCTCTGGATCTTTCCACGCTCATGCCCGACGGAGCGGGTAAATTCAACGCCGCCGCTCCGTTCGTGCAGTTTTCGTTCGCGCTCGACACGGCGGGCGGCGGGGTAGCAGGAGCGGAGCAGGAACCCCGACAACAACTCCGTGTGGACAACATCAATTACGCCGCGCCCGCGTTTTACGTCAGCCCGCAAGGCCGCGATACGAGCGATGGACGAAGCGAAACAACCGCCTTCGCCACGCCGCAAAAAGCCCTCGATATGGCCCAGCCCGGCGACATTGTGGTTTTGATGGACGGCACGTATCAGGGAGGAAACGCAAATGTTGCCTCCTTCCGTCGCCCCGGCGCGCCGGATGCGTGGATCGTACTGAAAAACTATCCAGGTCACAAACCGATGCTCACCTCAACCGGCTGGAATATCGTCAGCATCGCGCAGGGTTCCAAAGATAAAATTTCCGAACTGCCCGCCCTCGCTTATCTGGAAGTGCGCGGCCTCCACGTGCGCGGCGAAGGTGACGTGGCGAAAACCAAATACCCCGACGCGATGAACAAGCCAGATTCGCGCACCAACTCGAACGGTATCGCTGTAGACGGACGTTATTCCAAAAACGTTTTGCACCATGTGCGCCTCGCCGACAACTTCGTGGAATACTGCCCCGGTCAAGGGGTCGGCTCCATTGACGGCGACTGGGTCGCCATCGAAAACAACGTGTGCGAAAACAACTGCTGGACGACTATTTTCGCCACGTCGGGCATATCGGTGATGGGATCGGCGAACTTCGATCTGCAGGAGAATGTTTACAAGCGGCTCGTCCGAAACAACGTCGCGTGCCACAACCAAACGTACGAAAAATGGTCGTCCGTGGGAAAATACTCGGACGGCAACGGAATTATTCTGGACGTAAACCAAGCCTCCGACGCGCATCCGAACAGCAACTACGTGGGGCGAACGCTGGTGCAAAGCAATTTGTGCTACGATAACGGTGGGTCGGGCATTCACACGGTGACTGCCAATCGGGTAGACATCATCGGAAATACCGCCTACCTCAACAGCGCCTCGGCTAACTTGGAATACTCGCAAATTTATTCCTACGGTTCAAACGACGTTCGGATCGTGAACAACATTCTGGTCGCCCCGGTCGCAAACGTCGCCGCCGGGGAAAAGCCCGAACCGGTAAATCGGCTTGGCGGCAAAAACACAAACGTTATTTTCTCGCACAATTTGTACTTCGGCGGCAACATCGCCCCGACGCTGGGCGAGGGCGATGTGTTCGCCGATCCCCGATTTGTCAATCCGTCGCGGGACACGAAAGTCGCCAATTTTCATCTTCGCGCGGGCAGTCTTGCGATTGAAAACGGTATATTCGCGCCGTTTGCGCCGTTTCTTGATCTGGACAACAAACCGCGAAAGCGTGCCACGCCGACCAAAGGCGCATACGAAAAGTAAAATATGGTCAAAAGTTTGATGACGGATTTGCTGGGCATCAAGGCCGATTTGTTTCAAGCCATCGACCTTGCCGCTCAGTATGGCTTTGGCGCGGTGGATACGCGCGGGGCACTGCTTGCTGCACCGAATTTGAACGCGGCGCAGGTGCGCGACCAAATGGCGCGCGCCGGGGTTCGCCCCGGCTACGTCAGTTTGTCGCCGGGGCGCGTGCCCGTGCCCGAACCCGACTGGCAGGCCGCCCTTGCCGAACTGCCGCGCGTCGCGCAAGCGGCGCAAAGTATCGGGTTTCGCCGCACTGCGCTCGTCGTGTTGCCGTTCCATGAAACGTTGCCATTTGATCAAGCCTTTGCCCAACACGTTCGGCGGCTCAACGAAATGATGGCCGTTTTGGACGAATACGGAATCGCGCTCGCCCTCGAATACGTGTCGCCGATTTCGCGCCGCGCCCCGTATCCTCATGCGTTCGTGCATGACATGAAGGCGATGCTTCATTTGTGCAGTGCACTCAACTCGCCAAATGTCGGCCTTTTGCTCGATAGTTTCCACTGGCACTGCGCCGGGGAAAGTCTGTCCGAGATAACGCGCCTTGATGCGTCGCAGGTCGTCGTGGTGCATATCAACGACGCGCCAAACGTCCCGCTTGATGACCAAGTCGTCGGGGAACGCGCCCTGCCTGGCGCGACGGGCGTTATCGACACGGCGGGATTTATCGGAGCGTTGCAAACCATCGGGTACGATGGGCCGGTCACGTGCGAACCGATGGCAAGCGCCCTTGCCGTGCTGCCCCAGCAGGCCGATGAGGCAATTTTAGCCCAAGTCTCTGCGGCAATGGACGCCGTATTGCCCAGCCGCTTCCTGCCCTTGTCGTGCTAATTCCACTTAATCAAACCAGAATGAAACCATTGAAATTTTCGTTTCTTTTTTCCCTCGCCGCGCTTTCGTTTTTCGCCGCCCTTTTGGGCGGCGCGACACCCGCCGCCTATGCCGCGCAAAACTGGTACGTCGCAGG
>CAXTBP010000327.1:0-3911 GCA_964241985.1 uncultured Armatimonadaceae bacterium | reverse complement strand
GCTCCATTTCCGGGCTGATTTTGCCGCCGACATAGCGCAGGGCCTCGTAGTCGCCCGCATTCATCGCGTCGGTTTCTTTGACCGCGCGGTGATCCATCCACACGATAATGTTTTGTTCATCACGGCCCGTTGGGGAAACGGTGAGCGGGGCGTCGCTTGCGCCCAAAACGACGAGCGAGCAAGTCGCGTCAAACCCGATACCTGCGACCGCTTCCGGCGCGATCCTTGATTGTTCGACCGCTTCGCGGACGCATTTGCCGACGGCCCGCCAAATATCGTCGCTGCTTTGTTCGGCGTAGTCGGCCTGCGGACGCCACATTTGAATGGGGCGCGTTGCCATCGCCAAACGAGTTCCATCGGAAAGCGAAAAAACGCCCGCTCGCGCGCTTCCCGTGCCCACATCGACACCGACCACAAACCGTTCAACTGCTTCGTTCATGGCGATAGGTTCGTTATTCGAGCGTTCTGACCCTTCCGCCATTCCGCCGCCCCAGTTCGAGCGCCATTTCTTGTGCGGCCCCGAAAAACACGAACACGGCAATAAACACCAAGCCATACGACGGGCGCGTGCCGATGACGCCTAAACCTGCGAGCGCCATCAGTAAGGCGATGCCTTGCCCAATGCGCCCGGCAATCAGCGTGGCTTTTCGCTTGCCCATTTTCAAACCGAGCAAGGCACGTAAAACCCGCCCGCCGTCCATCGGAAACGCGGGCAGCAAGTTAAATAGTACGAGCATCGTGTTGGCGTAGCACAAACCGAGAAGGGGCGAATTGGCTAAATAATGGCTGGCGAACGCGGGATATTCCACGACGGCGGTCAAGATTTGCAGGCCGCCCTGCAAAACGACTATTCCCGCGAAAAACAAAGCGAGAAGGGCGCTCACGATTGGCCCAGCAACCGCGATATACAACTCGTGGCGCGGGCGCGGACTGCCCTCGATGGAGGCTACGCCGCCGATGGGATACAGTGTAATATCGTGAACGGGATAGCGGAATTTTTGCGCGACCCGCGAATGCCCGAGTTCATGGAGCGTAACGGATGCGAATAAACCGAACAGTGACAAAAAAGTAAGTGCCCCGCCACCGCCGCGCCCGATACTTTGCACGGCAAGGTAAATAACGAGGAGCAAAAACGTGATGTGAATGCGAAGCGGAATGCCGGAAATCGTGGCAATGCGAAACGCCCACGGATCGGGCGCGCTTTCTCCCACGTCTTCCGATTCCTGCGCGGCATTGTGCCTTGCTTCGGGCGGCGTCATTGGGCGACCCCGGTATCCGCCAATTTTTGCAGCGCGTCCTGTCCCGTTACGCGGTACGTGCGCCATTCGTCCAAATGAACGGCCCCGCGCTTTTCGTAAAAATCGGAGGCCAGTGTGTTCCAGTTCAAGCACACCCATTCCATGCGGGCGCAGTTTCGCGCGACGGCTTCGCTTGCCAAAAAGCGCAAAATCGCCTCGCCCGCGCCGTTGCGTCGGCTCTGGGGGCGCACAAAAATATCCTCGATATACAGCGTCGGGCGGGCCAAAAACGACGAATAGGTTTCAAACGCAATGGCATAGCCGACGGGCGCGTTTCCGTCGTCCGCGAACGCCAAATAGGCCGAAAAGCGTGGTGGACTGTTTTCAAAAGCGTCGGCGATTAATCGGGCTTTGGCGTCGGCTTCGGGGCGAGCCAATTTTTCGTAATCGGCGAGGGCGTCCACGAGGGCGAGGAAGTCGTCTGCGTCGCTTAGGCGGGCGGGGCGAACCATAATCATAGTTTGGTTGTACCCGATAGCCCCGGTCGTCATAGACCGGGCGGGGCGGTTTGCTGTATACTTGCCGCGACTATGCACGAAATTACCGACTTTTTCCGCCATTCGGACGTGTGGCTACAAAATACCGTCAACCAGTACGGCACGCTCACCTACGCCATTTTGTTCGCCATCGTTTTCGCCGAAACCGGCTTGGTTATTATCCCGTTTCTGCCCGGCGATTCGCTCCTATTCGCGGTCGGCGCGTTCAGCGTCCGCGACGGCGCGGCCTTATCCGGCGCGGTTTTGTATCCGCTGTTCATGCTCGCCGCCTTTTGCGGCGATAATTTGAATTACTTTTTGGGCCGCACGATTGGCCGCCGTTTGTTTGGAAACGAAAACTCACGCCTGCTCAAAAAATCCCATTTGACGCGCACCGAAGCCTTTTTTGAAAAGCATGGTGGCAAAGCGCTGATACTAGCGCGGTTTGTGCCCATTGTTCGCACGTTCGCACCGTTTGTCGCCGGAATGGGCAAAATGCCGTATGCGCGTTTTTTGACGTTTTCGGTGGCAGGAGCCGCGCTTTGGGTCGGCGTGTGCGTGACGGCGGGCCGGTTCTTCGGCAACATGGAACCCGTGAAGAAAAACTTCGAGATTGTGGTCTTGGGTATCGTATTGGTTTCGCTCGCCCCGGTTGTCGTGGAATTTTTGAACCATCGGCGCAACGCAAAAAAGCCGGTCGAATAACAAAACCGGGCCGTGAACGGCCCGGTTTTGTATCCCACACGATTAGGCAAGATCGCTTATTTGTTTTTCGCCCGAAATGAGCGCGTCCTTGTGCGGAGCGATGGCGGCGCGGGCGCGGACTAATTTTTCTAATAGGTCGGATGTTTCGGTTTCGTCGTCGGCTTTGGAAATTAAAAGGCCCATCGCAAGGGTTCCGTCGTCGCGCACATAGAGTTCTAAGAAGCGGTCGGTTTGTACGCTCGCGTCGCCTATAATGAACGACGATTTACCGCCCTGCGGGTCGCCGCGCAGGGTCATGTGCAGATCGAACTCATCCGAGAAAAAGTGGGGGACGTGATCATAGGCGACGCGCTCGCCCGCCATATTCGCGCCCGCGATTTGCCCGTGCCACTCGGCGTTTTGCCAGTGTTCGGCGTGCCACTCTTTACCCAGAACCGGATCGTGGAAGTTGGCGATGTCGCCCGCGACAAACACGCCCGGCGTGCCCGTTTCCAAAAATTCGTTGACCGTCACGCCCTCTTTTTCGTCCACTTCCAAAGCCGTGTCTTGCACGAGTTCCAAATTGAGTTTCGCGCCCACGCCCGCGACGACGAAATCGCACGGCAAGGTCGCGCCGCTTTTGGTGCGAACACCTTCCGCAAGACCCGTTTCTCCGTTTTTCACGATCTCGGCGACGCCGTCAGCCAGAAAAAACGTGACACCGCGTGCCTCATAGTATGCCTGCAAAAACGCGCCAAACTCGGGTGAGGTAAACTTACCCCACGGCTGCTTCGCGGTATCGACAATCGCCACTTCGACGCCTTTGGCTCGGCAGTCGGCGGCAACTTCCATTCCAATGTAGCCCGCGCCGACGATGACGACTCGCTTACCTTCCGCAAGAAACGGGCGCAGTTTGTCCGAATCGGTGCGCGTCCGAAGCGTCAAAACATTGGGCGCGTCGGCTCCGGGCATTTCATTTGGGTCGGGCTTTTTCGCACTCGATCCCGTGGCGATGCACAGTTTATCGAAACGTAAAACGGCTCCGTCGGACAGCGTGACGGTGCGGGCGGCGAGATCCAAATTTGTCGCGCGGCTTCCACGCAAAACGTCGATTCTCTTGGCTGCGTAGTCGGCTTCCGGTGCGATTTCCACCTCCGTCCAATCGGCTTCGCCGCGCAGGTATTCTTTGGACAGGGGCGGGCGATGGTACGGCAAACGGTTTTCGCCGGATACTAAAACGATGCGCCCCTGCGAATCGCGCTCGCGGATGGCGAATGCCGCCGTTGCGTTGGTCAAACCGCCGCCGACGAGCAGGTACTTAATTGGGGCCGATGTGTTTTGAGACATAGTTCAAAGCGCCTTCTTTAGTTGAAGATGGTTGCTTCGTTTGTACCCATTTTTAATGCCCTATTTTTCGTTTAACTCGGAAACGCGCCGGGTATTAAACCGTAGG
>CAXTBP010000326.1:0-3919 GCA_964241985.1 uncultured Armatimonadaceae bacterium | reverse complement strand
GCGTTTTCGTAAAGCAGGGCAATTTGGATTTCGACGCCCCGTTCGTGTGGAAAGTCTACGGGCAAAAATTCCAGATTTCGGGATGATTTCGGTCGTCGGCCTCAAAGGGAAACTATAGCAATTTCGCTTTTCCTTAGAATACTCACAGATTGCGCGCCGTTCGATTCCGGTAAACTACGTGCATCGGAAGTGGAATGCCATCCGCATTCGTCGCGCGGCTTTACTATGGCCTTCCTCTACCGATCCAGCGGCAAATTGAGTGGTTTTAGTTGAACACTGGCTTTCAACTCAGGTTCGTTTGGGATTTACACAGTTAACGGTCGCAGTATTGTTCGTGCAAAATAAGGATTCAGCTATGATGCCTTTACGTTCCTCGGTTGTGAAAGCGCCGCTTTTTTCGGCAGCCCTTTTGAGTGCCTTGCTCGCTACCGCATCAACACCTGCGGCGCGAGCGCAGCAAACGACCACGCCTCCGACCGGTTCACTCATCGCCCCCGTGCGCAGCGGGACAATCGTTCTGGTGCGCGCACTCGACAACCTGAGCAAAGAAGCCGGACTTTCCGTGCTTGCGGACTCGACGGTCGCCAGTGAGCGTGTCCCGGTTCCCGCGCCGCAAACCACGGCCCAAGCGACGGCTGTGCAAACGACGCTTCCCGAAGCGGACATCGAAAAGCGCCTGAACGGTTTGATGCGAACACTGCCGCAGGGAACCGTTTGGATCAAACCGCAGCTGCCCGCTCCGGCTGCGGGCCGAACGTGGAAAGGGGACGACGTGGCCGCTTTCGCGTTCGCTCAGGCGCGGCTTTTCGGCACGGTTGGCGTTCCATCCACGGATGGAAGCATCGAGATTTTTGGTAAGCGCGTTGCCAAAGAGGCGACCCTGCCTTACGTGACAGGCCTTAGTTTGAAGCCGGTGTATTTGATCACCAATACGCGCCGCAAAGACAGCGCGACGCCGTGGTCACCGAACATCGAAAAGCAATGGTCTTCGATGTCGCCCGAAGAACGCAAGCAGTTCGGGCAGGATCAAGCCGCCCTATTTTTGTCTTTGCCCCCGGCCCAGCAAGCGCAGATGATTCAAGACATCAAGCAGCATGACAAGTTTTTCGACGCGGTCAAAGGCCCGATGGAGAAAGTCGTCGGACACGACCTTTAAGCCGTCTCATCACATCGTGTGAGGCTTGGTATGTCGCCCCTCATGAAAAAAAGCCCTGCCTTACTCTCAAGGGAGAGTAAGGCAGGGCTTTCGTGTCGCTGAGGGATCCACATAGGTGTGTCACACGCGGGTGTAATGGGCGGTCATAAACTCGTGCCATTTCCCCTTGTCATCTTGACCGTATGAGGTCAGTGTGCGGTGGTCGGCGTCGATGAGCGTAATCACATCGCGGTAATTGGCCGTGTCCCCGTCCTTGCCGTCTTTGCTCATGCTCGGCCCGACGCAAGCGCGGATAAAATCGGGGCCTGGGTTTTAGACGTGGGGGCTGCGATTACAAACGGCGCGAAATAAGAATAAAATTTCGTTTGCAATAGTGTATTTTTCGGCTCCAACCCCGCTTCTTCATAACACCAGCCGCTTGCAAAGAACGAACAAATAAACCAATAAACCAACAAACCACACCGTTTGTTCCGGTCGGGCTGGTGAAGGATAAAGAGCGACGAACATGATGAGCACGATGAATACGATTGCGATGAAATCTTTTTCGACCAAGCGCGCGATTGCCGCCCTCAGCGCGGGCGTTGCGGTTTTACTGGCGGCGGGCGTGGGGGCGGGTGCAGGTTCCGTGGCGCTTGCGGCGGGCGGCGGCGGGGGCAATGGCGGCGGGGGCGGCAACAAAGGCGCGGCGGACGGGCCGGGCGTGACGTTCGCGCTTGCGCCGCAGGTTTCTTCCTACAACGGCGCGCTTCCCAAAGGAACGGTCAACTTGGGCTACGCCGCCGACGGCTCGGCCCAAAGTATGACGATCAATCTGACGACCCTCAAAGCCCCCGATGGAACCGTGCTGCCGATGCGCGTGATAATGGGCCGCATCCAAACGATTTTCACCTACTACGCGCTCAGCGCAGTGGTGTACACCGAAGTGGACGGCACGATGGTGGTCATCCACAATTCGGCAACGCTTAGCGTCAGCAAACTCAACGGCGATTTGGTTCCCGACTTCCCCGCCCAAAACGGATCGGGCACGACCGAAGTGCAAATCGTGACCCCGGACGGCGCGACCAAACCCCTTGACGGCGTTGTCGGATCGTATCACCTTTAGAACGTTTATCGGTTACTGGTTGTTTCACCTCAACCGGTTTCAACCGGCAAAAAAGCCGCACGGTTTCTTATCAAGAAACCGTGCGGCTTTTTCATTCGTCTATTGCAAGCGTGGTTAGCGCGAGCGACGAAAACATCATGAAATTTCTTTTTAATTTTTCGCCCAAAGTGTATTTAATGCTGCCTGCCGTGCTTCTTTTTTGTTGTAAGCCGCCCCAAACGTGGACGGCGCAAAACCTAAGGAAACCTTTTATGCACTTCACGAATAGCACCTGCCGCGCTTCTCTGCTTGCAGGCGTTGCCGCCCTTGCCGCGCTCGGCGCAGCCGCTTTTGTTCCGACCCAAACCCGCGCTGATGTCGATGATCGTTTGTATGAGTTCACCGACGCTTTTTATACGCAGAACGGAATTGACCCGGCGACCATCGGCGGGCGGCGGCAGGCCGACGGTCGCCTCGCCGTGCAGGACAACCCGTTTTTCGCGTACCAGCGCAACGTCCGCGCCCTGCTCACTGTGGGCGGCTGGACGGACGGCGGCGCCCCCGTGTACTATACGGTTCTTGGCGAACTCAGCGGCAACTCGTTTCTTTCTACCGAAGCCGGGCGACGCGCTTTGCAGGTGGCCGACCGCAGCCCCGAATACATTTTTCCCGCCCGTGGCACGAATCCGACCGGTTTGGGATCGGTGCGCCAGCCTTTCATGGTCGATTTGCGCGGCGGCTACTTCAGCAATAATCCGCTGGGCTTGTGGATCCATACGTTCGTCAACTACACAGACAACGCCTTCAACACCCGCGACGGTCAAAAAGCCCTGAACGATTTGGCCCAGCGCAACGGCCTCGGTTTGGACGGCACGCCGATTATCCGCACGGCAAGCGAAATAGACAGCCTGTACAAAAAGGGGTACGTCACCAAACTGACCCTGCCATTGGTACATCGGGACGCTATGCCATCTGCCCGCTCATCAAAGACCCGACTAACGGCGGTATCGCGCCAGATCAGTTTCTCTTTACACCGCGCCGCGCCGACGGCGCGGCGCTCGTGCCGTCAATCCTTGACAACTTTGTCTCGCTGCAATCGAACGGGCGCTGGGCGCAGCGTTAATCTTCCGTTCGCCGGTTTGTATAGTGAACCCACAAACAAAAGCGTCTTCTTGAAAAAAGACGGGGCGGAGAATAATTTCTCCGCCCGGTTTGCTTTTGGATAAATTCGACCCGAACAACCCGTCGCAGTTCGACGGCGGCGACATTCGCGCGGGCAACCGGGGCGACACGACCGAACGCCTGCTTGCGATGCGCGAAAAGTTACAACTCTTCAAAGCGCGCTTCGGCGACAGCGTAATCATTTGGTGCGGGTCGCACTGCAATATGCGCTCGCGCAATCAGCGTCGGTCTGCGTTATTCCCGGCTTCAAAAACCCGCGGCAGGTGAAATCCAACGCGGCTGCGTCCGGCAGGCCGCTGTCCGCCGAAGACGTGACCTTTATCCGCGACACCCTGCAAGAGTAAAAAGCGGCGAGGCCTCGGCTAAAATCCCGTGTGGCCGCCGGATCCGGCGGCCACACGGGTCAGTTCGAAGTTGGCTCGACGTGTACGAGAACACGACCGAAACGCGACGCAAATTGATATTTTGCGGATTCGGAAGTATGGCATGGGTTTTTCGTT
>CAXTBP010000325.1:0-3967 GCA_964241985.1 uncultured Armatimonadaceae bacterium | reverse complement strand
CCGCCCATTCCTTTTTTAGGATACGGAGGCAATGGGAGTGGAACGTTCCGATCCACATTCCCGATGTCGCTTCTTCACCCAAAAGAACGCGCAAGCGGTCGCCCATTTCGTCGGCGGCGCGCTTGGTAAACGTGGTAACCAAGATGCGCGTGGGCGGCACGCCCTCGGAAATCAGGCGCGCGATGCGGCGGAGCAAAACCGTCGTTTTACCCGAACCCGCCCCGGCAAGCACGAGCGCAGCCCCGTTCGTGTGATCGAAGGCTTCGCGCTGGGCCGAATTGAGGCCGCGCGCCAATGTTTCCGCATCCGGCAGGGGGGTGGGTTCGGCTGCGGGCGGGGCGGGTGGTGAAACGGTCGGCAATTACGCGCCCAACCCGGCAAACAGCGGCGCACCGTCCATGTAGGTTTGGTAGTAGGTGATTTTGTCGTTTTCCACGGTATAGAACGATCCGAACGGGAGTTGAATGAGGGCATCGTCTTTTCGATGGTAGGTCACATTGCCCTGCACAATATAGCCGGTCGGGGTTTGGTAAATGGCGACCAAATCGTGCTTGATGCTTTTGAGCACATCGAAAACGCTTTGCGCAGTGGCCTGAACGGCGGCTTGGCCCGTTGCGGGGTCGGCATTACCGAATTTCCACTGCGCGTCGGGCGTGAAAAACGCGGCATAACCCGCCGCGTCCATACGGTCAATGGTGGCAAACAAGTCGGCGAGAAACGGGGGAACGGTAATTTGCTCGTCAGCGGTTTGTGGCATAGCGGGGAAACTTTCTGTCGGTTTGCGCTGGCTCTAATGCGGTGCAAACACTCGTTTAGTATACGGTTTTCCGCGCGTTTCGGCGACGCACAAAATTTAACGCTGGCTTAATGTATTCTTTGAAAATTCAATTTATACTTTAATCGCTTCGCGTTCCATGCCGCTCGTTTTGTTGAAAGGAAAGTCCTTATGCCTACTGCCACCCGTCGCCGTGCTTTTACCCTAATAGAACTGTTAGTTGTTATCGCTATTATCGCCATTCTTGCCGCGATTTTGTTTCCCGTGTTCGCCCAAGCCCGCGAAAAAGCCCGCTCGGCTTCGTGCCTGTCCAACATGAAACAAATCGGCACGGGCCTGATGATGTACACGCAAGATTTTGACGAAATGTATCCGTTCGCGTATTTCTACACGACGAACTATTCGGCAGCTTGCCGGTGCAATTTGGACGAGCCGTACATGCACTGGTCGTATATGCTGAACGCCTACACCAAATCCGACAAAATTTGGGTGTGCCCGAGCGCGAAATGGGTCGTTACGCCGTCCAATGCTGCCGACCTACAAGTGCCGGGTTTGTCTTACATACCGAATGAAGTGTTGATCCCGCGCCAAAAACTGGCCGGGCAAAAATCGTCTTACACCAGCCCGTATGAGGGCGTTCCGCTTTCTGCCGTGAGTTCTCCGGCGAGCGTGATTGCGATTGCCGAAAATCAGCAGGAAAAAGATACGACGCTGACGCCCGCCGATGCCGATTACGGCGACAGCGCGCACCGCCCCGCAAACGCTTTCTTGCCGTATGAACCGTACAAAAATGCGCCGGGCACGGCAATCCGCCGAGCAACGATGGTGGACGTGCTTGCCAATCCGGTTCCAGGCACGAAGCCGGGCTACCCGGGCCGCAACACGCGCATCATTTATACGGAAATCAAGCAGCATCAAGGCGGCTCCAACTACATCTTCGGCGACGGCCACGCCAAATGGCAGCGCATCGAGCAAACCATTCCTGCTGACAGCAGTGTCGCCGTGACGCAGTCCAACTTCTTGTGGGGCGAAAAGTTCTACTCCTGCCCGTCCTGCCCCGCGCCGTAGCACACCCTGATAATAACTCTTAAAACCCCGAAGCGAATGCTTCGGGGTTTTGTTCGTGCTGACCGTTCGGGTATATTCATTGATAAATCCGCAAACGCGCAAGGGGGCACGAGTTGGACACGCGAAAACGCACTTTCGGATGGGGCGACGCCATCGCCGTTTTTGTCATGGCGTTCGTTTTGCTTTCCGTGGTTTATCCCATTTTGGCGCAACGAGACCATCGGACGCGCGGTATTGTCGTCGATGATGATTTCCGGCACATACCGGGAGCGGTTTTAGAAATCCGCGCCCGCGACGGCAAAGACTTAGGCAGGGTGACAACCGACGCGAACGGCGAAGTATTGTGGAACCCGGCGTGGCGCACATCGGGCACGACGTTTGGCAATTACGGTATCGCGCGCTTCTCGCCCGCCTCGCGGGGAGGCGACCGCATTTTTCTTGCGCCCCTCGTTTCGCACCGCGTTCGGGTACAGAACGCTGCCACCGGTTTGCCACAGCCCGATTTGACAATACACGTAGACTTGGACGCTCGCACCCGTTTTTCCTTGCCCGATTTTCACGAAGCAACCCGAGAAACGACCGCGTCCGGCGAGTTTGCTATCGGCAGCCTTCCCGCGACGGTGCGCACGATATTTTACACCAACGACAAATCGCTTGTGGTTTGGAATGTGGTTTCCAAAATCGTTTGGAATAACGAGCCGCCATATCAAAAAGAGGTCTTGTACGATGTGAGCGTCGTCCCAACCGGAACACTGACAGGGCAGGCCGTGTATCCCGACGATACGACGGTTCTGCGTGGAATTGTTTTCGCTACCCTCATTAGCACCGCGCCGGACGGCGAAAGCCGATACGAACGAGCGGCGATTGACCCGGCCACTAAAACCTTTCGGATGCGCGGTCTTTTGCCGGGCCGCTGGCGCGTAGGCTACGAACCGTGGTACGGCGCACGGGATAAATCGCAGGGCGAGCGCGAAGTGTTGATCCAAAGCGGCGAAACCAAAACGCTGGGCGAACCGCTTCGCGTGTATTGGACAAACGATAAGCCGTAAAGGAAACGCGACGCTTGAGGCACAATGTAAGCCCGTATGGAAAACGCGGACAATAGTCAAACGGAAAGCGACGCGCCCTTGGTCGGCGTCGTGATGGGCAGTACGTCGGATTGGGAAACGATGTGGCACGCGCACGAAACGCTACAAAATTTCGGCGTGTCGCATGAGTGCAAAGTCGTGAGCGCGCACCGGACGCCGGATTTGCTCCGCGCGTATGCAACTGACGCCGAAGGGCGCGGACTGCAAATCATTATCGCGGGCGCGGGCGGGGCCGCACACTTGCCGGGCATGATAGCCGCATTTTCGCTCGTGCCGGTTTTGGGTGTGCCCGTGCAATCGCACGCGCTTTCGGGGTTGGATTCGCTCCTTTCCATCGCGCAGATGCCCGGCGGCGTACCGGTCGGGACGCTCGCTATCGGGAAAGCGGGAGCCATAAACGCGGCCTTGCTTGCCGTCTCCATTTTAGGCAATACGAATCCTGAACTGCGTGAAAAACTGCGCGCCTTTCGCGCCGACCAAACCGCCCGCGTTTTGGAAAGCGATCTGCCGTTATGAGCGATCCGAAGTCGTTGGACGACCCGATTTTACCCGGTGCGGCTATCGGCATTTTGGGCAGCGGGCAGTTGGGCCGAATGCTCGCTTTGTCCGCGCGGCAAATGGGGTATCGCGTCCACGTTTTTTCGCCGGATCGGGAAACGCCCGCCGGTCAAATCGCCGACCGAGAAGTGGTTGCCCCGTATGAAGACGCAAAATCTATAGAGTGGTTCGCCCAAGCCGTTGACGTAATTACGTGCGAGTTCGAGAACGTGCCGTCGGCGACAATGGAATGGGCGAAAGAATTAGGGTACGCGCCAGTTCGCCCCGATGGGCGTGTGCTATTTACGACGCAGAACCGGATGCGCGAAAAAACGTTTCTGCAATCGCACGGCTTTCCCGTAACGCCGTTTGCGCCGGTTGAATTTGAGGAAGATATTCCCCGCGCGATAGAAACCGTCGGCTTACCCGCCGTGTTGAAAACGGCAGGCTTCGGCGACGACGGCAAAGGCCAGCAAATCCTCCGACCAGAGGGTGAGGC
>CAXTBP010000324.1:0-3969 GCA_964241985.1 uncultured Armatimonadaceae bacterium | reverse complement strand
GCTTTCCCGAAAATTCGTCGCGTGTTCGAGCGCGAGCAGAAACAACGCCGACGCGCAGCCCGCGAGCAAGCCCGCCCATATACCAATCGCGGTTCCGTTCAGCAGTGACCATCCGAGCGCGGCATATTCGCGCTTGACGCGCGCCAAAGCGCGGAGCGTGGCGGACGGCAAAAAACGAAAAAGCGGCATGGAATCGTGATGGAGGAATTGTTTTCACGATACCGCGCCGCTTCTTCGTTTGCCAAACCGACTTAGACGGTCGGTTTGACAAAGGGGGTGTTATTTTGTCGGTGGCTCATCCGGGCCGCCGGGGGGCGGCGTACCGTTGGGATCGCCGCCTTCACCGCCCGGAGGCGGGCCGCCCGGGCCTCCGCCAAATCCACCACCGCCGGGGCCACCGAAGCCGCCCGGGCCGCCATTACCCGGCCCGCCAAATCCACCGGGGCCACCGCCCGGGCCTCCAAAGCCGCCTTGTCCGCCGGGGCCACCACCGGGGCCAAAGCCGTTTTGGGCGGGAATTTCCTTGTAGCTTTTCGGGATTTCAAACGAAGCGTCATCCACGGTCACATTCGTTTCGATGGATTTGACTTCCATCGTCACCGTGACGGGTGACGGGGCGGGGCGTTGTCCGCCGCCACCGGGGCCACCCCCAAAACCGCCCGGGCCGCCTTGTCCACCGGGGCCGCCGGGTTGGCCCTGTGGGGCAGCAAAGCCTCCCCCTTGCGGGGGCTGGGCGGGGCTGTCGCTTGCCAGTGCGAAGCCGTCGTTGTCGGTTTGACCGGGTGGGGGCGGAGGCGGCGCGTTGTTGTCGCCGTTCGGGTCGCCTTGCCCTTGTCCCGGGGGCGGGGTCGGGCGGATTTGCTCGAAGACCAATTTGCTTTTGAGCGGAATTTGGTTCGTTTTCGATAACTGCTCCACGAACGACTTGAACAGCGGACTGCTGGACGGAATCACTTCATCGGCAAGCGTGAGTGCGACAAATTTATCGGCCTGCACGCCGCTATTTGCAGGGAATACGTCGCCCGCCTTGACCGCCCACAAATCGCCGGTCACGTTCATGCCACCACGCATTCCACCGCCAAATCCGCCGCGCCCGCCGGGGCCACCTTGTCCGCCCTGTCCGCCGAATCCGGCACGACCGCCTTGCTGACCATTTACTTGATTGCCGCCTTGTCCGCCGCCCGGGCCGAAGTTATTGCCGCGGAAGCCGTTGCCCCCATTGCCCCCATTGCCGCCACCGCCGCCGGGGAAACCGCCGCCGTTGTTTTGGGCGTTGTCGCCGCCATTATCGGGATTGGCTTTCGGCTGCATGGAAAGGCTGCCGGTTATGGAATAGGACTGTGTGGAACGCTGGGCGACTTGCAAACCCTGCGTACCATTGGGAGCAGAGGCGCTCACACTGCCCGATTTCAGGGCGAGCGAAGCGTTTTGCGACATGAACCGCTGCATTTGCTCGGGAAGCTGCGCCCCGCGATTGACGGTTTCCGTGTACGATGCCACACTGTACGCCCGCTGTCGTGGATACAGCGTATAGATTTTGTCGGCGGCGCGGTCGTAGATAACGACGGGGCTATTCGCTTGGGAACTTTCGCGGCGCGCTTTACTGCCTTTGAAGGTCGTCGTGTAGGTCATGGTTCCGTTTTGCAAACCGTTCAATCCCGGCCCGCCAAACCCACCGGGGCCGCCAAATCCTCCACGCTGACCGCCGCCACCCGGCCCGCCTTGTCCGCCACCAAAACCACCGCCGCCACCCGGGCCACCTTGACCGGGGCCGCCGTTTTGTCCACTTTGCGCGCCGTTCGCGTTATTGCGCGGGCGTTGATTTTGCCCGTTGGCGTTGCTGCCGCGTCCGCCCTGTCCGCCTGCGTTCAGGCCGGAAACCGTGACTTCGGAGACAATTTTTACGTCGGCGTGCGCCATCGGTGCGATGCCGATGGTCAGCAGGGCGGAAGCGGTTGCCGCCGTCATTGCCACGGTCGGAATGCTGCGGCTTTGCGCCGGGTTCAAGGCGCGGTTCGTGTTTTGCTTGCTCATTGGTTCACCTTTCGGGTGGGGTGCAAATCCTGCCGGTTCGCGGACTTCGTCGCCGCGTAGGGTTCTTATACTTATTAGGATAACGCCCAGTTCTGAAAACAACCTGAAAGCCAAAAAAGATTTCCCGCTTTTTTGCCGAATTGTTTTTTCAATACGGCGGCAGCAACCGGCGAAACCCGTGCAGCAAAACGATTATAAAAAAGAAAACGTTTCGCGCGAGCCGAACCAGCGGGTAAACGGGCGGCGCGGTTTGCAGCGTGTGCGTTTGAACCGAGCGGGCCGTGGCGTCGGCGAGACGGTCAACCCATGCGACGGTTTGCGGAAATTCCCACAAGCCATTTACCAAATCGGGCGGGAAAGCGGATCGATTCAAGCCCGCGCCGACAATACCGCCCGTAATTGCGGCAACAGTATCCGTATCGCCGCCGCAGGAAATCGCGGCCTCAAGCGCGGCCCGCAAATCGTTGGGATACCGGCACGCGGCATGAAGCGCGACCGGCACGGTTTGATAAATGTAGCCGCTGACGCCTTTTTCGCCGACGCCAATGCTTTGCGCAAATTTGCTTGTCGTTTCGCATGCTGCCGCGCTTTTTTGCGCCTTGCGAACCAAATCGCGGAGTTCGGTCGCTTCTGCGGGCAATTCGGCAAGGAACTCTTCAAGCGAAAGATGCGCCGTTTCTGATTCGGAAACCGTCCAAATGGCGGACACATATGCGGCAGCGGCGACAACGAGCGCGCCCCATTCGGCTTTGGGATCGGTATGCGTGATGCGCGACGACGCCCGCACCAATTCGCGCAGTTTGTCCGGCGCGTGCCCCCACGCGACGCCAAGAACGGCGGCCCGCATCGCCGCCCCGTTACCTGCGGAGAACACGCCGCTTCGCTCCGGTGAAATGCCGACGAGTAAGCGAAAACAAGCCCGCGCCGTTGCCATTCCGACGCCTGCGGGCATAAGCAAAATCCAGCCGCGCAGTTGCCGCGCAAGGGAACGGGCATACTGCGGTGGATAGCGGCCCGATTCGCACAAAGCGCGGGCCACCATCGCCGCGTGTTCGGTGTCGTCGGACACCATGCCGCGCTGCACGAAAAAGCGATACCGCGCCCCGATGTCATCGCCGAAAAGTGCAGCCCGTCGCCGAGGGGACAGCCCTTCAAACGGCAAGCCGAGCGCGTCGCCGATTGCCCCGCCGAGAAAACTGCCCGCGATTGCTTCGCGCCGCGAAAATTAAACCGTTGCTTCTTCCATACGTGTTTAACGCACACGAAGGTGCGATAGTTACGGCGAAAGCAACAAAAAAGCGGGCCGATGATCGGCCCGCTTTTTTTCGTGCGCTACATCGCTATTTCGTCTGGGGAATGAGCGCGTTGAGTTCGGCGTCGGTCAGGGTTTCTTTGCCGGTTGTGCCGAACTGGACGGCTTGCGTCGCGTTGGCGGCAATCGTGACCGTTTCGCCAACCGACGCCCACTTGGCCCAGTCCGCGCTGCGGCGCGTGAGGGCAAAGTACGCGGGCGAAAATGCCTGTACTTTAATCAGTTCTTTTTGTTTTACGGCGTCATACTTGGCGTCCTGCCAAACACCATTGACCAAGTAGAACGTGCGCGTGCCGACGGTTTGCAATTTGCGAACAAGGGCCGCGTCCTGCTGCTGGGCGGGCGCGGATTTTGCGGCGTAGGCATAGGTATTGCCGACTTGGTTTTGCCCGCGCTGCGCCCGGCCCGCTTGGCTCGCATCCACGGCCCCGGCTCCACTGCGGATTGTCGGTGCGGGAGCAGCCCCGCCGAATCCGCCGCCGCCGAACCCAGCCTGCCCGCTTCTCATGACACCGCCTCGAACCCCATCTGCGGGAACTTCAAATCCGTCAGCATCAATTACCGGCGCGCCGAGAGCAAGCCGCGCCGTGCCGGGTTCGCCGACGAACAGGCCGGTGTAGGGC
>CAXTBP010000323.1:0-4122 GCA_964241985.1 uncultured Armatimonadaceae bacterium | reverse complement strand
GTTCCGGTTTGGCCCAAGCCCGCGACCGAGGCCCAATTCGCTTTGTTCTGCCCGGTTTTTCGCTGAAACGCCGACGCCGCCTGCCACGTTCTTGCCGCGTCCGGTGAGGGCTTAGCGGGCGCAGTCGCCGGAGCCGCTTGCGTGGGCTTCGGCGCGGTTTCGTACCACGGCCAGCGCACAAGCGACGACCAGTTCGTCGATTTCGCCGCCGTGTTCGGGCCGGACATCATAAAATTCCACTTGCCGCCCGCAACGGTTTCGTTGTAGTTCCGGGTTTCTGCATCAATGACGGCGTGCAATTGTTCCACTTCGGCTTGATTTTTTTGCACGTCTTCGCCGCGCTGAACCGCCCGATCCGCCAAAAACAAAAGGCCCGTCGTTCCGAAAACCCGCGTGGAATAGCCGACCATTTCCGTGTACGCATCGCGGCTTTCCGGCGCAATCGTGGCGGATACGGCTTTTTCGCGCTCCAAAAGGGCGCGATACTGCGCTTGGAGTTGGGCCGCTTGCTCCAGCGTACGCGACCCTGCCCAAGCGCGGTTCATCAGTTCCGGCTTACGAATGGTTCCCAATCGGTAGTATTCTGCCAGCAAATCCGCGATAGGCTGCGCGACATCGGAGCCGAACTGTTCGGCGGCAAATTTGCGGAGGAAAACGGGCTGCGAATTTGTCGCCTCGGCGTCCGGGTTCCATGCCAGTTTGGACAAGTAATCAATGCCGATTTCCATCGGTTTGATGTCGCCGACATTGACGACCCAAATCGTGCGGGCTTCGTTTTGCCATGCTTTGTGCATTTCTTCCCACATGAGCGCCGGGGGCGTCGTGTTGATCCATGTGTACGAGTGCGGCGTGCCGTAATACGACAAATGATAATAAAAGCCCGCGCCGCCCGGTCGTTTGCGTTCTTTGGGCGACGACAACCGGCGCAGATAGCCGAAGTTGTCGTCGGCCCACACGAGCGTTACGTCCGGTGGCACTTCCAAGCCCGCATCGTAAATCGGCTGCACTTCCTTATAGGGCACGAAGCACTGCGCGACCGGCCCCCAATCGTTTGTGACATACTTATTCAAAAGGCCGCGCTGGTCTTTGATAACTTTAGATACCAAGTCAATGCGGGCAGGCATTTCTTTCGGCCCGTTCATGCCGCGGTCGTGGATGCCCCGGATGCCCAGCGTCCACACGGCTTCATCCGAACCGCGCTCTGTTGCCGTTTCTTCCCACGTCTTAAACAGCGTGTCTTGGTTCGTTTGATAGTTCCAGTCACCCTTGTCCTTAACAGACCACTTGACGTTGTTGTACAGCATCGGCTCGCAGTGCGACGCGCCCATGACAATGGCGTATTTGTCGGCAAGCGTGACGTTTTCCGGCACGGAGCCGAACTCTTTGCTGCATCCGTGCATCGCAGGCCACAGATAATTGAGGCGCAGCCGCAGCATCAACTCGAACACTTTTTCGTAGGTTTTCGGACCGACGTTTGCAAACGTAGGATCAAGCGTTTTCTTCGCCCACGGCGCAAGCCCCCAATCCTCGTCGTTGATGAAAATGCCCCGGTATTTGACGCTCGGCTTATCGACGTTCGGCGCGAACGCTTTAATGGCGACCGCGCTTTGATGCTTGACGGGAACATCGGCCCACCAATTCCACGGCGAAACGCCCAGCGTTTCGGATAACTCCATCAAGCCGTAGGCCGTGCCCCGCCTATCGCTGCCCACGAGTACGAGCGCACGGTCAACGCCGGGAAAAGGCCGCTCGACAATCTGCGTCAGCGTCGCTTCCCACTTGTTTTTGAGGTCGCCGATTTTTTTCAAACGGACCGCGCGGGCGAGACCGTCGATTAATTTACTGTGCCCCAGCGTTCCGGCAATAATGACGGTTTGCGCGTTTGCGGGCGTATTTGTACCGACGCTTGGGCGCGTTCCGGTGATGCGCTGCACGTCGTCGGCAAGCAAATTGGCGGCAAGCGAAACAACGGGATAGTCTTTTGCGTCGATGATAACCGGCGCGGCGCGCTGGCTATCCGCGACCGAAAAACTTCCCGCGTCTTTCGGGGCCGCACGCTCCAACAGGGCGGCATTTGCCGCCCCGTTGACGTTTACAAAAAGCGCCGCCGCGATGGCGATCCAAACTTTTTTCATAAAAACCTTTACCGGCTTCGCGCCGGTTATTTACCGGGTACGCCTCTGCGCCAAAAGTAATAGTAGCGGACGCCGTTGATGGTCGCATTGGCTCCCGTCGCATCGCCGTTGGCGTTCTTTCCGCGCTTGAACCACTTGGAATGGCCGTCCGCGAAGGCATAGATCGCGCCCTCGTTGTGGCGGCGCGTAACACCGTTCGTACCGTTGGTATCGTTCGCGCCGTTGCTATTGGTTCCGTTGGCGTCATAGGAATCGCCGCCGGTCAGTGTCGCCGAGCCACGATCTAAGGTCGTATCGCTGTTGGAGCCTTCGCTGCGACTGCGTCGCTCGGCAAACAGGATCGTTTCGGCGGGAGCTTTGCATTCAGCCAGCGGAACCGGGTCTTGAGGCGGATCGTTTTCCGGTGACTGGCACAACCCCCAAAACGCGCCGCTCACGTTTCCCACCCCGGTCGGATAATAACTAACATAGATAAATCGGCCCGGCCCCGAGGTTCCTAAACCGTTTTGGTCTTTGAAAATCGTGTAGCGACCGGTGGGCGAATTATCGTCGGTGTCGTCGTCGGGGCAGTGCAGTACGCCGTCGTTCTTGACATACGGCATGGTACGCTCGAAAAGCGAACGGCGTGGATTGTTGGGCGGCGGGTTCGTCGAGTCGTGGGGGCCGTTGGGCGGCATCATTTCGTCGTAGTCCTGCGAGTACTGAAGAATGGCAAGACCGATTTGCTTTGTGTTGGACAAACACGCCGCCTGCCGCGCTTTTTCGCGGGCCTGCGCAAACACGGGGAACAGAATAGCGGCAAGAATCGCTATGATGGCGATGACGACGAGTAGTTCAATCAGCGTAAACGCCGCCCCGGCGCGGGGGCCTGCGGATTTACGCGGCGCGAACGCACGTGTGTTTGCGGAGCGCGCGGCGTTGGCGCGAAAGCCAAAATGGCTTTCCTTTGCAAGATGCTTCATTGTAACTTCCTTCGCCGCACCGTGGCGGCGTTGTTTTAACCTGCCATGCACCGCCAAATGCGGCTCATGTTCGTTGCAGAGTTGCTATGAAAAGGATACCGCGCAGCAAGGAAAAACGCCCGCAAAATCGAACCTAAAAGACGAGGATTAGAGTAAACTAAATGGCAGACGAAACAAAAAAAGAAATCGACGGCGCGGATGAGAAAACTATCCGCACGGAAACGATTAGCATCGAAAAAAAGCAAATCTTTGACGAAAAGCCCCCGGTCGAAACCACGCACGAGCTAAGCGTCGGCGAGCAAATCCTGCGCTACAAAGCGACCGTGGGCTATTTGCCGCTCAAAAATCACGCGCAGGACAAACCCGAAATTGAGGCGCAAGTTTTCTTCACCTACTACGCACTGGAAACCGACACGCCGACCGGCGACCGGCCCCTATGCTTCGCCTTTAACGGCGGGCCGGGTTCGGCCTCGGTTTGGGTGCATTTGGGCGGGCTTGGCCCGCAGCGCGTCGTGCTCAAACCCGACGGCTCCCTTCCGCCCCCTCCCTATAGACTTATTCCCAACGACCAAACATGGCTGCCCGACTGCGATTTGGTGTTTATTGATCCCGTAGGCACGGGTTATAGCCGCGCCAAAGACGAGGAAACAGCGAAAAAATACTACGACGTGGACGGCGATATTGGCAGTTTGGGCGAATTTATCCGTTTGTTTTTGACGCGCTTTAACCGCTGGATGTCGCCGCTCTTTATCGCAGGCGAGTCCTACGGCACGACGCGCGGCGCGGGGCTTGCCGGACACCTCATCGACCGGGGCATCGGGCTGTCCGGCATCATCCTCATTTCCACGGTTTTGAGTATGCAAACGATTCGCTTCCGGGCGGGAAACGATTTGCCGTTTTCCCTCTACCTTCCCGTGTACACGGCGACGGCGTGGTATCACAAGCACCTTGCCGACGATTTGCTGACCCGCGAACTGCCCGATTTGCTTAAAGAGGTCGAGGAATTTGCCAACGGCCCGTATACG
>CAXTBP010000322.1:0-4142 GCA_964241985.1 uncultured Armatimonadaceae bacterium | reverse complement strand
TCCGTTGAATTTTCTATCTTTACGGGAAACTCGTTTACATCAAACAGCGACATCCATTTGCGCCAGCCCGCCGACCAAACCGACGTGACCTTTCACGATATGGAATGGCAGGGGCGGCCTTTTTCCGGCTCGTTTTACTACGGGTATCGGTTTGCGACGTTTCTGCCGCGCAAACCGCGCTTGGGTTTTGAACTGGATTTACTTCACTACAAAGCCTACGCCAAAGTCCACGAGCAAAAGCGCGTTGATGGCGTATGGCAGGGCGACCCGATTGATGAAACATCGGAAGTCTACGACCGCGTACAAGAATTTCGCATCACGAACGGCGTGAACGTGCTAACGCTCGGGGCCGTGTACCGCGTTCCGCTGATGGTGTCGCCCGCTTTTCCGCAGGGGCGCATTCAGCCCTATATCGGCGGCGGCCCCGCGTACTACATTTTGTACGCAATTAACGAAGTCAATCACGAAACCAACAAACCGCGCGGTTATAAGGCGGGCGGCTGGGGCTATGTTGCGCAAACCGGCGTCCGCTACGCGCTGACGCGAAACCTCATGCTGTTTGCCGAAGGGCGGTACAATAACGGAACCGCCGACGTGGCGATTGCGGACGGCGGGCGCGGTCACACGCATTTAAGCACGCTGCACACTATCGGCGGCGCGACCGTTCGCTTCTAAGGAATATTTATCGTGCGTTTGGGCATCCTCGTTTTTGACACTTCCGAAGCCAAGGAAAGCGGTGTCCGCATCGCCGAACAGGCCGCCGATGCGCTCGCGTCGGTTCTGCGTGCCCGCGACATTGACGTGGTAACAAACGATCTTGAGCCGGACGCCTTGCCGCCCTCGTCGCCCGTCGTTGCGCCCGTTGCCGAAACAATCGCCGAAACGGAAAAAACGCCCGTTGTCGTAGCGACGCTGCTTCACGCACGGGAAGCGGGCGAACGCTTGTCAAGGGCGGACTGCGACTGCATAATTTTTTGGGTGGGCGAAAACGCAAACACAGCCCTTGTTCCCGCTGCCGCGCTTACGCTGTCGTGCCCACTGCTCCTTATCGGCGACGCGAACAACGGCCTTTTGTACGACGCGGCAGGCTTGCTCGCCGACCGAGGAATTTTGTTTGACCGCCTGCTTCTCACGGAAGCAAACGCGCCGAATAGTGCCGAACCAGTCGAAAATTGGCTGCGGCGAAACAATCGCAAAGAGCGGCAAAAAGGTGTGGACGCCGCCCAAAAACTGTTCAACAAGCGCCTCGTCGTCGGTGCACCGAACGACAGCAACGGCGGCGCAACCGTCCCGCGTTTCGTGGACGCCACGCAATGGTTCCATCAGTTCGGCGTGATTGTCGTGCCCGCAAGTGATGACACCGGTAGCGACACAAACGATCTCTTCGCCCCAAACGGCGATGCCTGCGGCGCACTCACCGAATTTCTTTTACGCGCTGTTTCCGATTCGCCCGCTGAAATGAACGCAGGCGAACCGTCCGCCATGCCCGTTCGCGCTGTGTCCATTAGCGAAGTGCGAACCGTGCCCGCCGAACCTGCCGCGACCCTTGTTCAAATGTACCGGCGTAAAGGCCGCTTCGCTTGCGTGCTTGCCCTTGCGTCGGCAGCCGGAACACCCGCCTTCACCGACGCGCTTTTTGCGGGCGTTTTACACGTCGCGCCCGGCGATGTGCGCGTTCGTCTGCGGGCGGCCTGCGAAGCACTGGATATTGAGGTTGTGGAAATAAACGGTTAGCCGTCAAATACCATCGCACCATGGAATGAATTCCCGGTTACCATTTACAAAGTCGGCCTCCGCCGACTCGATGCCGACAAACGAAAAGCCTTCCTGCTTAACGGAAGGCTTTCTATTTTGCAGTTCACGAAGTTGGACTGCGTAATCTGTAGCCGGAAATTTATTCCACGGCACTATTCTCATCCCGCAATTTCAAAGCGAGCGCGTACAATTCGTTGCGCGGCTTGCTCAACTGCACGGCGAGTTGGCGGGCGGCATCGCGGGGCGATGTGCCCGCGTCAAGGGCGGCTCGCAGAAGGGCTTCGGCGTCTGGAGCGGAACCTGCGGCAACGGCGTCCGATGCGTCGCCGGTCGCGCCTTCGACAACAACGACGCACTCGCCGCGCGGCGCGGTTTCTTCGTAATGCGCGGCAATGTCGGCAAGGTTTCCGCGCTGAAACTCCTCGAATTTTTTGGTAAGTTCGCGGCCCACACACGCGCGCCGGTTCGGGCCGCACACCTTCGCCAAGTAGTTCAACGTTTCGACAAGGCGATGGGGGGCTTCGTAAATGATGAGCGTACGCGGTTCACGGGCGATTTGCTCCAAGCGTTCGCGCAAATCGGACTTGTTGCGCGGCAAAAATCCCTCAAACGCGAACTGGCCCGTGGGCAAACCCGACGCCGACAAGGCGGACAGCGCGGCGTTCGCGCCGGGAATGGGTTCGACCCGAACGCCCGCGTCAACCGCAAGCGCGACAAAATCCGCGCCCGGATCGCTGATGCACGGCATTCCGGCATCCGACACGAGGGCAATCGTTTCGCCGTTTAGCAATCGCTCCAAAAGCGCATTCGTGCGCCCTTCGCCGGAATGTGCGTGGTAGGCGGTCAAGGGCGTGTGAATGTCGAAATGCGAAAGCAGTTTTCGGGTGACGCGCGTGTCTTCGGCGGCGACGACATCGGCTTCCCGTAAAATGCGGAGCGCCCGCGCCGAAATATCTTCCAAGTTGCCAATCGGGGTGGCAACCAGATAAAGAATTCCTTTGGGCGTGGGTGCTTCGGTCGTCAAGGTGATGGCGCTTACTTAGGGCCGGGCGGTGCTGCCACTACCGACGCGGACGGCGCGGGCGAAGGCGCATCTGCCGCGCTTGCCGACGGGGCCGGAACGGGCGACGTGCCGGTGGTTGTCGCTGTTGTGGAAGCGGGCGAGGCCGACGTGGCGGGCTTGGGTGCGGGGGGAGCGATTTGCGGCTGCATTCGGCTCATTTGCGCTTGCAGCATATCCATCGCTTTTTTCTGCGCGGCTTTGGCCTTGTCTTTTTCGCCGACTTTTTCGAGCAGGCCCGCATAGCGGTATTGCATACTCACATCGGGAATGGCTAATTTTTCCGCTTCGCCCAACTGCTTTTTCGCGTCCGTCGTATTCTTGTCGGTCAAATACAAATCGGCGAGCGCAAGTCGGGTTTCCACGGTATTGCGGATTGTAAGGGCTTCCTCGTAGGCGGCAATCGCGTCTTTGGTGCGCTTCATTTCCATGAGCAGCGCGGCTTTTTGCAGCAGGGCTGATCCCGACGCATCATCGGTTTTCGACACTTTTTGTAGTTCGGTCAGCGCCTCGGCGAGTTTGGCGTCGCGGGCTTTCACATCTTTGAGGGCCGCCGCTTCTGTTTGCAGTTGGGCCGCTTTGATACCCGGATCGCTGATTTCCACTTTGACCGACGGCGCGGCGGCGTTGATAGCGTCCGTCATCTTTTTCTGGGCCGCTCCGTCTACGTCGGGGCGTTCGCCTTCGAGTTTAATAATGTGGTAGCCGAAACTGGTTTTGACGACCTGCGGGTACACTTTGCCAACACCTGCGGCAAGCGCGGCTTTGGAAAACTCGGGGACGTACGTTTTAGCCGCGTTCCAGTCGTAGAAACCACCCTTGTCTTTCGACCCGGGGTCATCCGAGTTGGCTTTTACAAGGCTTTCCATTTTCGTCGGGTCGGCCTTGATTTGGGCGAGCAAGCCTTCGGCTTTGGCTTTGGCCTGCGCGTCGGGCAAACCACCTTGACCGCTTTTAATCAAGATGTGGCGCACCTGAATTTGGTCGTCGGGCGATTTTTTGGTTCCCGCTGCCGCAAGCGCCTCTTTCTTGAATTGCTCCTGCAATTTTTCCTGCGTGATTTGCGGGCGCAAAGCGTCGTCGGATAAGCGGTCGGCTTTGAGGCGAGCGACCGTCATGCCCGTGGACTGCGCGGCGAACGCTTGGTCGATTTCGGCATCGCTTGCCGTGTCTTTGATACCCAGCGTCGTCGCCACACTTGCGCGTCCCGCTTCCCATGCTTTGTCGCGGGCGGCAGAAATGTCGGCGTCCGACACCTGAATGTTCGCCTTTTTCGCTGCTTCCACGAGCGCGGCTTGCTGCTTGTAATACTTGTCCAAGACGAGGG
>CAXTBP010000321.1:0-4189 GCA_964241985.1 uncultured Armatimonadaceae bacterium | reverse complement strand
TCAAGAACGTTTCGGGGAACAAGGCGTTGATTTTCGAGCCGCCGATGCGTGCGTCGTCGTGCTTTTCAAACACTGTGCCGAGTTCCGCGATGCGGAAAAAGCCTTTGCAGACGAGATCGCCGCACTGATTGATGCGGCAAAAAAGGAGGGCGATATAAACCCCGCTCTTTCGTCGCGTATTTTGTCGCAGATACTCCTAAGTTTTCTCCAAGACGGCTCCTACCAAGAGATGATTCATACAAACCAGTGCGGCACGAGCGACTTGATCAACACGTTTCTTGCCATGATAACGAATTGCGGCTCGTAAGTATTTTTATACTAAGCCTTGCCGGGCGGCAAGGAGCGCGGCTTCCGCCCGGCTGTTAACTTCCAGTTTGCTGAAAATGCTGCTGATGTGGTTTTTGACGGTTTTCTCACTGATAAACAGCGTTTCGGCGATTTCTTTGTTGCGCTTGCCCTTGCCGATTTCGGTCAAGACTTCGCGCTCACGGTCGGTCAAATCGGCGAACACGGCGTTGTCGGCGGCCTTTTGGCTGGACAGCCGACCGAACTCGGACAAAACGCGCCCAACCAGCGACGGGTGCAAAAGCGCCTCGCCCCGCGCCGCCGCGCGCACGGCTTGCAGCGTTTCTTCGGGCGGCGAATCTTTGAGGACATAGCCCTTCGCGCCCGCTTTGATAGCGGCGAACACGCGCTCGTCGTCGTTGTAGATCGTCAAAATCACCACGGCGACGCCGGGCATTTCGCGGCGCAAGGTGTCCGTGAGTTCAATGCCGGTCATTTGCGGCATTCCGATGTCGGTCAAAAGCACGTCGGGCTTTTGGTTCCGCACGACCGACAAGGCCCGCTGCCCGTCGGACGCCGTGCCGACGACCTCAATATCGTCTTCGAGCGCGAGCAAACGGGCCAGCATTTCCCGCGTCATAGTTTCGTCTTCGGCGATGACCAGTTTCAAAAGCGTTTCTCTTTCGCGCAAAAACTAATTGGTCGCGCCCGTTTCATCGACGACGAGTTCGTCCCACGACTCCACTTCTAAAAGCCGCTCGGCAAGTTGTTCCAGTTTATAGACGGAATGAATACCGTCCAATACGGCGGACGCTTGCGGCGTGAGCGGCCCGAAGCGTTTTGCCCCTTGTCGTAAAATCGTCGCGCGCTCCAGACCTTGCTCCAGACCTTGCTCCAGACCTTGCTCCAGACCTTGCTCCAGACCTTGCGCTATACCGACGGCGCGGCCTTCGGCGAGAACGGCCTGATAGGTCGATGATTCTTTCAATTGTTGCACTCCTCTCAATAATGTATCGATAAAATTCGTGGAAAACTTCAATCCCAGCAAAAGATACGTGGACGCCCATAAGGTTTTTGCTTCGCTCGGCGCGGCTTCGCGGTCGATACGCTCCTGCATTCGCGCGATGACGCCCGGAAGTTTTTCCGGCTCGATTTGCCCCAAAGGCGCGAGTGGCAATACGGCAAGCCCGCCGTTTAGCGCGGCATCAACGGGCATATCCCACAAACGCACGATTTGGTACGCGAACGTTAAATACGTTGCGCCCGCAACGGTTCGCCGGGTCAGCGTGCCCGTCATATCCGGCGTTTCGGCATCGGGCCGCAACAAAACGAGAACGCTTTGCACGGGCAGGCCATACTCCAAATCCAAAAGCACGTTGTAGCGGAGCGTGCGAACAAGGAGCGTTGGGTCGCGCGACGATTGAAACTCGAAATGCGCCAAATACGGCGCGGGGCTTGAAACGCGCACAACGCGATCCGCTTCGGTCGTGACAAAGGACAGGTTGGCGTCCATGCTTTCCGCCCTATCGCCGGGCAGGGCCGCGAAGCGCAACCAATCCTGCGGGTTCAAGTCTACCAGACTTTTGGTGGTGACATCGAAGGGTTTTGCCATAGTGCGACCTGCGTAATTTTAGTATACCCTTGCCGCCTGCCCGTAAGCGTAGCGCACAAAAACAGCGACCTGCCTTATAATGGGCGTATGACCAAAGAACGGCTTGCGGCTTTTAGCGACGGCGTTTTCGCAATTATCATCACGATCATGGTGTTGGAGCTTAAAGTGCCGCACGGCGAAACCTTCGCCGCCCTTGCGCCTTTGTTGCCCATCTTCCTGAGCTACGTGCTGAGTTTTGTGTACGTGGCGATTTATTGGAACAATTACCATCACATGCTGTACGTGACCGAGCGCGTGAGCGGCGCGGTTTTGTGGGCCAACACCAATCTGCTGTTTTGGCTGTCGCTTTTGCCGTTTTCGACGGGGTGGATGGGTGAAAACCATTTCGCGCCCGCGCCAACAGCGGTTTACGGAATCAATCTCCTCTGTGCGGGCATCGCCTACTGGGTTTTGCAAAATGCAATCATCGCTATGCAGGGCAAAAACAGCGTCCTTGCCACGGCGATTGGGCGTGATTTTAAGGGCAAAGCATCTCCCCCACTGTATATTGCGTCTATCGTTTTCGCGTTTGTTTCGCACTGGGTGGCGCACGTAATCTTCGTTGCCGTCGCTCTGATGTGGCTGCTTCCCGACCGCCGCATCGAACGCGCCGTGTTTACCCAAACCGAAAAAGACAGCGATAAAGCGGATAAAGCATTGGAATAAGAAATCCAATATGCGTTTTGTCATGCCTGACCCGCTGCCAAAAGGCGAAGATACCAAAGCCGCGCGGCGTGAAATCGCCGAAAAAGAAAACGCCGTACGGCAAGCCTTTGCCGAACACAACGCGCGCATTCTTCCATTTTTGCCGCCCGCGCTGAAAAAACTACAAACCACGGATCTGCACGACGGCATTTGGCGCGGCCTGCGAATAGATGCGGCGGCAAAAACGCTGGTATTGCGCTTGCTCTGCGGCGACTTAGTGCAGGGCTACTTCAACCTGCAACTGACGTACACTGGCATCACACTCTCCCCGATGGAAACCAACTTACTTTGCATTATCGCGCACGAAGAAACTACGGAAATTGACGATGACGAAATAGATATTGAGAAGGGCGTCGGCAACGCCCAGCCCCAATTCATCCACCGCATCGCATGGCACACCGGCATTCCGACGTGGCGCGAAACCTTGCCGAACAAAACTCGGTTGATTCACACGCTTTACCCTGAAATGGAATTTCGATTTACCAAAATGACACTACGAACAAGCCCCGTTTCCAACGAGCGCGCAACTGCCTTGCGATACAGTCGAAAGCGTTCTGCCAATGTAAAAATTGTGCCGATTTCTGCGGAAGAATAAATTGGTTGGCAAAGTGGGCGCATTGTAAAATAAAAGCGAGAAACAAACGATGGAAACAGTAAATACCGTACCAGCACCAATGATGGAAGCGATGCAGTTTAGGGCTTGCTCCGGTTCAAATCAAGGCTTCGGAAAAACGCCCGGCGATGCTTTAAGCGCACTTATGACTAATTTACCCAATGGCGAAGTATCCGCGCCCATAGTGATCTTCCCGTTTAATCGCGGCGATGCTTTTTTCACGGACGTCCAACAAGCGCGATTGCAAGAACTCAAAACCCGGCGCGAAACACTTACACAAGAAGAAAGCGACGAATTGGAAAGTTTAGTTGCTACTTCTTTCGATGCGACCATCGCGCGAACCCAAGCGGTTCAAGCGATCAAAGCGTGAACCCGCTTTATCCAACGGTTTCTCTCCGAGCGGTTTCCCGATGCGAGTATTGCCGCGCGCCGGAACAAGTTTTTAATTTCGCCTTTGCGGTGGAGCATATTTTGCCACGCTCCAGCGGTGGAAACAATGCGCCCGACAATTTGGCGCTGGCCTGTGAATCCTGCAATTTGTTCAAGGTGTCTTTTACCACCGGTTGGGATGCCGAAGACGAGCAAACAGTTCCTCTATTTCATCCACGCCGCGACACATGGGACGACCATTTTGTTTTCAATTCTGCTTCGGCAGAAATCAACGGATTGACGGCAAACGGACGCACCACGATTGCGCGGCTAAATATGAACTCGGCCTTCCAAATACGCGCCCGCCGCCAATGGGTTTTGCTTGGCTTGTATCCGTAGCAGAGCGGGCTTCTTATCTTACATACTTTCGGTACGGTAGGAATGGGCGACAAGGGCGACGTATTCGGCCATGCCGCTGTCGGCGAGGTCGAAGTTGACGGCGGTGCGGAGGGCGACGAGCGCGTCGCCGACGGATTTCGCCATACGGTCGGCGACCCACTGCGGAT
>CAXTBP010000320.1:0-4189 GCA_964241985.1 uncultured Armatimonadaceae bacterium | reverse complement strand
TGTTTTGTACGGTCCGCAACTCGGTAGCAGCAGCGCGATTTTCGCGGAAGGAAACGAACGTCTCGCTGAACTGACTTCTCATCCCGATACGGCAATCCGATCGGCAGCAGTGTTCGCGCTTAGCTTACGGTTGGCGGCTCGGGAAATGATTATCATCGTACAAAACAAAATCAATTACGAAGATGATGAGATGCGAACTCTACATGAAAAAGATGTTCGCAAAAACACGGAACTAACCAAGCAAATTAATGGCGTTATTGGCGGGGCGATGCTTCCGCTCATTCATGACGCCGACGAAAGGGTACGTGAAACGGTCGCAGCAGCACTTTCCCAAGTAAACAGCAAAGAAGCTCGCGCAGCCTTAATGGAGATGTCTCGCAACGAAGGCGAAGCACGCTCAGTTCGTGACGCGGCTACTTCCGCGCTGCGCTTTGGAAGCAGTAACTACCGTGACAAGGACACTAAAAAACTCGATTTGCTGGGTGAAGCACTCACCTACTTGGACACATACGCCAATCAGAACGAAATCACACACAGTGTGACTGCTCCGCCTATACCTCCGCCGAAACGGTCACGGCGACGAGAAACGGCGGCAAAGCGAAGCTCTGAAGACAATTAAAATGTGATTCAGATTCGACGCTGTCTAATGACATTTTTGCAGGCAGAGCGACTCTGAGATTTACCCAGAAAGCATTTCGTCTTACCGTAATGTTGAGTTTCATGTCAACTCAATTCCATATTTTCTTATGATTCTGTATTGTACGAGCTATGCCTATCGGTGTATTGCTTGATGTTAAAATCAATGCGGAGGTAAGATAAATTTCATGAATAAAAATAAGAAGCCTTGATCCAAGTTTATTGATGTTAGACTACGACTGGCGCAGGCGGTCGGCAAACCGGACAATTCCAGTGCGCGTTACACGACTGGGAAGTGTTTACCGAATTTTGTCAGATTCCGCCGTATAATTTTGCGCGATTTTTAAGGGAGCAGCGTTTTGTATAAAGGCAAATGTTGAATTATGGGAAGCTACTATACGCTGTACGTAGGCAACGTCAAAATATGGGATGGCGGCAGTTACGTTGGCTACGACACAACGTCTTTGTTTTGCGAGGAAGATCGCATTAAAGTCTCTTTACGGAACACGGTTCGAGCCAAATTTCACCAAGCATGGCTTGATAAAAAAGGAGAGACGGAAACAGCAGAAGATACCGATTATTATGACAGTCGGCAAGCCTACCTTTACCGTTGCACGGTCGCGGAAGCGATCGACCGCTTGGACGTGCGCGGTTTCACGCTTGCGTCTGCCAAACAACAATTCAAAATGGCTGTGGCGGAACACCGGCGGTGGTATCCGCGCTATCGTCACGGCTTACTCGGATTTATTCCGCCTGGATTTAACTTCGTTACATGGTCTAATGCAGTCCGGGATGTTGTCGTCCGTAACTCAAAACTGCTCGCTTGGTCGGCAGACGATCATGAGGCTTTCGAGAGCGTTCCTCTGCTCTCTGCTTCACCACTGAGCCTTGGTGCTAACCGTTTGCTATTCTGCCCGCATGACGAAGACGCCGACATCCGCGCTTCCCTACGCGCCCTATTAGAGCAGTTTGACCGCGATAGCGCGATTGAACTGGACTATACAGACCTTGTGGTAGGTGGATACCACGGTGATGACGAGGAACTATGCACGCAAAACGGCAAACACATTGTACTGACGGAAGGCCCATCCGACGTGCAACTGCTACAACCCGCTTTGCACATACTTTACCCACATCTCGCAGATATTTTCCATTTCATGGACTTTGGGGGCACTGGTTTTTCGGGCGGAGTCGGCGCTTTAGGCAACGCTGTCCGCGCATTTGTCGGTTCCAGTATTACGAACCCAATCATCGCACTATTTGATAATGACACAGCGGGCCGCGAAGTTCTCGCCGCATTAGAGAAGGTGGCGATGCCACCAAATATCCGGTTGATCCCGCTTCCCCCACTCAAGATGGCACGTCGTTACCCGACTCTTGGCCCGGAAGGAGCACGGAAACTGGACATCAATGGGCGCGCGTGCAGTTTGGAACTGTACTTCGGACAGGATGTACTTGCTCAGGAGGATGGCTCGCCGACTCCAGTTCAGTGGACGGGATACGTCAAGAGCATGAAGCAGTATCAGGGTGAGATTTTGGATAAAAACCGATTGCAGGATAGGTTCCGGGAAAAACTGCGCCGCGCTGAGGGGAACCCAGCGAGCGCAGATGATATGGATTGGGAAGGAATGCACACGATTTTTCAGGCCCTGTTTGCCGCCTTCAACTGAGAACGGGCTGGGCAAAGACATCGCCACCATTTTTACACCACACTAAAACGGTATTGGGTTCGCTACCAAGCTTTCTCCATGCCGTCATTCCAGTCGCCTCCGAGCCACCCACCATGCCTGGATGTGCCACTTCATACGCTCATAAATGTGCGGCGTCCACGCGACAGCCATGAAAACGTGCGCTCCACCACCCATTTTCGGTATGCGGCGGATTTTGTTACAGAATGTAAACAATTTAGGTGCGTGCCTGCTTGTCCAACGCCGCTCCGGCAACGACAGACCAAAGACACGCAAGGCAGAAACCATCATCGCCCAGAGTTTCGTCGTCAGTCGAGTTCAGGCGCGGGCCAAGAGCAAGCAGAGTCTGCTTTCACTAATTGAACATACACAGAACACCCAAACACCTTTCGGCGACGTAGCACCGCGCCTGCCAATGAAAATCGGTGGCGCTCTCGCGCAGATCGCCGTTTTGCCTCGAAGCGCCGCGTTTTCTTGTCGAAGCCGGGGCAACCCACCTATGGGGATGCCACCTTCGTTAATTGATACCATAGTCACACTATCTACGGATCAATTATGCGGCGTTTTTCAGTCTTACCTTTTGCCCACTAATCGATTTTATGGAGCGGAAGGGAACGCCGTTCCGCGAGGTGCGCTCAAACATAACGACGGCCACGAATGTGTTGTACATCATCATCGTCCAAACCGACGCTTCGGTGCTCGGCATTACCCCGGTGTAGAGAAACGTATCTTCCCAGTCGCCCGCGAAGGCGGCGTGCTTTTCCGTGAGTTCAATCAACCCTTCCAATGTCTCCTTTGTTGTCGAGGAGGCTTGATCAAACCGTATGCGGACGTTATAGTTGCTCCATTTGAAAATGCGATCCGAGTGGCGTGACCATAATCCTTTAGCGATGGTCAGGAAAAACTTGTCCAATTCCGTTGTGGGCGCATGAACCGCGCTGGCTCCGGGCGCTTTGAGCAAAGGCATAAAACGCTTCAAAACGTCAAGGCCGTGCCCTTTTTCAAAACCGCGAAGGGCATCGTTGGCTCCGGCAAGTGCGTTTGGCGTGACCGAACAGACTTGTATAAAGCGGACGGCGAAGTCGTCGGTGCGCTTCTTGACCGTCTGGTTGCAGTGGTGACACGCCCAAAGCTCGACATATCGCCACGGTTTGGTGCTGCGAAAATGCTTGAAAACCACCTTGGGTATGACGTGTTCGATTTGCAGCCGTTTTTCGACCGTGCCGGTCGCACCACAAAGGTAACAGTGGGTGCGAAGCGCACTATCAATTGATATGTCGCGCCAGCCCCGCGAGCGAAAATCACGGTCGGGGCTTTGGCTTTCCTCTGAAGCTGTTAAGGTATCTGCATTGCTCATGCCGATTTACTCCGACGAGCGAGTATTTGCGGAAACAGCAACGCCGTAAACGAAATGCTTGTTCGTCGATGGTGTGCCCGCTAACAACGTTCATGCACGCCCAAACCAAAAGGCGACAGGTATTTCCGCTCCCGAACGGGCGACACCAACGCTGCGGGAACTCAAATCCCACCGGCCACCCCACCAAATGCCCAACCCCAGCCTGCAAGAACAACGCACCCAAAACGAGCGGCCCTGACGGACGGCGCGGCAAAGGTGAGCAACAAAACAAAAGTGCCCATGCGCGGCATGGTTTTCTTGGTTCCACTTTTGTAAAATGGGAGGAAACATCCGGTCGGTTTTCGTTTCCGCAAAATCGCGCTGATTGGCAAAGATGCAAGCATAGCATTTTATGGCAAAGCTGCGATGAACTATGCGGCGGCATAGACGCAAGTTAATACAAAGAACAAGTGCTGGTTTTGTTCTTCATCGAGCGAAATATCGTAGAAAAAATGCACAAGACTTATAT
>CAXTBP010000319.1:0-4244 GCA_964241985.1 uncultured Armatimonadaceae bacterium | reverse complement strand
TGTAGGTCAGGCTGACCTCCTGGCCGGGCAGGGCTTGCAGGTCGCTGAGCAGGTCGTCGGCTGCGCGCCTGCCGAATACTTCCGGTAGCAAGACCGTTTGTTTCACTTGACATAACTTGACATAGAAGAACGACTTTCACTAACGTTCGGAATTTGAAGTATTCAACCCGGCATGGAAGTGCCGCGTTTGAAACAGGATGAACTGACGGCCCCACCGATGGGCGAAAAGTCGGAAACCATTCGCGCACGGGCCGAGCAGGCCCGTCAGTTACAAGCCGAACGCTTCACAAAAGCCGACGAAGTGTCGTGCACGCTTGATCGTCGTGTTGGCGGGGACAAGGGGGCGGTGTCGTCCCCGCGTTCGGCGCGCGATAGCGAACCGGCGACCTATTGTAACGCGCAAATGACGAGTGCACAGATTGGGCAGTTTTGTCAGCCGACGCCCGACGGCGCGAGCCTTTTACGGGCGGCGATTGACCAGATGCACCTGTCGGCCCGCGCCTACGACCGCATTCTCAAACTGTCGCGGACTATTGCGGACTTGGCGGGCGAGGAACAAATCGGCATCGCCCATGTCGCTGAGGCCGTGCAATACCGCGCCCTCGACCGCAAACTCTGGGGAGAAAACGCGGCGGTTAGGGCGTAGCCGCCGTTGCTAAATCCCATTGATAAATGTGCCCGTACTTGACTGGCGGGAACAGCAGCGATTTGAGTTTTACGTCTTTAGGAACGGCGAAGAAAATACGGAAATTGGATTCTTCGCCTTTGTCCACTTCGACGCTGCCCGCCGCTTCGTCGCGCGTCGCTTTCCATCTGCCGCCCTCTTCGGCGGGGTGCTTTTCGCCGTCCATGTCTTTGAGTGCGATGCCGTCCCCGGCGATTTCAAAGGTCGTCACGGCTTTAGAGTAGATGTTTTTTACCGAAAAGTTCGCAATCGCCCATTGCTTACCATCGGGGGCTTTTTCGCCTTTGTAAACCGTGTCGGACGGGGCAAGTGTCACGCTGTTCAAACGCGCGGCGAAATAACCGTCGGGGTAATACTTGCCCAAAACGGCGGGCGCGGTTTCGAGCGCGACGCCCCCCGACGGATCGGTGGGGTCGGCGGCGTATTTGGGAAGCGGCGTAATAACGTTTTTCGGACTGCCGCCCGTATTTCCAGCAATCGTGTAGCGCATGATTTTCTCACTCGGCACGGCGGCTCGTCCGCTGTTGATGAGAATTTTCTTGATTTTGGCGTTACCCGGCACGACAAAAGCGACGGACAGTGCATTCGCGGTTGGATCTTGCCCAAAACCCTGACCGGGCTTGAGCGTGATGTAGAGTTCTTTGCTGCCATTGCTGGCAAGCATCATCGTTCCTGCTCCTTCGCCGTAATTGTTGTCGTTTTCGTCCACCAGTGTCATGTCCACGCCGCCCTGATCTAAATCGCTGTCCTTGTTCGGGTTTTTCACGGCGAACGTCAGCACAAGCAATTTTTGGTCGGGAAGCGGCATCGAACCCGCGTAATCGTTGTGCGGCTCCAGCGTATAGCGGGCCGAGAGTAGTTGAAAATTGTAGTTGCTGCCGTGTCCGTTGACCATTGTGTAAATGGTTCCGAAAACGCCATCGCCGCCCTTCATTTGCTCGGTTCCTTTAGTCGCTTCGCCGTTGTTCAGCGTTGGTTTGGGCGGCGCGGATTTCGGCGGGGCGGCGTACGCCATACAAAGGGGAACCAGCGAGGTAGCGAGTAAGGCGGCAAAATAAGCAATTCGATAATTTCGTGGCATGGGTTTAATTTCCTATGGGGAAGATATACGCGCGGCTATCGCGCTCGCGCGCTTTGAGCGACTTAAACTTGATGGTTTTGGGCGCGGCGAACGTCCAGCGCAGCGTGGTTTGTGCGCCCGGTGCGAGAGTGGTCGGGGCGGTGTCGTTTTTGTCGGACGGGTACGAATCGCCGTCTTCGTCCAATAATTGCATAGTGAAATTGGACGGCGCGATTTGGATGGTTTGCCGGGAAACGTTGCGAACACGGAGCGACACGGCGTACACGCTCGCGTTATTCGCGCCCGTCGAAAAGCCTTTTTCGACGAGCGTGGCTTCCGTGTACGCCATCGGCCATGCGGCTTTGGTGTCGGTTATAGCAAATTCGGGCGCAATCGTGTCGCCACCACCAAATTGCGCGGGAAGCGGCGTGACCTTGTTTTTGCCGCTCGTTAAGTTGAACTCGTCGTCGCCGAACGCAAGGGAGCGCGGTGTGCCCTCGGCGGGAACAGTCAAAACGCCCTCGACAATAAACTCCGCGCCCGGCGCGACAAGTCGGTTGGCTAACTTGTCCGTGTCCAACGCCTTCCAGTTTTTCGTGGCGGCAAGTTCCGCGCCGTCAGAGGCCACGCTTGTCGCGGTGATAGTTTGATAGTCGAGGGTTTGCGGATTGCCGCTCACGTTTTTGACGCGCAATGTAAGCTGCAAGAACTTTTCGGTCGGGCGATTATAGTAAAAATTTTGCGCGTCGATGGCGTAGGCTTGGGCGCGGTACGCGGCCTTGTCCACGCGCACAGCGAACGTCGGGTTGTTCGTCAAAAAGTACGTGCCGCTAAAAAACGCCTCTTTGGTCGCGGGCATCGGGTTCGCCAGTGCCGCGCCACCGGTTGGTGTTGTCGTTTCCGTTGGGTTCGCGTTGTTTGCGGTATTGGTGGGGGCGGGGTCATGGAAGACGGCAGCCGCGAGCGCGGGGTAAACCACCGACGTTTGCACGCTGTCGGAAAACAAGCCGTTCGCGTCCACGGCCCGCAGTCGGTAGACGTATTTCCGCCCGGAGCGCACATTCGGATCGGGTAAGGCCGTCGTTTGCGCGCTTACGTTGTTGTCAATCGTGACGAAAGTCAAAAGCGCGTTTTGAATACCTGCAAGAGCCGGAGGCGTCGCAGTGGGCACATTACCGATTTGTCCCGCGATGGGGGCGTTTTTAGGCGGCGCGCTGCCGGACGATTGCGTGGAAGCCGAAAATGATGCCACGGCCCGCTCCAAAACGTAATGGTCGGGAGTTTCTTTGGGCGAAGGCTGCCACGACAAATTGATTTGCGCGGCTTGCGGATCGGTTAGGCTTAACGCACCGGACAGATTTTGCGGCGCTTCCGACCGAACCTTGATCGAACTTGCATCGAGCGGGGCCGACGGCTTGGACGAAATCGCGTCCGTATTGACGGCAACGACCATATAGGTGTACGGTGTGCCATACGCGCCCGTCGTGTCCGTGAACGTGAGCGGGGCGGGGTTTGCAGCGTTTGTTGCGGGCGCGGCGACTTCGCCCAAATAGGTGTAGCCGATGACGTTCAGAATCCGTTTGAAAAGAGCGGCCCCGTTCGCTTTCATATCGCCCAAGTTCAAGTTTTTAATTTTGGGCGGGACAGTCAACTTCGGCGTGTTTATTTGCGCCACAACGGGCGGGGCGTAGCGGGCGCGGGCCGACGCGACCCGCATAGGCGAACGGTCAATCAAGGCGGCCTGCGCGGAATCGGCGACCGATTTGCGAAACACCCAATACTTTTGCACGTTTTCGACGGGTGGGTTTGCGGAAATCGTCAAACGCACGCGCCCATCGGTCGTGGCTTCGTCCACTTCGGTTTTTAGAAGCGTGGGCAGCGACGGCGGAAGGGTCGCGGGAGCGGTCACATCGGCGATTTGGGAAACCGCGCCCTCGATGCCCCAGCGCGTCACGGGCACGATCCGATAATGATAGTGGACGCGCTGCGAGGCGGTCAGCGTATCTACATACGTTGCTTGGTCGGTTTCCGTCAGCAGCACGTAGTTTTGGTTCGGGACGCTGGGATAGTTCTCGAAATACTTGACCGCAAGCGAGAGTCGTCGCTGTGCGATGGATTTGATGGACGGACGCTGGGCGACACCGACTTTAGGAACCGTGTTTAATTGGATGGTAGGCGGTGCGCTGCCGAGGGAAGCGGACTGCACGGTCGGAAAAAGCCCGGTCGCCGACGCGCGATAAACCCGATAGCGCATTTTGGACGTGAACGAAACCGGTTGCCATGTCACGGTCGCTTTTCCGGCAATGGCAATGGCGGAGGCGGAATCCACATCGGCGTCGGTGGGCGTTCCTTTTGGCGCGGGTTGCGCGGCAGCCTGCCCGCCTTGCGCCGCTCCACCGTTTGACGAGCCGACGCTGTTGCCGCCACCACCGATAGAGGTTACGTGAATGCCGCCGGGCGTGTACGTCGTTTTGACCTGACCGTTGCGTGGAATAGTGG
>CAXTBP010000318.1:0-4252 GCA_964241985.1 uncultured Armatimonadaceae bacterium | reverse complement strand
TCCAACTCAGCCATGACCTTGATGCGGGCGTTGCAAACGTCCTGCAAATCCTTTTGCAGCTCTTTCCACGTTTGCAAAATGCCGTCGATGCGGAAGGGCACTTCCAGCATATTGCGCCGGGGTTCAACGTGAATATCGGACGCGCCGACCCGCACAGCGTCCGCAATCATCGCGTTGACCATTTGTACGGCGGGGCCTTGCGTACTTGCTGCGGGATTAGGCGGCGTAGCGCGGTTGCTCATAAATTCCGGGGGCATAATGGGTGCGAACCTTTCACGAAAAACGCCAAATGCGGCGCAAGCACAATATCGCTAAATGACGGGAAATAGTGCCTTCAAGTTCCGCAAAACCGCGCGTGGTTCCTGCCCGCAGGCCCCCCTGCCCCCAATACTGGGGGGCAGGGGGGCCGCATTCGCTTATAACGACAGGCCTTTTTCGGAAAGTTTGAATTTGGTTAGGTCGTATCCAACCGTCGCCTGTGTGCTGGCAAGCAGTGACGCCTTGACTTTCGGCATGAGCGCAGGCTGTTTTTTCGCGCCCGCCACCGTGCTGTCAATCAGTATCGACTGCAAAATAAAGGACTCGGCGAGTTCCTGTTTTTTAGCGTCGGAGGCCGACGTTACGGCGGGGATGTTCGCTAAAACGTGGCTCATTTGATCACGAACGCCTTTTATGTATGCCGGGTTAATGTCGCCGTTTTGCCCGCGCACGCCTTGCCACGCCGTCACCATATACACCGTGAAGGCGTCGGTCACGCTGTCGGTTTTCAATCCGACCTTGCTCAATTCTTTGGCAATTTCGCCGAACATATCTTTGCGCGCAAACTCTTTTTCCAACAGGGCGGCGGCTTGCGGATTGTTTTTGCGGATGTTGCCTATGAAGGCGGCGACGTTGCGCTTGCGAACAACCGGCGACGGGGTAAACGCGGCCCGCGTGGTTACCCTTGCATCATACGACGGCCCGCCGCTTTTATGGTGCGCGGAGCCGCGCTCGCCTTTATTGCCCCGCCCTGCGCTGCTCGATGCGCCCTGCGACAGTGTGTTCGTCAGTACGCCCATATCGAAAACGCCCTGCGCCTGCGCGGGTTTGGGAGCGGCCCCAAACGATACGACCGCGAGGAAAGCGCCGCCCGCCGCCACGGCAAAATGGCTTGCACGATTTGGTAACTTCATACGTGTCTTTGTACCCAACTGCCCCGCCCGGCTATGTCAAACGATACGGCGCGACGGCTAAGGCAGGGGAGCAGTGCGATACACGCGCCATTGCCCGCTTTCCACGACGACGGGAAACTGTTGCGCGAAAAACGGTTCGTTAGCGACGATTTGCTCCTGCCCATTTCGCTCGGGCGGCCCGATGACGACGCCCCAAACCTTGTATTTTTGCAGCAAAGCGTTCGCGTTTGGGCCGCCTTTGTAGATGGCGAGCACGTCATTCCAGCGCGGGTTGTAATCCAAGCCGTGCGACCACAAATGGCCCCGGTAGCCGAGCAGCAAACGACGACCCGACAGTTCGGCGGGATGGTTGAACACGGGCGCGTTCAGCAAAACCGCATCGGGGGTCAGAGCGGCTTGGACGCGCTCGGCAAACACGATACCGTCGGCGTCGAAATTGCGGTGCGGGCTTGTGGTCGCCGACGCCACGTGCCAAGCGTCCAGCGCGCCGGAAAACGTCAAGCAGAAAAACAGCACGCCCACAACGACACGCGACGCGAAGACGGCCCCACGCGGCTTTCGGTCGTTTCGCGCCGTTTTATCGCCCGCTTTGTCGCCCATCCACAAGCGCGCCAAAACAAGCGTGACAAGGGGAACGGACGCAGCGTGCCAATAAAACAAAACCTTGATGTTGTCCCAATCCCACGGCGCGAGCCGCACCAAATTGGCGAGCGCGAACAGCAAAACGAACGGTGCGTAAAACCGCCGCAGGCGTTTGGGAATTGTACCGGGCCACAGCCACGCCATCACCAAAAGCGGGATAAAAGGCCCTAAAATGCGGAGCCAAAACCGCAGCCAGTTTTCATCCTTCGCCACCCAACCGGGCTGCCACGCAAAAAACGCGCCGGGTTGCGCCGCCGATTTTGCCGACAGCAGCACGACCTGTGGAACGGCTAAGAGTAGCGCAGGCACAAAGAAAAACAGCCACGCCTGCCAGCGGCGCGACGTGCGGAATTGGAGCAAATCGCGGGCTGCGAAAACGGCGGCGACAATCAACACGCACAAAAACGTATGCCCGTGCACAAGCGGCAAACCGCCCGCTAAAATGCCCGCCGCCAAAAATTGCCGCTGCCGCGCGCCCTTGTTGCGTACGGCCCCTTCCGCTCCGGCCTGCCACCACAGCGTCCAAATCAGAAGCGCGACAGGGAAGGCCATCAAGAGGCCGCGCTGGGTCGTGAACAGCGTTGTGAGCGCGTTCCCCCACTGGTAGTTGTTCCACCCAATCGTGTAGTCGTGCGGCAAGTGAAGGAAGAAATCCGTCAGCGGCATTCCGCTTCGGGCCGCCAAATCGTCCCTAATGCCCAAAAATCCCCAGCCACCGGACAAAAATAAAATCAGCGGCGCGATTACGACGACAAAAACGCGGCGCGTCGCTATCAGCAGAAAGCGCTGCAAAAGGACGAGGGTTGCGCCCGCGAGCAAAGCGTTCTGCAAAAAGAAGATCGTGGCGAAATTTGCGCCGGTTTTCATCCACTCAGCGGAAACGAAATCCACCAAAAACGGATAGGTCAGCGGAACGTGCGCGAATTCGGGATGCTGCGGCGGATAATTGTTGCCGACCAAAAAATTTTGCACGACGGCAAGGTGAAACGCCTGATCCCCCATGTTGTTGTGGTTCGACGTGAAGATACCGTCCACGTTTTGGATGCACTGTCCGTACAGCAAAACAAGGAGCATTACGAGCGTCGAACCAAATGCGATTCGCAAAAGCCATCGCCGCGCCGAATGCTTGCGAAACAGCAGGAGCAAACGGCCTACGTCGCGGCGCAGTTTGGCCCGCATCTTAGGAGAAACCAAAACAAGGAGGGGAATCAAACCGAACGCGCCGGTAGCCCACAGCGTTTGAATAGTGAGGCCGAAGCGGGCGGCGAGCGCGTAGCCGATAAAGCCACCCAAAACTTGTCCGGCAACCACGCCCGCCGCGAGCCGCGCGAAAAGCGTCGCCTCCCTGTCGTACAAATACGTCAGCGCGAACCCGCCCAAAATGGGCGCGGCAATAACGAAGGCGAGCAAAAGGGCGTTCATCGGCGATTATCGAATCCCGGCTAAATCCACGGCTTGCCCAGCCACAAATGCCCTTGAAAATAGCGGGGCGAAATCGGGAATGCGGTCAAAACCGGATAATAGTAGATGAGCCAGCCAATCGCCAGCGACAGATACGTGGAGGCAATAAGCCGGTAGCGCTCTTCGCTGCTGTGCCACAAGCGGAACAAAAAGTACGCGATGGCGACGCACACATACGGAATGGATTCCAAATAGTAGTGCATGAAAACGAGCGGGCGCGGTTCGACTCCCCACGACAGCCACTGCCCCAAACCGAGGAGCACCATCAGTCCCAATGCCGCCGACTTTTCCCGCCACGCGACAAAACCCGCGCATAGCATCACGGGAATGGACGCCCACCAAATTGCGGCATTGCCAATCGCCCAAATGCCGGTAATCGGCCCGTTCGGAACCGGCTGCTCGAAAAAATACCACGTCGGGCGCACCATGATCGGCCAGCTCCACCACGGCGAAGCGTATGAGTGGGTTTCCTTGATGCCCGCGTGATACCGCCACATGTCGCCTTGCAGCGACCAAACCTTGTCCCAGCCGTGCCCCTGCGCCATATACGGCAGATAGGACGCGAAGTAAATTAGGAGCGGCAAAACGATGAGTGCGCCCGCAAGCGTTCCGCCCCAAACAAGCAGCGAAGGGACGAACCGTTTTTGCGCCGACCATTCGGGAACCCGTTTGATGTAGGTGTGCCACAGCAAAAACAACCCGAGCAAACCCCATACCAAAAGCGTCGTCCAGCGGGTCGCAAGGCCCAAGCCCAGCGCGCCGCCCATGAGCCGGACCTCGACGATGACCTGCGGGCACGCCGCGTCCGAGCCGGCGACCGCGAGCAGCGCGTCGACGGCGTCGGCGGTGAACTCACGCAGCACCGCGCTGTGTTCGGCCACGGGCATCGGGTCGACCGGATCGTTCTGCACGGCACCGATCGCCGCGGCGGGCATGGTGCTCGGAGTGATCACCCTGGGACGGGACGTCACCGACCA
>CAXTBP010000317.1:0-4289 GCA_964241985.1 uncultured Armatimonadaceae bacterium | reverse complement strand
GATAAAGAAAGCAACGCGGGCCGCCTCGCGCTTTTGCGTGAGGCGGTTCCTATTATCGCATCCGTTGCCTCGCTGGTGGAGCAGGACGTTTTGGTACAGCGCATGGCCGTGTATCATCCCGTGTACGCGACAAACGCGCTGCGGGCCGAAGAATCCCTGCGGGCGGAAGTGGCGCAAAGCCGGGGCAAATCCAATCACGCCCATGCCACAGACGACGCCCCAACCCTTGATATGCCCCCGCCCCAGCGGCGTGGCGGCCCGACCGGCTACAACAAAAACAACTACAACGGCGGCGGTGGATACAACAATGGTCGCGGAAACGGCGGCAATTTCAACGGGGGCGGCGGCTACAAAAAATATAACAACGAGCCGCGCCGTCCGTTCGTTTTGCCGGACACCGGGCCGCTTCCGCCCGCCAAAAGCGCGTGGGAAGAAGCCGAACGCTCGCTTCTGCGCGCCCTGTTGTCCGATGAATGGTTTCCCGTTTTGCGCCGCCTTTTGGGAAATCACGACGGGCAAAGCATCGCCCTTTTGCTAAGTGAACCCAGCCATGCCCAGTTATGGGGCGAGATTTGGCCGCTGGTCGCCGGGCATATTTCGCCGACCGAGGCGGGCGGGCAAATCGCAGACCCTACGCTTACGCAGTTTGCGGTCGCGCTTCGCATGGACGAAAACGGCGAACCCTTGTCCGAGCCGGTTTTGACGGACGCCCTGCAATCGCTGCTTAGTCGCCGAAAACAGCAGGAAATGATGCAAATTCGCGCCCATTTGACGCAAAACACGCAAAAAGGGGAAGGAAACGCCCCGAATGACGACGAACTGTTAAGGCGTTGGTCAGAAAATGCGCGAACGCTCAAAGGGCGCGGCGCGGCGGAAAAATAACCCCCAAGCGTTTGCTTGCTGCGGGCTTTCGCCGTGCTTCCCTACATTTTATGGGCGGGGCGCAACGGAGAAGGCAGCGTGTCCATAAGGCAGGCAGCGGCGACAAATTCAGTCGCCCTCGCGTCGTCGGCGGTGCAAAGCGGTAAAAGTGGGAATGGTTCCCGCACCGTGAGCCGCACGTCGGAAAATAGCATATTAACGACTTTTTGGGAACGCGAACGCGCCTCCTATACGCCCGACGCCGAAGATCCCCTGTTGCAATTATTTGGCGGCAACCGAGACAGCGGCGCGCCCGCCCTTTTCCCAACGGATTCCGAAGACACCGCATCGGACGGTGACGCAAACCAAGACGGCGACGAAGCGACCGAAACCGCCGCGCCAAACGCTTCCCGCGACGATAGCGGCGACGCTTCCTATTTGGCGGCGATTGCTACGTCGTCCGCGCCGGAAAGTAGTGGCGGGGGCGGCAGTCCGCTGGACGATTCCGTGCGGATGTGGCTGCGCGAAATCGGCAAAACCCCGCTTTTGACGCTGGAACAAGAAATCGCGCTGGCCCGAAAAATCGAGCGCGGCGACGAAGAGTCCAAAGTCATTTTGACGCAGGCCAATCTGCGCCTTGTCGTGTCGGTCGCCAAACGCTACGGCGGGCGCGGCATTTCGTTTTCCGATTTGATTCAGGAAGGCAACATCGGTTTGCTGCGCGCGGTCGAGAAATACGACTATCGCAAAGGCTTTAAGTTTTCCACTTATGCGACATGGTGGATTCGCCAAGCCATTACGCGCGCGATTGCCGATCAAGGCCGCACGATTCGCATTCCCGTTCACATGGTCGAAACCATCAACCGCTTGGTGAAATTGTCCGGTCAGTTGTTGCAGGAATTGGGCCGCGAACCCACCCTTGACGAAATCGCCCGCGAAATGGGCACGACGGTTGAGCGCGTATCGGAAATCATGCGCATCGCGCCGGAACCCCTCTCGCTTGAAACCCCGGTTGGTGAAGAAGAAGATTCGCATTTGTCAGACTTCGTGCCCGACGAGGACGCGGGCGAGCCGGAAGGCGCTGCCGCGCGGGCCGTTTTGCGCGACCGCATCAATTTGGTGTTGGAACTTTTGACCGACCGCGAGCGCGACGTCGTTAAAATGCGTTTCGGCTTGGAAGGCGACGGCTCGCCGCACACCCTCGAAGAAGTCGGCAAGCATTTCCGCGTCACCCGCGAGCGCATCCGCCAAATCGAAGCCAAAGCCCTCAAAAAACTGCGCTGCCCCGACCATTCCCGCTATCTGCGCGAATACGTGGATTAGACCGCCGCTTTCCCGTGCCGTCCGGCAAAGTTCATGATCAGATAACGCTTGTCGCCGTCGTCGTTGCCGCGCCGGTGTGGTGGCTCCGTTCGCCCGCCCCGACGCAAACGGCGTGGGAATGCGCGAGTTTGTGCGGAAGCATTTTGTTTTCGGGGTTGATGTTGTCGCCAGATTTGGATTTGAATTCGTCCATTTATAAGCGCTGGGGGCCGCTGCGTTTTTTGTGGTGGCCGTATCAAAAACTGCTGCCGCACCGCTCCGTTTTTTCCCATTCGTTCGTGGTCGGGCCGCTGATTCGCTTGGCCTATTTTTTCGTTTTGCTGTACGGTTTGTGGCGCGCTCTCACGTATTTCGTCACGCTTGCGGTTCCCTCGTTTGATCGCAACGGTTTGTCGCAGGCGTGGACGGGCGGATTGTTCGGTTTGTGGCGCACGCATCCCGGCCATTTCCAAATGGCCTTGCTTGGCATTTTCATCGGCACGGGCCTTCATGTCGCCGCCGATTTCATTGTGACCGGCGTCAAACGCAGGCGTCTTCGCAAACGGCGCGGCAAGCGGCGCGCGCTTTTTGGAAACGAATGAAGACCGAACTGCGCTTGATTCAAAATACCGGCTCGCCCAGCGGAAAATATGCCGTCGCGTGGGGCGTTCCCGGTGTTTCGCGCCTCGACCAATTCGTGGGCGCGGGCGGTTTACTGAACACCTTCCCCTACAATAAACTCCGTAACTATCTGGTCGAAAAACGGACGTTAAATATAGCCGGAGTTGTTCCCCTACATACGCGAAAAAGCCGGGCGGGACTGAACGGCGTTCTGTATCCGCCCGGCACTATATACACCTATAAATATGGCGGAAACGATTGGCATGCTATGGGTGGAAATGGAAGGAACCATTCCAACGTAGCGACCTATTGGAATTTGTCCGAGCAGTGGGCGGTAATACTGCATTCGGGAAAATGGTGGTACGAAGCGCTTTATCTTTGCCATAAACAAGATCGAGCGTTTCAGTTCGTTGAAATCGGCGACCGGGTGGAAGATTATGTTCGCGCTTATCTTTTGCGGACACGCCGCGCGGCTTATATCGCGGCCCACCGTGTGGACGACCGTAATCCTTATGTTGATGTCACATCGGTTCGCGTTGCGCCGCCGCTAATTATTCTCGGCGTGGAAGCGGGCATCCCAAAAGCCGAACGCGACCCGCTGGGACTGAGCGCGACGCTTACGCTGAAAATCCACACACACCGGGGCGGGTTTGCGGCTTCGCCGGTCGATTTACGGGTGAAACGATAAAAACGGTGTCTCGCGCCTTCTCCTTAACCGAAGTGCTCGCCGTACTCGGGATCTTGGCGGTTCTTGCTGCCATTTTGCTGCCGATGTTTTTCAACGCCCACGCCAAAGCGCCCGCCGCGCAATGCACGGCGAACCTGCGACAGATCGGTGTCGCCCGGCAAAGTTACGTTCAAGATTACGACGGCACGTACCCACCCACATCGCAAACGATTTTCACCAACGGTTTCAGTGGGGGCGATTCGGCGAACTGGTACGATTTGATCGCCGCCTATACCGGCAAGCCGTTTCCGACGTGCCCCGGTCGCATTATTCCGCCGAACCAGCCACCCGAAGCGGCGCACGCGCCCAAGTTATGCGGCTATGGTTATAACGTGCGCCTAAACGAGTCGCTTGCGCTCAACGCCAAGCAAACGATGGACAACGGCTTGCCCGAAAATTCGGTTCGTTTTCCCTCGCTGACGGTCGCGGTTTTCGATTGCCGCGTTTCCATTATCGGGTTGCCCGTTCCCGACGCCGACTATCAAGGCTTCGATGAAAGCATTTTGCCCGGCGGCAAGCGGCATCAAAAGGGCGGCAACTATCTCTTCACCGACGGTCACGTCAAATGGTATCTGCCCAGCGCCCTGCGAAGCGGCGAAGTGGGTACGCCCTATGAACACGGCGATGGCATACACCCCGGCTTCGGTTTGTGAAAGCCCCCGTTTCGTGGCGAAATGTTTTCAAATAAACGGCCCGCTAACCTTTGTGCTTCACAACGATGGAACGATGCCCAACCCAATGGGAGCGCGCGTCCGATTCACCGAAGCAAAGGTGCAGG
>CAXTBP010000316.1:0-4295 GCA_964241985.1 uncultured Armatimonadaceae bacterium | reverse complement strand
GGCTTTATACGCCCGAAGCGTTGATGGAGGAGGCAAAAACGCTCCGCCACGCACGTTTCGCCCTCGTGTTCTGTTTCTTTTTTGTTGCATTATACGCCTTTTTGATTGTTGACGGCCTCGCTTTCGGCAAGCATAGTTGGTTTTCTTCGGTTGCGCCGATTTTTATGCCGATGTTTATCAGCGTTTCGCAAATTGCCCGTTTAACCACGGGGGCAAATGGGCCGCGCAAAAAAGTTTACGACGAACTGTCGGCGGAAATCAAGAAAATGGAAGACCTCGCCAAAGCGCGGATGGATCGCATTTTGACCATGTATGGCGGCAACAAGGAAACGCCGCCGTCGGGCGGCGCGACGGTCGGCGAATACATCACGGAAAAACTGCGGGCGACCAACGCCCGCATTATCGTCAGCGGTAACCATTTTCCGGCCTCCACCCTGCGCCTGCTCCGCGAAGCGGGCGTGGAAACCCTGCTGGATTTGCGGCAACGCGGAAGCCATGCGAAACTGTCGCCGCACACGCTCAACGCGCTCAATCAATGGCTAAGCGAATACGAATCCGGTTTCGCCGCCGAATACCGTCGCTTGGGCGGCGCGACCGGAACCATCAGTCCACTGCGGCAAACCCCGCAGGAGGCCGCACGCCTCCGCGACGAGGCCCGCGAGTTCGAGCGCGAAGCCAACCGGCTTAAGCGCGAGCGCGATCTGTTCCCCGACGTGTCCGGCAAAGCGTATTTCCGCAAAGTGCTGGGGCTTTCCGAGGCCCCGCCGAAAAGTGGGCTGAATACGCCGTGAAAGATTGCCTCTAAACCATGCCCGGCCTACAGTCCATCCAACCGAATGAAACGCCGCATACGGCGCAGTCGTCCTCAAAAACGAGCCGCGCCACTTGGCCCGATGCCGTCGCGTTTCAGGAAGCGATTCAGAATCCTGCGCTTGCGTTGCGGGACGGGACACTTGCGGGCGGGCGCGTTGCGGTCAATCGTTTGGGGCTGCCGCTGACCTACACGGGTCGGTTCGCCGCCGTGTTTCGCGTGGAAGACGCGGCAGGGAACAAATGGGCGCTTCGGTGTTTTACGAGCGAGGGAACCGGAACGGGTCGCGCGGGCCGCTACGAGAAAATCGCGCGGCATTTGGAAAGTTTGACGCCCGCGTTGCGCGCGCGTTTTGTGCCGTTTGACTATCAAACGAGCGGGGTGCGCGTCGGCGGACACGATTATCCACTGCTTGTTATGGGATGGGCGAAGGGCGTGCCGCTCGGCAAATGGGTAGAAGCGCACCGAAACGACGCGCCCGCGCTCCGAAGGTTGTGCCGCGCTTTGTCCGTTTTGGTGGGCGAACTGGAAGCCGCGCACATCGCGCACGGCGATTTACAGCACGACAATTTGCTTATCGACAAAACGGGGCGGCGCGTGGTTCTGGTGGACTACGACGGCGTTTGGATTCCCGCGCTGACCGGTCAGCCGCCGGGCGAAATGGGGCATCCCAATTACCAGCATCCGGCCCGCCAAAGCGCGGACTTCGGCCCGCACGCCGACCGGTTTTCCCTGCTTGTTCTGCAAACCGCGCTGTACGCGCTGTCCTGTGATCCGACCCTTTGGGACACCTTGGGCGAAAACCACGACGACGCCCTCCTTTTTTCCCGCGACGATTTCGCCTACCCGGACACGTCGCCGGTTTTTAGTGTGCTGCGTCTTGGCGGGCGCGGCGATGCCACGCTTTTCGCGTTGCTCGACGCGCTGCAGTATGCCTGCGTCCACCCGCGCGAACCCCGCCCGCTTTTCGCCCCGGACACCTTCGGCGCGGAAGAAATCGAAGCCGCCGAAGAGGCTGCGCCGATCTTTGATTTTGTCGCGCCCGTTGTGGATGCACGGAGCAAAACGCAAGCGCAAACCGAAACCGTGACGCAGCTTTCGACTGCCGACGGGCACAAATGGTGGGTGCAAGCCGCACAAAAGAACACGAAAAGCCGCGCCCGCGCCAACCGAATCCACCGGCGCATGGTGTGGACGGCGGTGCTTTTCATAGCATGGCTGTGCTACAGCCGCATGGGCGGTCAAGCGCCCGTTGCGACATCGGTTTTCGTGACGGCCTATTTTGAAAGTATGCTGCTCGCCCTCGCGTATTTTTTCTGGCCCGAAAACACGGGCGGACAAAGCAAGCGGCACGAACTCAATCAGGCCGAAGACCGGCTGAACGTGCATCATAAAGAGGTTCGGCAGGTCGAGCGGCATTTATCCACGCTGAACGCAAACCCGGCAAATCAGTCCATCGTCGCGTTCGTCAATCACGCTTTGGAAACGTCTCCGATTTTTGGCCTTGCGCGCATGGGTCTGATCAATTCGCTCGAAGTCCAAATCATGGAGCGCAACAATATCCGAACGCTCGCGCAAATTCCGGCCCCCGCGCCTGCAACGCCTGCGGGGGGCGTAATGGATGGGCTTATTACGGAAGAATGGCTCGCCGATTTGCCTAAAGCGTTCCCCGGCGAGATCGGCGACAGTTTACGAGAGCGTTTGCTTGGCGCGCGAAGCGTCGCGGTGAAGCAAGCGCGGCTCGATTTTGATGCGCTCAGCAAAACGCGCCGCGAGTTGCAGCGGGAAGTAGAACGCCTCAAAGCCGAAGAGGCAGGACTTGTCGCCGTCATCGCCGAAATGAGAAACAGCCCGAACGGCGCGGGCGGAGTAACGTTCGCGCGGTTTTTGGGGCATTTGATCGGGGCGTAACATCCGCCCGTTTGAAAGGACACACGGACACCATGCCGTATGGGGCGGAAATCAACCGGGCCAAGCCCACGGCCTTTTTCTTTTTGATCGACCAAAGCGGCTCGATGGACGACGCTTGGGGCGTGGACATGGCAAAGCGCAAGTGCGACGCCGTCAGCGACGCCATCAACCGGCTTTTGTCCACGCTTGTTTTGCGCTGCGCCAAAGGCGAAGACGTGCGGGATTATTTTCAGGTGGGCGTTTTGGGCTACGGCGGGGCCGTGCGAAGCGGGTTCGCGGGCGCTTTAGCCGGGCGGCAGTTCGTGCCCATTTCCGAGGTCGCCGACAATCCGCTCCGGGTCGAGCAGCGGACGCGCAAAGAAGACGATGGTGCAGGCGGCCTTGTCGAGCGCGTCGTGCGGTTTCCCGTGTGGTTTGAAGCATCGGCGAGCGGCAACACGCCGATGAACGCCGCCATTGAAGAAGCCCGTCAGGCCGTCAAATCGTGGTGCGAACTGTACCCCTTGTCGTACCCTCCCGTCGTGATCAACATCAGCGACGGCGAGCCAACCGACGGCTCGCCGCTCCATGCGGCAACCCAACTGCGCGAAGTCCGCACCAACGACGGCAACGTGTTGTTTTTCAACGTCCATATTTCCGGCTCGTCCAAGCGGCCCATCGAATTTCCCGACACGCAAATGGGCCTGCCCGACGAGTTCGCCCAGCGGCTTTTCGATATGAGCAGTGTGCTTCCGCCGCGCCTCGTCGAAGAGGCCCGGCGCGAAGGGTTCGGCGTATCGCCGCAGTCGCGCGGTTTTGCGTTCAACGCCGATCTGCGTTCGCTCGTGCAGTTTTTGGACATCGGCACGCGCACGGCGGACTTGCGCTAATGGGTGCGGAAAGCGAACCTGCCGCTTCTTCGGCCTTCGCGCCATTTGCCCTTCGCGTTTGGTCGGCCCCGAAAGAAGGCAACCAACCCGATCAGTACGAGGACGCTTGGGCGCACAGTGCCCTCGGCGACGCGCACGTCACGCTCGCCGTCGCCGACGGGGCGTCATCGGCGGTTTTCGCGCGGCAATGGGCCAATTTGCTCGTTCTCAAATGCGCGGGCGACGGCTTGCCAACCGGCGACACGGAAGCCGCCCAAACGATTGCGGAACTCGGCAAACTGTGGCGCGTATCGGTAGAAAATAAGGCGACCTCGTGGCACGCGCAGGAGAAACTTCTGAACGGTTCGCACGCCACCCTTCTCATCGTAACCTTCGACCGGGAAAAGCGAACATGGGCGGCGCGAGCGCGCGGCGACGTCTGCGTGTTTTTGGTGAGAAACAACAAACTGCGCTTCGGCTTTCCCGTCACCAAATCCGCCCAGTTCGGCGACCGGCCCGACTTAATCGGCACGGAAGAGGCGGCGACTGCAAACAAGCCCGCAGCGACATGGAAGCGCATGGAAGCCGCGCTTGAACCCGGCGACAAATTTTACTTCGCCACCGAGGCCGTCGCCGCGTGGTTCCTGCACGAATGGGAAAAAGAGCGCGTTCCATGGAACCATTTGCCGCCCGTTGCCGCCGCGCCGTTTGCCGCATGGCTCAAA
>CAXTBP010000315.1:0-4354 GCA_964241985.1 uncultured Armatimonadaceae bacterium | reverse complement strand
GCGCCCAACAACGCCGAAACGGTGAAAAAAGGCTGCGCGGATTTGCGCGATTGGGTCGTGAAAGTGCGGCGCAAGGTGGCGTGGCGGTTCGGGAATTTGTCCGTTCCGTCCGAATTTTCGACCGGCAGCCAAACCAACATTTTGTGGAAAGACCGGCAGTACGCCACCCATCGCCGCTCGTTCAACCCGGGCGAATTACAAATCGGCGGCATTCCCCCGACGCAAGTGATTCCGGCCCGCCGCAAGCAGCCGGAAAAAACGGTCACGGATGCCGTCGATGCCGACCTTGCCGTACCCGAAGACCCAACCGCCCGCGCGCCGTACATGGTGTCGTTTGCCACTTTTAGCGACGTTTTCCCCGACGCTTTTTATATCGACGAGCGCGGTTTGATGGAAGGCGACAACATCTACGCCCATGAGGGACGTCTCCTGACGGCAGGCTCGCACAACGCGATGGGGTATTTCCGCGACGACACGCCGCTCATGGAAATGATACTCGACGAAAATGGCAAAAAGACGCTCGATAACTTGTGGCGCGATTTCGGCATTGTCGCCTCGTTTAATGAGCGGATGCACTTGCAGTTTTTCTTTTATGAGCGCAACGAGGCCCGCACGATTTTAACCGAGCGCGATCCCGAGTTCAATTTCGCCAAGCCCGAAGACAAGGAAAACTTGACGGACGCCCGCATTCAGAAGTTTTCGGATTTGTATGTCGCCAAAGCCGAGCGCAAAGGCGGCTCGCCGGAAACGCTGGCCGCCTTCAAAGAGCATTTTCAGATCGTTTCCAAAAACATCCGAATGGCCGAGCGCGACCGCGCCCAATCCGAGCCGGTACAAAAGCAGGCCTTAATGGCGTTCGCGCAAAAAGCGTTCCGTCGTCCGCTCACCAGCGCGGAACGGGCCGATATTTCGGGCTTTTACACGGAACTGCGCCAAAAAGAAAACTTGACGCATGACGACGCGATGCGCGACACGCTCACGCGCATTTTGCTGTCGCCGAGTTTTTTGTTCCGCTTGGATATGGACAGCCCCGCGCTCCCGCCCGTCGCCCAGCCGAAAAAACGGCTTGCGCTCAAACGGGCCGCGTGGACGCCCGAATCCGTTTTGCCCAAAACGGAAACGGTCGCGGGAAAGACCGTTCCGCTTTCCGACTACGCGCTGGCGAGCCGGTTGAGTTACTTTTTGTGGTCGAGTTTGCCCGACGATGAACTTTTGGGCCACGCCGCAAAAGGCGATTTGCACAAGCCGGAAGTTTTGGCCGCGCAAACGCACCGGATGCTAAAAGATAAGAAATCCCGCGCGCTCGCCACCGAGTTCGGCGGAAACTGGCTGGACTTCCGGCGGTTTGAGGAACACAATGCCGTCGATAAGCAGCGGTTTCCCTCGTTCGACGACAATTTGCGCGAGGCGATGTTCGAGGAACCCATTCGCTTGATGCAGGACACGTTCCAAAACAACGGGTCGGTTTTGGACTGGGTGTACGGCAAAACCACGTTCGTCAACGCGCCGCTCGCCAAGCACTACGGCATGACGGATGTGAAGCCAACCGGCAACGAGTGGGTGCGCGTTTCAAACGCCGACGCTTACGGGCGCGGCGGGCTTCTTCCGATGAGCGTATTTTTGACTTCCAATGCGTCCGGGCTGCGAACCAGTCCGGTGAAGCGTGGCTACTGGGTTGTCAAGCGCGTTTTGGGCGAGCAAATTCCGCCCCCCCCCGCCGTCGTTCCCGACTTGCCCAAAGACGAAGAACACATGGGCGATAAAACATTGCGCCAAGCCCTCGAAGCGCACCGGCAAAACCCGGCCTGCGCGGGCTGCCACGCCCGCTTCGATTCCTACGGCCTTGTTTTCGAGGGATTCGGCCCGATTGGCGAAACGCGCAGCAAAGACGGCGGCGGAAAACCGGTCAACAATGCCGCGCCGTTTCCGGGCGGCAAGGAGTTTTCGGGGCTGGCCGGTTTGCAAACATTTATTCGGGAACGCCGCCAAAACGATTTTGTTGATACCTTCGCGCGGAAAATGCTATCCTATTCACTGGGCCGCACCTTGCTGCCCTCCGACGATTTGCTTCTCGCCCAAATGAAAGCGCGCATGATGGCGAGCGGTTACAAATTTAATTCGCTGGTGGATACGATTGTCGCCAGCCCGCAGTTTCGCAACCGGCGCGCAAGCGTCAGCGCCAAAGCGCAACCCGCGAGGGTAAAGGACATTTGAACCATGCAGAACAACGAAGCAGCAGACAAAACACGGCAGGCGCTTTCCCGGCGCGTGTTTCTTCGCGGGGCGGGCGTTGCGATGGCGTTGCCGTGGATGGAATCGCTTCCGGTTTGGGGCGCGCCCGTGCGCGGACAGGGCACGCCTGCCAGCGGGACGCCGCCCAAACGCTTCGTGGTTCAGTTCATGGGAACGGGCATTAGTCCGAACAACTGGGCGGCGAGCGGCGAAGGCGCGTCCATGATTTTGAGCAAAAGCCTCGCGCCGCTCGAACCCTATAAAACCAAAGTCAACTTTATCAGCGGTCTTTTCAATAAGCCGTCGGTGGGCGTCGGTATCCATCCCGGCATGACCGGCGGTATTTTGTCGGGCGCGGCCTTGTCGCGCGGGGCGGTTCTGCACGGGGGCATCAGCATCGACCAAGTTTTGGCAAACCATTTGGGACAGGAAACTGTGCAGCCAAGTTTGGTGCTCGCCTGCGAAAAGCCGCTCACGGGCTACCACGAATCCTTGTTCTCGATGGCGTACAGTTCGTATATTTCGTGGCAGGACGCCAATTCGCCGATGCCGAGCGAAGTGTACCCGTCGCTTGCCTTTGATAGCTTGTTCGACAACAGCGGCAACCGGCGCATGGAAAGCGTGCTCGACCGCGTCAATTCGGACGCTGCGAGTTTGCGACGCAAGATCAGCCGCGAAGATCAAGGGAAATTAGACGAGTATCTGAACAGCGTGCGCGAAGTGGAAACGCGGGCGCAAAAAATGCGCGGTCAAATGCTCAAAGCGGGCGACACCGCGCAAAACAAGAACAAGCCGCTTCAACTGATGAAACGCCCCGACGACGGCTTGCCCGAAGACATCCGCGACCACATGAAACTGATGTGCGACATCGTGGCCCTTGCCATTCAAACCGACAAAACCCGTATCGCGTCGATGCTCATGTGCCGCGATTTGTCCGGCCTGTTTTACCCATTCCTCAACGTCAACGACGGTCACCATTTGGCCTCGCACAATGACACGTCGGACGGTTACGAGCGCATCACGCGGCACTATATTACGCAGCTCGCGTATCTTGCCGGGAAACTGGACGCCATGCCCGAAGGCGGCGGAAACGGAACCGTGCTGGATAACACGTGCATTTTGTGGCTGTCGAATATGTTTTCCGGGTCGAACCACGATAACTCGCACCTGCCGATCTTGACGGTCGGCGGCATGGGTGGCGAACTCAAAACGGGCCGCGTCCTCAACTACCGCGACAAAGGCGACACCAACCGCAAGGTGTGCAGCTTGTATCTTTCCTTGATGGATCGAATGGGCGTCAAACTGGACAAATTCGGCGACGCCGAAACCCGCCTTGTTGATTTGTAAGTTGGGTGAAAGTTTAATGTTACCGTTGCGCTATTTCTCCGCCGTGCCCATCGCTTTGTTTGCTTTTGCCGCGATGGGCACTGTCGCACGGGCACAGGCTCCCGTCGTCGGCGCGTCCGATCCCGAAAAACTGTTTACGAACCGCGACCCAAAACTCAACGCCAACAAGCAGGTCGTCTATCATATCGTGCACGATTTGCTCGAAGCGGGGCATTGGAAAGACGCGCCCAAGTATCTGACCGAGCGGTACATCCAGCACAATCCCAATGCCGCCTCGGGCCGCGCCGCCGTGGTGGCGTATTTCAGCAAAATGCCTGAGCGTCCCCTGCCGGAGCGCGGCAAGTGGCGAACGCGCGTGGTGTCTGTCGTCGCCGAGGGCGATTTAGTCGTCGTTGCGACCGTGCGCGACGTGCCGCCTGCCGAACCGGGCGGCAAAGCCTACACGACAACATGGTTCGATATGTGGCGCATCCAGAACGGAAAAGCCGACGAGCATTGGGACGGCGCGACGCTCCCCAGTGCGGGCCGATAAACCGCCGTAATCCCGATTGTCCGCGTAGAAAAGGAAAAACACCCATGCAAACGAAACGGGTGGACGCATGGGAAATTTCCCTTCTCCCGCAAAACTGGGGCGATGTGCGGATCGAAGATATAGAAAAAGTCCTTCATTCCGTTGCCGATGCGCTGTTGCCGTATTTTCCCAATCGCCCGCCGGAGCAACTGCTCGTCACACAGGCCGACGATGCCCCTCGGCCCGTTTATCGCGGAACCCCAA
>CAXTBP010000314.1:2931-4403 GCA_964241985.1 uncultured Armatimonadaceae bacterium | reverse complement strand
ATGCACCACGCCATACAGCGACAAGGCAAGCGACAGCGAATGCGCCACCGTAAAGGCGGTAATTTGCAATAAAAGCGGCTTGATCCGAAGCGTCAATAAAAACAGCCCCAAAACAAACAAAATATGATCCACGCCTTCGGGCAAAATGTGCGTGTAGCCCATCTTGACGTAACCGATAAATCGCTCCAGTCCGAGCAGCGGGCTCACTCTTTGTTCCGGTTCCTCGACGGCGTCGGGCACTTCGACAGGCGGCGTTTTTTGTGACGTTGTCGCTTGAGGCATCGGAGTGGGCGCGGCGGGCGACGCGGAGGGTCGCGGCGAAGGAGACGCCGCGCTTTTCCCGACGGCTTTGCTTTGCGGCGCGGGCGTTGGCAGAAGCGCGGCATTTGCAGGCACGGGCGACGACGAAACAACGGGAACCTGTGGCGCGGGAGAAGCGGCTACCGGCTTGACAACAGGCTTTACCGAAACGGTTTGGGAGCGCGGCAACGCCGCTTTCGTCGCTGTGGGCCGTTGCGCTTGCGGAACGGAGATTGCCTCTTTCGCAGTGACCGAAGACGCGACAGCGGCGGCGCGGGCGATGTTTTCCGCTGATGGGATGGTTTGCTCCGAACTGAACGCGCCCGCATCGACCGGCTCGGAAAACGGTTCCTGATACGGAAACTCGGTCGTCAAAACAACCGCGCCCAGCGTTTCATCGAACGAAAAGCGCACCGTTTTGGCGTTGGGCGGCAAATGTCCCGTCGCCGTTACCGACGCCATCACAGGCAGGCGCACTTTGACGTTTTTGACCGATTGCAATACGTCGGCGGCGTTAGAAAACGTCAAACCGTCGATAACTTCCGGCCCGCTGTTATTCACGCGAATGCTTTGTGCAAACCGCGCCTTTGCATCGGTTAATTGGCGCTCCAAATCGGCGGGCGAACCGTCGAGGAGCGCGTTCATGGGCGCGTCACCGATGCGGTTGGGCAATTCGCCCAGCACGTAGGCGAGCAGATCAAAGCGAAAATGCAGCGTGAACGTGCCGTCCGGCTGTACTTTCGCCAAAACCGACGCGATGTTGCCGGGATGGGCTGCGCAGGGCTGCGCCCCGCCCTGCCCGATTAAGAGCAGGGCGACAGCGGCAACAAGAATCAACGTCTTGGAAACGCGGGCGCGGAGCGAACGCAAACAACTCACGGCGTTTGGTTTTGCGCCCACAACTGCGCGACGGCGGTTGGCGTGAGGGCCGTTTTCCAAACCGTCATTTTGCTCACGTCGCCGTCGAGAACGCGGGTATTATCCCAAGCGTCTTTGGGCTTGATGTTGACATCGGCGCGGTCGTCGGACAGTTCGACGGCCCGTTCGCCAATTTTTGCGCCGTTTTTGTAAACGCGCAAAACGCTCCCGTCGTAGGTCGCCGTGAGCATTTGCCACTTTCCTAAATCCAGCGGAACGTCGGTGGTTACATCCATGTTCGCACTCCATAAACG
>CAXTBP010000314.1:0-2921 GCA_964241985.1 uncultured Armatimonadaceae bacterium | reverse complement strand
GTCGCCGAATTTCGCCAAATAGCGGCCTGTTCCCGATTCGCCGTCCCGCGCCCGTCCAAATCCGGCGATTAGTGTCCGGTCTTCCGGCTGCTTGTCCATTTTGACGTACAAATTAATCGTCCATGGATCGGTCGCCTTTACGGGAAGCCCCGCGACGCGCGTTCGCTGTGGCGCGTTGGTTTGCGCCGCATCGCTCGTGTAAACGGGCTGCAAAGCGGTCAGCGGAACGGCTTGATTGTTCGCGCCATTCGCAGCGGGCGACGTATCCTTGACCCCGTTTACGGTTACGTTCGCCCCGGCGGCAAGGGATTTATCCAGCGTCAACTCGACCGAACGGGCATCGCTCGAAAGCACAGCGGATTTTACTTGCGCGTCCGTGCCGACCGTGTAGTTTGCGGCCTGCTCGGCGCTCGCTTTATCTACGGCTTCGGAAAACGTGAGCGTGACTTGCGACTGGTTGGGCAAATACTCGGCATTTGTCACTTTGGGGGCCGTCGTGTCGTTGATAGCAAGGGCGAGCGAGGCGACTGGGCCAACCGTTCCCGCGTCATCTATTTCTGCCGCTTTCAGTGTCACGGCACGATTCAATTCAAGCGGACCGGAATACACCGGCGAGTTTGCGGTCGGCGTGCTGCCGTCCAGCGTGTAGTGCAAGCTGCTTGCCCGCCAGTACAGCGGGTGCTCGATAACGACCGTCGTTACGTCGCTTAGCGCACCGTTTGCAGGCGGCACGATGCGCGGGGTTCGCTCGATGGCTCCGCCCCGGTCGGCGAGGGTATCGTGCAGCGGTGTGGCGTTTGCAATCGTTTCGGGTGTTGCCTGCGTCGCCGACGTGAGGGCGAAAATTTTCACGCGCGGATCGTTGGGAAGCGTCAGCGTTTTCGCGCCTTTGGGCACGTCCATGCCGATTTTGTACAAATAACTGTATTGGTAGAACTCGTTGGCGTTTTTGGGATGATGCCGGTGCGACGAGAACCATGCGACTTCGCCGCCCTTGATGTAGCCGGGCGTCAAACCGCCCCACGGATTGTGCCAATCGTAGGTGAGTTCGGGCACGTTGCCCAGCCACACCCGGTTGTCCCACTGCCCGACAAAACCGCCCCAGTCCTGCACGGTTGCCATTGCCGTTTTCGCACCCAAACGGAACGGAACGGACACGTCGCCGCCCGACGAAGCGGCAAGCACATACACGCGCGAGGTATTCGCGGGCAAATTCACGGTTTGCCCTTTGCACGTCAGGGCGTTTTTGGCCCCGCTTGTTGTCGCTCCGAGCGCGAACGAAACGTCGCCGCACACCAATGTGTGCGGAAGCTGTTCCCCGGCAAACGTGCGCCCATCGGCATCAAACGCGCCGTCGGTCAAGCCGTTGTCCAAACTCACGGCGTCCGTATCGAAGGGAAGCGAAACGGGTCGGGTTTGCACCGTGGTCGCTTTGGCGGGGGCTTTTCCCACTTTGAGCGCGAACGCTTTTAAGCTGTACGCGGGAACGTCGGTCACGAGCGCGCCGCCGCGCACGGTCGCCGCGCCGACCGGGTATTCCTGCCCGTTCACTTCGCGGGCGGACACAATCGGGCCAGCCATTTTAATCTGCACGCCCCGCGCGGGCTTGCCCGTCAGTTCGCGCAGGCGCACGATAATTTCGCCGCTGTCTTCCGCTTTTTTGATCGCCGCGATTTCGACTTGCTTGCTGCTCGACGAAATCAAGGAAAAGGTTTTGCCCAGCGTTCCCGCGTGGGCGGGAACCACGAAGGCGAGGAGCGGACGGTTGAACCGCTTTGCTTGCCACGGCACGTCGCCGGTTCGCCAGTCGCCCGTGTGTGGGGCGATGGCGTACCGGATGTCGTGCCGCCCGAAATCTTGCGTCGCTTGATCCTGATACCCGCCGCGCACGCCCGGCGTGTAAAGGAGCGTCAGGCGCATAGTCGCATCGTCGGGTTTGTCGCCGCCGTATTTGCCCTCGTTGAGAACCGCAACCCCATACGTGGCGTCCGGCTTGGTCAAATCGAACCATTGGTGCTGCGGAACTTCGTATTTTTTCTCGTCGTTGTTGCCGCGCTCAATCGTGCCGACCGCCAAATCGTAGGTCGCTTTCGGGTTTGCCGTGGTAAACGGGAAGTCAGCCTTGAGCGCGGCGACGCGCGTTTGCCAGTCAATCGTGTTGACGACTTCGACCTGCGTGCTGCTTGCGCCCAAGCGCACCGTTTGAATATAGCGTGAGCCTTCGGTTTCGCGCGTGATTTCAAGCGCGACGCGCACCGGCCCGTTTTCCACGACACGGATTTTGACCGGCCCTTCGACAAAGGCGCGGGGCGGCTTTTGCGCGTCGCTCCAATCCATGTTCCACGCCGGAAACGCGCCGGGATTGTGCGACACGAGGGCCAAGCGGGCGGGCGCTTTCAATACTTCGCGCTTGTTTATTTTGTCGTAGATGGAGGCAATATCGCCACCGCTGTTAATTGTGACTTTGAAGCGCCTGTTTTCCAAAGCGTTTTCGCGTGCGGATAAAGCGTCCGTTTGCGCCACCGGGACGGGGACGGGAACGGGGCGAACGGCAAAGGTGACAAATCCCGTAGACGGCATAGAGGCGACGAACAACAAACGCACCGTCGTGCCCGAACGGCTGAGTATTTGTGTGGGAACCGGTTTGTTATCCGGGCCGAAAACCTGTACGCCGCTGACGCCGTTGCCCGACGATGCCGTGCCGGGCACAGAAACGGTCGCTTCTACGACGTCCCGACGCGCGACCGAAAGTGGATTGTACACAACGACCGGCGTTCCCTGCGACCGCGTATCCATCGCCGACGTAATGGCCGCAACCGAATCGCTCGTGATGGCGCCGAACGGGTTGCGCGCCAAAATCTCGCCGTTCCAAGCGTACTCATAGTCTTTGGGCAAACTGGTTCCCGCCATAATATCGTTCA
>CAXTBP010000313.1:0-4405 GCA_964241985.1 uncultured Armatimonadaceae bacterium | reverse complement strand
GTATCACTTGGTAGCCATGCCGCACATTTTTTGCTATTCGTTTGAGCCATAGTCACGCCGGGATTTAACATTTCCTACAATGCGCGCCAGTGTAATGCGCGATTATGCCGGATGCGAAGAAGGAAATAAGCCCAATTATCGTTAAATTTGTCCGAATACGTTAAGTTCGATAGAAGCAGCGGTTCGTGGATTGATTTTCGGTTAGGAGAAACTATGCGCGGTTTCGTTGTCCCTCTTTCTTTTCTGTGCCTCTGGTTCGGCGCGCTTCCTGCAAGCGCCCAGACGACGCCCACCGCGCCCGCCCCCTCCGCCGCACCGGAAGCAAAGGCGACCGCCAAGCCGCCCAAACCGCAGAAATCCCTTTTCGATCAGCCCGTTCTGTACCCCGACGGCGGACGACTTAGCGAAGCGGGCGTGCCGGAAATCCACGCGGACGTGGAGGGTGTTGTTGTTGCCGTACGCGGTTTTCGCAGTTCCAACATCCTTTATTTTGAGGTTGAGATCAACAATCAATCGAAAGCGGACTTTGATTGGGTCGCCTCCACTTACCGATTGACCACGGACACGGGAGCCGCACTCGCGCAGTATTCCACGTCCGAGGTCGCAAAAATGCTCACGACTCACGCCACGTCACCGGCCCCGCTACAAAACAACCCAAACACGGCGTCGGCCTACGGGGCGACCTACGGTAACGGCTTCCCCAATGGCGGTTATCCGTCGGGCGCGCGCCCGGGCAACGCAACCAATGGGTACGGTACGCCGCAGAACAACCCCCAATCGTCGGTGGTGCTGACGGAATTGTTCGCGTATGGTCGAGACAGCAAGCGACGGAAGCGGGAAATCGAGTTCGCCAAAGCACTCGCCACGGGTTCAGCGACGAAAGCCGTCGTCCTTCCCGGCACGAAACAGCGTTTTTATCTGACATTTGTGAAGAATAAGTCGAAATACTACACCTTCTCGGCGATGCCCACGGCGGCAACGCCGTTCACGTTCAACAACGATAAACCAAAACATTGGCAGCCCCTCGCGCAATAAACGGGAGGCATTTTAGGAGAAGCGAGCGACAATGACCGTTGGTTTTACCGGCGATGTTTGGTATTGGAAAGGCCCGGCCCCGCATTATTTCGTGACCGTTCCGGCTCCGCACGGCGACGATTTGAAAGACGTTTCCGGGCTTGTCACCTACGGCTGGGGCATGATCCCGGTGCGCGTTTGCATCGGCAAATCCGAATGGACGACTTCGCTTTTTCCCAAAAATGGCAGTTACATTCTGCCGCTCAAAGCAAGCGTCCGAAAGGCGGAATCCATCGACGAGGGCGACACGGTAACGGTTCAAATGACCGTGGATGTCGCGTCCTAAAAGCCCATGCAAGCATCAGAAGCCCCATTTGACCTTGTGTATCACCAAGCAACGTTTCGCCGCTTGGGAATCGTCCCCGTCGCTTCGGCGGATCAGCAAGCCTTTATCGCCGAGCGCGAGCGCGTGTGCGGCATTCGCTTCCCTGCGTCGGTGACCGAATGGATGGGTTTGCGCGGCGTGGAAACGCTGTTCTACGAAAAAACCAACAACGACTTTTTGCCGTTTGCGGGCAACGGGCCGGAATGGTCGCGCATCTTTCCGCTGGGCGATCCCGACCAAATTCGGCAGGGTTATTTGTGCGTCGCCAGCGAACATCAAGGCGGCGTCATATTCTATGTGCGCTTGGATGAAGGCGACGATCCCCCCGTATACCACGACAACGGCGGAGCGGAAGGTTACGACGAAGCGGACGAGGGGGCGCAATCGCTGGCGGAAATTTCATGGCAACGTGTTTCGGACACGTACAGCGGCTTTATTTACCAGATGGTCGTTCGGGAAACGCCATGATTGTTTTGCGCAACGAAGCCGTGATTGACGCCCCTATCGAGCGGTGCTTCGATTTGGCGCGCAGTGTGGATGCCCATGAGGCAAGCGCAACGCTTATCCACGGCAAAGCCGTCGGTGGAAAGCGCGACGGCCTTGCCACAACGGGCGATGAGACGACATGGGCGGCGCGCTTTTTCGGCTTGCCCTTCCGGCTCACGACGCGCATCGAGGATTTCGACCGCCCGCACCGCTTCACAGATGTAATGTGTAAGGGATTGTTCCAGCATTTCGGACACGTGTACACGTTTCAAACGCGCGGCCCTAATCAAACCCTGTTGGTGGATGAGTTTTCTTTTGAAAGCCCCTTTGGCCCGCTCGGGCTGTTGCTTGACCGAATCGTGCTCCGTCCGCAGATGCAGCGGGTAGCGAACGCGCGGGTTCAATTCCTCAAACGAATCGCCGAAAGCGGGGAATGGCGGCAGTACATAGGGTAAGCCATCGGCTTAAATAGCGTGATTTGCCGGTCATTACGTACCGTTCGGCGACACTAAAAACCACTATTTCTCCAAAAAACCGCCCGGCAGTAGTGCCCCGGGCGGTTTCTTTTATCAATTTCGCAGCCGGTTATTTATTTTCTGTGGCGGCGGAATCGATGCGCGACGGTATACCGATGTAATACACTTTTCCGACCGTCGCTTGACGCTCCGCGTTAGGCCTTTGGTCGCGGGCGAGCGAGGCCAGCTTCCAGCCCTGCGGCGTTTTGCGCCATGTGTGCTTCCAACCCCATGTCGCCGTCGATTTCGAGGTCGTTTTGAGTCCCTTCGCGGTCACTTTTGCAAGTTGTTCGGGCGTCAGCGCGTCTTTGACATCGACAATATCGCTGATGGTTTCTTCGGCATAGACAATTGCATATTGATCGGTCTGCTTGGCGACGCGAAACCGAATGAAGTGCCCTACGTTGTTTTTCGTACCGTCGTAGACTTTTTGGGCGTCAACAAACGCTTCCTCACCTCGAAGCGTTTTGCCCGAATAATCGTCGTGGATAGCGAAATCGGCAACGGCGACCTTGCGCAAGCCATTGGCCTCGTCTTGGTTCGTCGCCGTCAGATAGTCGCGGTAACAGGCTAAAAAAGGCGTGCGGTCTGACAGCGCGGCCATTGCGGGCCGTTGTGTGTCGTTTTGTGCAAAACTCGAACTGCTTGCACTGCATATCAGTAGAAACGACAGACCGATTACAGAGGAAGCGGCAAGGAGCGCTTTTGAAAAATTCATCAAACGAGTTCTTTCCTGCGAGGCGATATTTCAAAAATTGTACCCCTAAAAGCTTCGCTTTTTACCCGAAGCGGTGCGCGCCGGACGGGACGACGAACAAGAGCAGCGATAGGCCAAGACCGATGAGAAGCACGTAGGCGGTGCGAACGGGCGGCCCCCCTGCGACTTGGCGGGCCAGCAGGTACACACCGTACACGGCCCACACGAGATACGCCAACAGGACTTTGGGGTCGGTTTGCCAGCCCGGCGATGCCATGTGCCCGGCCCACGCGCGCACCAAACCGGACAAAATGCCGAGCGTGAGGAGCGGAAAGCCGACGGCGACCAAAACGAACGCGGCCTGCTCGACGGTGACGAGCGGGGGCAAACGGCGCATCCATTTGAGGCCGTGCTTGGATTTCAAAATATGATGCGCAACCAAATACAACGCGGCACAGCAAAACGCGAGCGCGAACGCGCCAATCGCGGCGACCGTGGCTAAAATGTGCAGCGAAATGGCATTGCCGCTGAGTAGGGCCGCGTTTCCGGGCGACATCGGGGCCAAGTCGTTGTGCCACACGCCCCCGCCTAAAACGAGCAAAAAGGCCAAGCCCAACGCGAACGGGCCGGAAGCCGACAGTTTCCACAGGGCTTCGGTTCCTAGATACGCGAGCGCGATCAGCCACGCCAAAAGAGACAAGGATTCGCCGGGCGTGGTGAATGGGGCGCGGTGCAGTTCGATACAGCGTAGCCCAATCGCGCAGCCGTGGAGCAGAACGCCCGCAATCGCGGCCCCGCGTCCGGCGAACAGCAAGCCGTTTCGTCGCAAGAAAAGGTTCGCGCCCAGCAGCGCGGCCCCCACCAAATAGGCCGCGATAGCAAGGCCCAAAACGGCGGGACTGCCCATCACCGCGTTTGGCTTTCCCCGTCGCCGCTTGCGCCGACTGTGGCGAGGCCGAACAGTTCGCGGGCGGTTTCGATTTTCACGAGCGCGGTTTCATCAGTTTCGGGCGCGGCGGCGTATTCTTTGAGTTTGACGGTCGGCGTGTGCAGCGTTTTGTTTTCCACGGCCCGAAACGCGGCCTCGACGCTTTGCCAATCGGCGTCGGACAAATGCGGCAGTTTTTGACGCAGTTTCGTCAGTTCCGCGCTGATTATGGATCGCTGCTGCTCCCTCAGAGTGGTCACAAGGGTAGCGGATTGATGACGGGCGCGCAACTGCGGGGCGAAAAGAAGGCTCTCTTCATGAACGAGCGCGGACGCGCGGACGGCTTTTTGGCGGCGCTCGCCCACGTCGGCGTCCACGAC
>CAXTBP010000312.1:0-4464 GCA_964241985.1 uncultured Armatimonadaceae bacterium | reverse complement strand
GCGACGCGAACGGCGCAAGCGGGCAGCATTCCATCCCGGAACTCAAACAGGTCGTGGTCGCGTTTGAAAACCGGATTGCAATGGAGCCGACGCTTCCCGCCGCGCTCGCCGATTTGTTCGGCCCGGACGAGGGCGCAAGCGACGACCCCACTCCCGCGTCAACCGACGCGCAAACCGGCGGAGCGGCAACCACTACCGCGCTTATCGAGCAGGCCAGTAAAGAATATGACCGTGCGCAGGCCGCGCTACGGGTGGGGGACTTCGCGGGCTACGGGCGTGAATCCAAAGCGCTGGGCGCAACGCTTAAACGGCTTCGCGCGACGGGTACAAACGGAGATAAGAAGCCCAACGACAAACCATGAAAACCTCGTCCAAAATATCACTCGCCGTTGCCCTCGTGCTGCTTTTCGGGGGCGGATTTTTGTGGTTCGCCCTCGGCGGGGAAAAGCCGACCCCGGACGCGCTCATTCGGCAGACCTTGTCGGATGCGGAAGACGCGGCCCGGCGGGGCTACGCGGGCGGCGTGATGGACAGCGTGAGCGACGATTTCAACTCCGGCGGCTGGGACAAAACCAAATTGCGCCTGCTCCTTGCCCGCAGCCTCAAAGCGGGGAGGGGCACGAACTACAATGTGCGCGTCAATAATCCGCGTATTGTGCCCTCGCCCAAAGGCAACCAAAACGAACGATTGGTCACGACGCAGTTTTCCGCGTTCTACAACGATAGCGGCGAAAGTATTTTCGGGAGCGGCCCGGTCGTCCTCGTCATGCGCGAAGAAACCGAGCGTAAGTGGCTGTTTTTCCGCGAACCAAAATGGCGTATTGTATCCGTGCCGAATTTGCCCGGTTTGCCCGGCGTAGAGTCGCTCGGCGGCGGCGAAGGGGGCGGATTGCTGTAAATGGCGCGACGATTTTTTCTTTTGGTTTTGGATGGCTGCGGCGCGGGCGAAATGCCCGACGCCGTTTCCCTATACGGCGAGGGCGACCGAGGCTCAAATACCTTGGGCAACACGGCCCGCGCGGTCGGCGGCCTCAATATGCCGAACCTGCAAAAACTGGGCTGGGGCAACATCACACCGATGGAAGGCGTCGCGCCAAATGCGGATGCGCCCGCGTTGTGGGGCCGCTTAACCGAAGCGTCGATGGGAAAAGACACGGTGACGGGGCACTGGGAAATGGTGGGCGTTCGCACCGACGTTCCATTTCCGACCTACCCGAACGGTTTTCCGCCGGATGTCATCGCTCTGTTTGAAGGGCACGTTGGAACCGGAATTTTGGGAAACAAACCCGCGTCCGGCACGGAAATCATCAAGGAGTTGGGCGAGGAACACGTTCGCACCGGCAAACCGATTGTGTACACATCGGCGGACTCGGTGTTTCAGGTCGCCGCGCACGAAGACCCGGCGGTTTTCGGGCTAAATCGGCTGTACGAGGCGTGCGTTTGGGCACGGGAAATGCTCGTTCCGCCGAACCATGTCGGGCGCGTTATCGCGCGTCCGTTTGTTGGCACGAATGCGGATAATTTCAAGCGCACGGAAAACCGGCGTGATTATCCGCTTCTTCCGCCCCGCGATACCGTGCTGGATATTTTAACCGCGCACGGCAAAACCGTTCACACGATTGGAAAAATCGGCGAAATTTTTTCGCTGAAGGGCATTACGACGACCGAGCCGACAACGAACAACCCCGACCATTTGGCGGCTGTCGCCCGGGCCGTAAAGGGCGAGGGGCCGGGCGGACAGGCGGATTTTGTGTTCGTCAATTTGGAAGACTTCGATATGTTGTACGGGCATCGCAACGACGCCCCGAACTTCGCCCGTTTGCTCAACGAATTCGACGAATGGGTAGGACGCGAACTGCTGCCGAATCTCCGTGACGGCGATTTAATTGGCCTGACCGCCGACCACGGCAACGACCCGACCACGCCGTCCACCGACCATTCCCGCGAATACGCCCCGCTTCTGTTATTCGGGTCGTCCGTCACCGGCCCCCAATCGCTCGGTGTACGAAAAACATTTGCCGATTGGGGCGCGACCGTGGCCGATTACTTGCACGTACCGCTGCCCGTTCTGTGGCAAGGCAAATCGTTTTTATCTCCGCTGTCCTAAACACAAAAACGCCCCGGTTCAGCGAACCGGGGCGTGTCGTTTGCATTGTAGTGCCGACTACATTTTGGACGGCGACATTTTGGACATCTTAGGAGCCATTTTCGGGGCCATCTTGGACATCGGAGGCATCAGGACGGTGTCGATCAAGTGGATGACGCCGTTGCTGGCCTGAATGTCCGTTTTGGTGATTTTGGACATATTGACCATCGGGGGCTTCGGCGACACTTTCACGGTCGCGCCTTCCACCGTTTTCTGGGTCGCGGGGCCGCTCATGCCGACCACGGTCGCCGCTTCGATTTTGGCGGGCAGCACGTGGTACGTCAACACTTTGGTCAGCATAGCCTTGTCGGCGAGAAGCGCGTTGAGTTTGGCTTTGGGAATTTTGGCGAACGCGGCGTTGGTCGGCGCGAAGACCGTGAACGGCCCCGGCCCGGACAGCGTTTCGGCAAGACCCGCCGCCTTAACGGCTTTCACGAGGGTTGACAGGTTGGGATTGGACGCGGCGACCTCGACGATGTTTTTGCTCTCACTTTGCGCGTGGGCAGCGGGAGCCGAGAATGCAAACAGGCCAGCAGCGGCGGCAGTTGCCACAAACGGCGCGGCAAACGAAACGAAGGACGTTTTCATAATCAAACTTTCTAAACCGCGCTTCGGGCGCGGCTGCGAACAAAAAGCCATCAATAGCAATAATGGCGAAACGGCTTTCACCTTGTTCTTACCCCGTATACGGCAATGGAAACCGACTAAGTGCCCGGCGTGCGCCAATTAGCAGGAAACGTTAGGGGGCGGCACGAACGGCATAGTACGAATACGTGCCAAAGGAGCCTCCTATGCGTTTGTCTCTGCGTCGTCGCTATTTGATTGCGGCAATTGTCTGTTTGGAATTTGTTGGTCCGTCCGTCGGTGCGTGGGCGCAAACGGCGGGCGACAGCGCCCCACTGAACCCGGTGACATTGCGGGCCGCGTTGGATACGCCCGGTCAAAATAACGACGCACTTGCCGCGCGGGTTCGCAAAGCCTTTCAGCAAATCGGAACTGGCAGAAAGGGCGTCACGATTACCGATCCAAAAGATTTAACCAACGGCGCGAACCCGAAAACCGACGAAATCAACGTGGCATGGGCGATTGACGCGCCCGGCGCGAAAACGCCGCCGGTTGTTGTTTCCGACGACGGCGCATTTCGTGCGCCGCTATCGCGCATCGGAAACAGCGACTTGTACGCACGAACCGTGACGTTGCCGGACGGGGCCGCATTCGCATATCACTATGTCGTGGACGGTATGCAAAAGGGCGGGGGAACGGTTGAGGTGTACCAGAAGCCGCGCGAACTCACGGTCAATCCCAGCGTTCCCAAAGGCGTTTTGACAAAACAAGCCCTGTGGAAAAGCCAAGTTATCGCGGGCACGACGCGCGACTGGTGGGTGTATGTTCCGGCCCAATACTCTGCTGCCAAACCCGCTTCGGTGATGGTATTTCAGGACGGCAGCGGGTTCACCGACTATATCCCCACCGTTTTTGACAATATGATTGCCAAAGGCGAAATGCCGGTTACGGTCGCCGTTTTCATTAACCCCGGCATTCGCGCGAACGGCGACGCCAACCGCTCGGTCGAATACGATACGCTGTCGCCGCTATATGCCACTATGCTGCTTCAGGAAATTCTGCCCGAAGTGGAAAAAACGACGAAATTATCGCACGACCCGGAAATGCGGGCGATTTGCGGTTCGTCGTCGGGCGGCATTTGCGCGTGGACGGTGGCTTGGGAAAAGCCGGATGAATTTCGCAAGGTCGTAACGGTTGTCGGCAGTTTCGTCAATCTGCAACCCGGCCCGACCGGCATCGGGGGCGGGCATAACTATCCGACGCTCATTCGCCAGTCGAAGAAAAATCCCAAGCCCATTCGCTTGTTTCAGTTGGACGGCAAAAACGATTTGGACAACCAATTCGGGAACTGGCCGCTCGCCAACATGGAAGTGGATAAAGCCTTGACGTTCGCGGGCTACGATCACAAATTTGTATTCGGCAACGGTTTCCACGGCGGCGCGTTTTTGCGCGCCCGTATCGGCGAGGCGTTGCGCTGGATTTGGCGACCCACCGGTGCGGCGCAGTAACCGCTAAAACCCGGGCCAAATGCGGGCCGGGGCGAGTTCGATTAAATGTCCGTCCAAGTCGCGGAAATACAGGCTTGTTCCGCCCCGCTCGACAACGTCGTTTTCGCTTTCAATCGGCACGTTTTGGGCGGCTAAATGCGTACGCCACGCGGGAAGGCTTTCCTGCGAAACGGCGAAGGCTACGTGAAGAGTGCCGTGCCCATCGTGCGGCGGAATCGTGCCGCCGGGCGTTTCTGTGGCTTCTGT
>CAXTBP010000311.1:0-4474 GCA_964241985.1 uncultured Armatimonadaceae bacterium | reverse complement strand
ATCGTCTTTTAGGCTTTTTCCGAGCCACGTTTTGAACGTTACCCTAAATTCTTCCCGGTGGTTGCCGGAAGTGCCATTGTAATCGTAGCGCAAGACGACAAACACGCCATGACGGTCGCTCGGGCAATCTGGATTTACTAAGAAGTGGAAATCGTCCTTGATGGCGAAAACTACGCCCTCGCCAATAACCTCCTCGTCGGCAAGGCGATTCCGCAGGTATTCCATGAGTGCGCGCGCGTCGGGCGCGTTCGCTTTAACGTAAAAAATAAAATCGTTTTGTACAAGCATAATAGTGACTTTCTGAAAATTAACGGTTTGGCGCACGGGGCGGCGATTAGCCGCCCCGTGCGCGCCTTTACCCTTTGATGCGGTTGTTACGCCATTGCAGGGGTTGCAGATTGAATAAGTAGTCTGTTCCACCGTCAGCACGGCGAACGATATGGTCAACCTCCCAGCCATATTCGCTTTCGGTATTTCCATACTGACTGCGGAAAATCGTGCTGCCGTAGCAGTCGCTTCGGAAACAGTACGGGCTAAGTCCCGGAATTATAGCGGCTTTGTTCCACACGGCCTGTACGGTTTCGGGGCTGAAGCCGCGCCGATTAGATGGCGTGTAGATCGGTGGTGTCGTATCGCGTCCGCCTTGTTTGCTCTGGTTAGTTTGCAGGTCGGCGAGCACTTTGGCAATCACGGAAATTGGAATGGACATGGATAACTTCGTAAGCCTTTCAATTAGAGATAGATGGTAGTTGCGTTTACGGCTCTGGTTCTTGGCTAACCGTCTGATGCCGCTCAATCGTTTTTTCGGCGTGGTTAAGAAGGCCATCGAGTGATTCGGGTTTGACTTCGCCGCCATTTCTTTTCACCACGTTAGCGAAGCGCACAACGTGTTCGGCCAAACCGTCCAACGATTTTTGGGTTGGCTCTTTCCTCGGTTGCTTGGACAGTTCTTCGCGGAGTTGTTCCAAAACTTTCGATTCGTCAATGCCTTCGGAGCGAACAAACTTGCGGATGGCAATCTCAACCGCCGACGTTTGGTTGATGCCCAAACTATCGGCGACGGCTTGAAGTAGCGCGCGGCCCTCGTCCGAAATTCGGAAAGCGGAAATCGTTTTCACCTTATTCATAATTTAGTTATACGTTATTTATACGTTCATGTCAATTAAGGCGGAAAAATCTCAAAAAAAGCTAACAAAAAGTAAAAATCGTTCAAACCAAATGCCTACCCATTACCCCCCGGTTCCAATGCAACCGCAAGCAAACCGCGCCCGAAATGAGCGGCGCCAAGGGACGGCGCGGGAAGCAAAAAACGCGAAATTGGTTCGCATTTTCCAAAAAGTAGGGTACAATTTTCGGTATACAAACGAATGTTTGCCAAAAACCGCCCCAATCCGGTCACGATCCGGTCGCAGCAAAGCGCAGAGCGTGGCGCACCCGCCGTTTTTTATGTGCGCGTGCCCGGCCTGCTTGCGCGCGCTGCATGGGAAGCCACCCTGAACCCAGTTGCAGCCTACGGAACCTATCCCCTCGCCGTCAATTGTGATAATACGGTGCGCGATCTGTGCCCACTCGCGGCTCGGCTCGGAGTCCGTGCTGGTCAGCCCGAACGTCACGCCCGGCGCGCGTGTCCCACCCTGCACGTTGTGTCCGCAAGTGACATCAACCCTCGCCGCATCGCCGTCTTGACCGAGCAATTCCTGCGCCCACTGGCGGAGTACACAAATGTCATCGAGCCGGACGGCGCGGACGGCGCGTACGGCGATTTCACGGCGGTTGTCCGACCCGACCACACCGATCTCATCGCCGGGTGGAACAGCGCACTGCAAACCGGCTTCACTCCCCATATCGGTTGGGGAACGTCCCGCAATTCGGCCCGCGCCTGCGCTGAAGAGGATCTCGCGCCAAACGAATTGTTCCGCGCCCACGCCCAATATCTTTGGCCCGAAGACCCGTCCGTGTACGCCCGCCTTTTTCGTTTGGGGTCAACCACCTACGGCGCGGTCGCATCTATCGGCGAAAGCGCGCTCGTGTACCAGTTCGGCAAAAAAGGACGGCTCATCCACGCCCGCAGCATGGGGCACGATTTCACGCCGGTGCGCGCTCTTTTCCCTCGACCGGAGGCATCGGCACGCTACGATTTCTCGCCGGATCCCATTGAGGACGAAGCCTCCCTCATGCACGCTATTGGCCGCGCCGCTGCCGACGTGTCCACCCATCTGCGCTGCGCCGGTCAGTGGCTTTGCGCGCTACGGCTTTTGCGAGGGGCATTCGGTCGCGTTCGCTTCCCACGCGCAGGGGACGGCGTATCTTTTGCGCCACTATCCCGCCGAGTTTTTATTATCGGTTTTGTCGGTCGAGCCGTGCGGCTTTTGGCCCGTGGCAACGGTCACGGCGGAAGCGAACCGGCGCGGCGTGCCCGTCCTCGGCCCATGTTTGAATCGGTCGGGCTGGCGGCAGTGGAGCATGGAAACGCTGGAGCCGATGGATGGCCCGAACCAAACCATTCGGGCGATGCGCTGCTCGCTCGGCTTTGTGCAAGGCGTCGGCCACGATGTCGCCCGCGCGATTGTCGAGGAAAGAAAAACAAGCGGGCCATTTAAGTCGATAGGAAACGTGGGACAGCGGCTGTGGTTTGTGCCGCGCGACGCGCTGGAATGGCTGACGCTTGCAGGCGCGCTTGATAGTTTGTGCCTCTCAAGACGACAAGTGCTGTGGAGCCTGCCCTCCGTCCATCGCCCGCCAAACCGAAAGACAAAGCCCGTAATGGGACAAGAGGCGCTGCCACTACCGGTCACGCCTTATGTGCCGACGAACGTGCCCGACTTTTCGGACGAGGAGCGGTTCCAGCGCGAATGGCAGGCGCTCCAGTTTTCGCCGCAGGGCCACCCGATGCGCTTTTATCGGGAACGGGTAGCATCGTCGGGCGCGATTGCCTGCGCCCGACTCCAGAGCTGCAATGTGGGTGAACTGGTAGGGATTGCGGGGCTTTGCTTGCGCCCGCACCGCCCCCCTACCCCGTCAGGTCAAGTGTTCGTTTTTTTCGCGCTGGAAGACGAGACGGGGATGGTGCAGGTAACCGTCGACCCGGTAGTGTACGAGCGTGCTGGCGCGGCCCTGTTTGGTCACGCTTTTCTGGCCGTGTCGGGCACGGTAGAAGCGCGAGGTGTCGGTAAAATTCTTCGGGCGGCGGAAGTCTATCCTTTCTGCGCCTGACTTCGCTTTGGCATCGTTTTATCCTGCGTCAAGCGATCTGATGCAATCTTCTCATCGGATTTCCGCTTATTTTCGACTGTATTGCGCGCTATAAGGGCAGTGGATACAGCACCAACAGCCGCGATAAAAGTAGCAATTAGTGTCCATGGGGTAGCTTTTCACCAGATGAATTCCGGCGCGACCGATTGCGCTAAAGCAACTTTAGCAGACATAACCAACTGGAGCAAAACGATAATAGCAATTATCTTTTGCCAATTCATATTGTTAAAACTCCATCGTCCGCTCATGTTTTACTGGCGCGGTATCGTACCCGCCACCCTGTAACGACACAGGTGTCAACCCTCGCTCCCGACCTTTCACGCTTTACCGTCGTAGCGGTTACTGCCGACTAAAAAACACCGCCGCTTTGTCGTTTAATTACCTTGGACTTCGCTTAATGCCAAGCGCAAGGTATTTTCAGCATCTTCGTTGGGCGTTATATGTGAACGATACGAATCAATCACCCAAACGGAAGGGTTCACGTCGTGGTCGTTCTCCATAACGAGGTATTCAAGCCGGTAAAAGGAGGCGGTATGCAAACCGCTTTCGTGATGCAGCTTTATTTCAATGCGAAAATCGTAGGAGTTTGCGCCTTTCGTGGTTCCTTCCACGATACGAATTACTTCAGTAATGTCACCTATCTGTCCAGTTTTGGCGTACTTGGATAAAAAATCATCTTCCATTGTTTGTTAAGTCGTCACCATATTCATACCCACGTTGTAGCGGCGTCGCGTTTCCTGCTTACTCAACTTCAATGAACGACCAAGATTGAGAGTAGAAAAAGCATTCGGGACGGTATGAGTCAAGGGTTACTCGGCGTGTATTAAGCCAAGTTTGAAAAATCGGCCCGCAAACTGTTCGCGGGCCGATTTCTTTGCACGTTATGTGCTTTGTACTTGCCGAGATTCAAAAAGCCTCAAGGGTATTTGCTGGGCAAAACGAAAATTGAATAGGCTTGATCCGAGCGGGCCAGCTGGACGAATCCGCACCCAAGGATCCGACAATTCGGTATCTGTGAATTTGACGGGCGCATCGAAGATATGGTTTTCGGTATCTATATCGAACTGCGACCGTAGTATCTCCTGAAGTTTATATCCGTTTGCGTAGATTTGGATTGACTTGACTTTTTAGGCTAAGGCAGCATTCAGACGAAAAATCTAATAGGCGTCATCTATGTCCTCCAGATTTAGTCCCGTATCGTAGCGTATAAACTCAAACACGG
>CAXTBP010000310.1:0-4499 GCA_964241985.1 uncultured Armatimonadaceae bacterium | reverse complement strand
CGGGCGAGGCCGCAAACCCGCTGTAAGTTCACGAAATAAATACCAATTATGCCCCTTATCGAAACCCGCGATTTAATCAAAACCTACAAAAACGGCACGATGGACGTGAAAGTCCTTTTGGGTATTTCCTTGTCCATTGAGCCGGGCGAGTTCGTCGCTATTATGGGGCCGTCCGGTTCGGGCAAGTCCACGTACATGAACATTTTGGGCTGCCTCGACCGGCCCACCGGCGGCGACTATGTTTTGGACGGCGAAAACGTGGCCCGTTTGTCCGACAACCGCCTTGCCGAAATTCGCAATATCAAATTCGGATTCGTATTTCAGTCTTTCAACTTGATTCCCCGTACCAACGCACTGGGTCAAGTCGAACTCCCGATGATGTATGCGGGCAAAGGCAACCGAACCGAGCGCGCCAAATGGGCTTTGAACCGCGTGGGCTTGGGCGAGCGAATGCACCATAATCCCAATCAACTTTCGGGCGGTCAGCAGCAACGTGTCGCCATCGCCCGCGCTCTGGTGAATGATCCCGTTGTGATTATGGCGGACGAACCGACCGGGGCATTGGATACCCGAACGTCCGTTGAAATCATGGATATTTTCCAAGAACTCAACCGCGAAGGCAAAACCATTGTCATGGTCACGCACGAACAAGACATCGCCGAACACGCGACCCGCATTATTCGCTTCAAAGACGGCGACGTGATCGAGGACGCCCCCGTCCACGACCGCCGCGATGCCCGTGACGAGTTGGCGGAACTCATCGAAGCGCAGGCCCGCAAAGATCGATTGACGGCGGGCGCGGCAGCGTAAACAAAAAATCAACCGATTCATTTTCTGTTTCACCGGGTGATCCACAACAAAACGCGCCTCATTTGGCACTAATCATTGTGAGAACCCCACAAACTACGGTTTGGGAACCTTCCCAAGAAGCGCCGCCCAAACGCGCCGCTGTCCCACGCCTCCCGTGTAATCGGCAGGCGTGCGACAACCGCGACGCCCGTCGCTTCGACGCTTTTTACGCAAATCACGTCGATTGGGTGTTTCGGCTGTGTTTGCGCTTGTCCGGCAACCGGTACGCCGAAGCCGAAGACGCCGCCCAAGAAGCGATGCTCGCCGCGTTTCAGGCGTTGCCGCGCTTTACCGGGAAAGCGAAAGTCACCACATGGCTTTACACAATTACGGTGCGCACGGTGCGCAAGCGAGTGGAGCGCGGCGAACCAGCTGCGCTTTCGCTAAGTGAGGAAGCCGTCGCCAGCGCGGTTTCGGCCCAACAAGCGCGTGTTGCCCTCGCTGAGCAGCGAAGCGGGACAAATGAAGACGCCGAATTCCATTTGTGCGTTTCTGCCGCCCTTGCGGAACTGCCTTTACCCCTGCGCGAAGCCTTCGTGCTGGTCAAGGCGGAAGGTTTCACGCATAAAGAGGCGGCTCGCATTTTGGAAATCCCGCAAGGAACCGTACAGGCCCGCGTTCACGAAGCGGCCCGGCGTTTGCGCGCCCGGCTGAGTGAGGAAGAACTGGTATGATTTCGCCATCGCATCCTATCGATACGGACGGGCGGACACGTATCTGCCCATCTATCGAAACGCTGTCCGATCTGCTGGACAAGTCCGCTCCGTTACCGCGCCGCCTGGTACTGCACCGGCACGTAAAATCCTGCGCGCACTGCACAGGCGCACTGGTCGCTGAAGCCCGGTTGCGTGATGCCGCAAAAGGAATAGGCGCGTACGCCGTCGCGCCAAAAACGCTGCACGTGCGGCTTCGCGCGCAAATCGCCGTCGCCCCCCGTTTTTCCTTGTCGCCGCTTGCACCGCGCCGTGCGCCCGCCCTGCTTGTTGTGGCAGGATTTGGCGCACTGACTCTGCTTGTCGCCCTGCTTTTGCGACCGGTTTTCACGCCGCTACCCGCCTACGCCCAAGTCGTTCAAGCGATGCGAACCGTTCGCACCGCGCGCTGGCTTGAAACATCAACGGAATACGACGCCGCCACACAAAAAACACTGCGCTTCACCATGCGTAAAGAAGCCCGCCTCGACCCACCGGCGTTATCTACCACGTTTGACTTTTCGCGTCCTTATAAACAAATCGTGACGCCGAAGCGCACATTTGTTAAACAAAAAGAAGGGGCGCAGATGGTTACGGGACCGAGCTTTTCCCCGTTGAACTCGCCGGAAGCAGGCACGTCGGCGTCGGCCACGCTACGGCAGCGTATTTTGGATAAACTCACCGCGCCCGAAGAAATGGGTAACGGCCCGGTGCATTGGCGAAGCGCGAAGGAGCGCGTCGATGGGCGCGACTTGGTGCGCTTCATCTTGGGAATCGGGCCGGGAAGCGATAAAAAGTTTGACGAACAAACGCGGCTCACGCGCCCCGGATCCCGCCACCGTCTTTGGGTAGACCCAAACACCTTGCGCGTGGTCAAATCGGAGAGCGACTACTATGACGGACAAAAGTATTCCCGAACCGTAGGAGCCAACTACGAATACGACGTACCATTGCCCGATAGCACGTTCGCGGAACGGTAAATTAATAGGCGCGGCTGCTTACGCGCCTTACTTCGTTTTGGCTTTGCAGCAGTCTTTTTCGCTGTCGTGCGCCGGATGGACTGCGGGCTGTTTCACTGACGCAAATCGAAGCGGCGCGGCGGCCTTTTTGGTCGCCGTTGCCACCGCGCCGGAAAGCGGCCCGCCAAACGCAAACGCGCCGTAGTTGGCGTTGGTGCGCTCGCCGGAAATCGCGCCCGCCGTTGTATCTTTGTAATTCAAGGTGCGCGTTCGGCCTTTGACGGCGCGAGCGATGGGCCAAATCAGATTGTTTTCTACGACAATCGGCGTTTTGCCGTCGCGGCCCAAAATCAGGTCGGCGTCCCAGCCGCCGTTTTGCCCAATCGCAAGGCGCAGCCGGTTTCCCTTGACTTCATGCGTGATAACGGCAGGTGTAAAGCGAGTGGCCGTATTGGCGGCTCCGCCCTGCGCGAAAATCAACTTGCCCAATTTCTCCAATGCGGGCCGCTGCGCCGGTGTCGCTCGGCTATCGGTAAAAGCGGATTCCCCGTTCGGCCCGTCGGCGGCGGCGACCACAAGGCCGCTCAGATCCACGCCGTTGTAAACGGCCTTTTCCAGTTTGTAAGCGAAAACGGCGTGACAGTACGGATGCGGCGACGGCCCTTCGCCAAAGTTGCACGAGCAGGGCGGCGCGCACGTACAGGCTTCAAGCAGTGTGCCTGTCGCCGACCACGCGCCTTTTTGCGCCGGGGCGTTTCCTTGCGCCCGCGCCATAGATAGGGGAGCGAGAGTACATAAAGCGGCAATCAGAGCGGGGGCGAAAAAGCGAACCATAAAAGAAGTCCTTGTCTGTATAACAAACAATTTTCGCACCCTCGAAAGTTCCCCAAAGCCCGACGCTTGGGCAGGATTTCGCGGCCCGCGCGGCGAACCCTGACGCCATGCGCCGTGCCTCTTCGTCCGTGAACCCGCTGGATTCTCGCCCCTATGCCGACCTGCCCGATGAGGTTTTGCAGGCCGTTTTGGAGCGCACCGCCGAGGTTGCCGAAGGCGTCAAGAATTTGTTTACGCACGTCGATGAGCGGCGCGACGCGATGCGCGATTTGCTCGCCAATGAGGGACACGTACGCCGTATGACGGACTTGCCGCTTCCCGCGACACAGCCCTCAGTGTGCGCGGTCGATGGCGGCGCGGCGATTGAAAAAGCCCTCGGCGCGGACACCGCCCTTGCGGTCGCGGTCGGCATCGAAGGCTTGACGCCGCTGTCTGATCCGTACTGGCCCGGCGTGCAGTACGCCGCATGGCAAAAAACGTTGCCGCACGAAGGCGACCAAACCAGCGTCACGTGCCGGGGCGTGATGACCGCCCTCGAACTGTCGGTTTTGCGCGACGCCCCCCACGATGTCGTGCTTTTGGACGGCTCGCATTTAACTCCCGTTATCGCGCTCAATTCACTTTTGACGGTCAGCAACGAAGAGTTGCGGGAGCAGATCGCCGAAGTCATTGAGAAATATCAAACCGCCGACGCGCTCCGCGCCGTGATGGAAAAAGCCGAATGCGTCGCCGTCGTCAAGTACGACAGTTCGCGGGACTTATCGCATACGTGGCTGCCCCCGTCCGTGCGCGGGCCGGGCTTGGGTCTCGACGACCGCACGACGTTTAGCCTGCTCCTCAACGAAGGCGAGTTTTCCGATCCGCAGCCCGTCGGCCTCACGCAGCAAAGCAAGTCCAACTGGCTCGCCAAGCGCATCGAGGTGTTGACGCCGACCGACGCCGCCCGCGAAAAAGTACGCTTGGCTCTCAACGACGCGATTTCCCTTGTCCGCGACGACTGCTTGTTCGCCACGTATTTTAAGCCGCACGCTTGGTCGCCCGCGTTTCGCTTGGAAATCAAGCCGGACATCGCGCAGAACCCCGACCGTTTGGGCATCGTTTTATCCGCGTTGCGCCATCAGGTCGTCAGCCCCGAGATCCGCGAACCGTATCCACAATGGGTCGC
>CAXTBP010000309.1:0-4587 GCA_964241985.1 uncultured Armatimonadaceae bacterium | reverse complement strand
GCCTTGTTCTGGTCGGTCGCCAGCCAGCGCGCCGCGGTCGAGCTGGCGCCTTTTTCGGACAGCACGAATACCGATGAACCCCGTGCGCTCGGCACGACGAACGCATCGGCGTGGATCGAGACGAACAGGTCGGCCTGCACCTTGCGCGCTTTTTCCACGCGCTGGCCCAGCGGCACGAAATAGTCGCCGTCGCGGGTCAGCATGACGCGCACGTTCGGCAGTGCTTCCAGCTTCGCCTTGAGGCGCTTGGCAATGGCCAGCACCACGTCTTTTTCGCGCATGCCGGTGGCGCCCGTGGCGCCCGGGTCTTCGCCGCCGTGGCCCGGATCGAGCGCCACGGTGATCAGGCGCGTCACCTGCTGCGGCGGCGGCTTGCTGTCGCGGCGCGGCGTGGGCGACATGGTCTGGTTGTTGCCGGCAATCTCGGGTTCCAGGCGCACGCCCGGTTCGATCGGCGGCGGCGTGATCGCTGGCGGCGGCGCGGGCACGGCGGCCGGCGGCGCGGCAGGGGCGGGCGCGACGGCGACCTGGCCGTCCTTGAACCAGTCGCCCTGTTCGATCATGCGCGCGATCGGGTCGACCGGCTGCACCGGATACAGGTCGAAAATCAGGCGGTGCTTGTAGCCGGCCACGGGCTCGAGCGTGAACACCTGCGGCTTGACCTCTTCCTTCAGGTCGAACACGAGGCGCACGACGCCCGGCCGGTTCTGGCCCACGCGCACTTGCTTGGTCACATCGTAGGCCAAATAGTGCGCCCGCTTACGGAAATCCGTCCAGCCCGGCGAAAGCACGTCGTCGCTCGCGGGCTTGCCGTTGAGGGACAGTTCGTACACGCCAAGCGCGGTCGCGTACAGCGTCGCGCGTTTGACGGGTTTAGTTAAGGTGAAGGCTTTACGAAAATAGGGCGGCGGGGTGCGATTGTCGCCGCTCGCCGAAACCACATTGTTCGCCCACGGCTCCACCCCGTACCCGCCGACAACACGCGCGGGCGCGAACGGCCCGGCTTTTGTTGTCCCGGACTCCCACGCGCCGTCGGACACAAGCGACGTATAAGTTTCATTCTGCCCTTTAATCACGACGCGCGCGATCAAACCGGCGGGGCCTTCCAGCGTATTTGTCGCCGCGATAAGAATTTGGTTCGCGCCCGGATGTAACTCTTTGGTCAGCGGAACGGTTTGATATTTCTTCCAAACGTCGGTTCCGCGCGGGCCTTTGTGTTCGGCTCCACCGTTCACGAAAACGGAAAACTCATCATCGGCGGTCACGTACAATGTGGCGGTCGGGTTGACGACATCGGCAGGCAAGTTCAAGGTCGCCCGAAAATAGCGCGTTCCCTTGGGAGGTTCGTGTCCGTCGGGCGCGTGCCAAATCCAGCTTGCACCCGCAAGGCCCACGGTCGTGTCGGCGGGCGGCAGGGGATAGCCGATCCATTTCGCCGACCAATCCGTGGGTTTGAGCAAACCCATTCCCCACGTTTGCGGCTTGCTCCAACCGGAAACGTCGCCCTTTTCGTCCCAAACGCGCACTTTCCAAAAGGCCTGCGTAAACGAACCCAGCGCTTTGCCCGCATACGGAATTTGCGCTGTGTCCGACGAGGCGACCTTGCCGCTGTCCCACAAATCTCCCGTATTTTGCGCGAGTAGCGCGGGCGATGTGGCGACTAAAATCTGGTAGGCCGTTTGTTTTTGCGCCCGTCCGCTTCCCGAAACTTTCCAAAACAGCCGGGGATGGGCGGCCTCGATAGCGAGCGGGGCTTTCTTGTACTCGCACGACAAATCGACCGGCTCGATGCCCGCGCCCGCCGCCTGCGCGCTTCGCCCCAAAGAACCTACCGCAACCACCGCCGCCCCAAGTGCGACCGCGCGCAGCGCGTTTCGCCGCGACTGCCGTTCGCCCATTTGCACAAAAAACAAAATCAGTACCTCGTACAACTTGTTTGGGCAAAACGCGGGCGTAATCCTTTTTCTCCCAGCCGCCATAAGCGAACCGGGAGGGGGGGTACGGCGGCTGGGACAGCAAGCAACAAGGAAACCGCAGGAAAGATACGGAATAATAAAAATACTCCCAATCTACGAGGAACCTATCATGTTCTCGCTCAAACACTCCTTTCCCCTGCTCCGCACTGCACTTTGCGCCCTTTTGTGTTTATCGCCGATTGTCGCCGGATCGGTAAAAAACGCGCACGCCCAACCGATGCGCGCCGCCGACCCCGCGCCGCTTGGGCAAACCGTCCATTTCACGCTCGACAAGGAAGAGCAAAAAGACTTGGCGATTACGCTCGCGCCCGGCAATTACTACATCACTACAGATGTCAAGCGCGTTGACGGCGAAGACAGCAACATTTTCGTCGGAATTGACTTGCTCAAAACCAACGGCGCGCTCGTGAAAAGCCGCATTTTAGGCGTAAACGAAACCACCATTGTCTTTCGTGAGGGCAGTATGTTCTCGGTCGAGAAGCCCTTTGCAACCGCCGCCAAGCCGCTCGCGGCCCGTTTGCGGGTCAAAGGGCAGTCTATGGCGCTCGAATACTGGATTACCGTTCAGCCCGTAGCCAAGCGCACTTTCATTCCGTTAGGGTTCGCAAACGGTGACATGAAGCCGATGGCGATTGGAACCGAAAATGGCAAAGGCGGCGCACTGGACGGTCACGAATGGGCGTTCCACAAAATCACCCTTCCGCCCGGCAAGTACAACGTGTCGCTTTATATGAAGCAGGGCGACGGCAAAAGCACCAATATCTTCGGCGAGGTCGTGATGCTCGATCAGTACGGCGTGGTCAATAAAAACCCGTCGTTTAACTTCCACATCAACGAAACCGACGTGGAAACGCGCAAAGAAGAAAAACTGCGCTTGCTCAAGCCGCAAACCGTGATTTTCCGCGTTGACAATACGAACAGCAAAGCGATGGACTACACGCTCGGCATCGAAAAAGACACCGACTAATCACGGCAAAACAAACGTTTCATAAAAAAATCTCCAGCGCGAACGCACTTCGCGCTGGGGATTTTTTCTTTAAGCCTGTTCTACCCGCCGCGATGACGCGGGGCGAGCAAATCCATCAAAACACGAATACCTAAATCGTTGGCGCGATCCCATGCGCTTTGGCCGTCATAATCGGTGATAACTCGGTCGGCCCCGTTTTCGAGCAGCACCTTCACTTTGTCAATATCCGCTGATCCTGCCGCTTTCATTAGCGCCGTCTCTCCGTCGTCATCTTGCGCGTTGATTTGCGCGCCTGCCGCGAGCAGCGCCCCGATGTATTTTGGCTGGGCGAACATCAACGGCGTGCGGCCCGTCGCGTCGGTTGTGTTCACGTCGGCCCCTGCATCGAGCAAAAGCGCGACGAAGGCGTCCCGACCGAACTGCACGGCAAGCATCAGGGCGGTTTCCCCGTGTTCATTGTTGCGGGCCTCAACGGAAACGCCTGCGGTCAGCATGGCTTGTGCCGTCGCCGCATCGCCTGTAATAACGGCATCAAGGAAGCCGTAGGTACGCCGTCTGGTTTTTGAACGCATTTCATATACTGTTTCGTATAACGCGCCAGAAAATGAAAATCCCCGGCGCGAAGAATATTCGCGCCGGGGATTTTCTACGAAACGTTTGTTTTGTCGCGCTTACATTCGACCGCGCGGGCCGGGGGCCGCGCCATTGCCATTCATCAGGCCGGGGTCGAAATCGCTGAACTGCTGCGTGCGGTAGCCGGACGGGGCGGGCGGGACGCGCTGGTTCTGATACTGTTGATAGTTCGGAGCGTACTGGTTCAGTTCGGACTGCGTTACTTGCACCTGCCGATTGGGAACCGTCAGCCATACGGGCTTTCCGTTCGCATCGCGGTAATACACGCCGCCATTTTTGGAGCGGTACAACTGCGGTTTGCGATTCGCCACCGGCGCGGCGGAAGTCGGCGTGTTCACCTGTTGCGCAGCGGCATTTTGGGCTTGATGCTGGCGGGACAAATAATACAGCAACGCGGCCCCGCCCAAAAGGACGACTTTCTTACCCGTGCTCATGTTTTTGAGCGGGTTCGGAATTTGCGCCTGCGCGGCTTGCGGGCGAGCAAGCGGCATGAGCAAAAGGGGCGCAGTGACCATCAAGGCCAGCAGGGCCGCGACAAATTGGCGGGCGCCGGTCACGCGGCGCGGCGCGACGGGCAAAGTGGAAGCGGTTTGTAGCACGGTTATCATTCTCCTCAAGGAACCAGCCAAAGTGCGAGCACCTGCGTAATAGTCCACAGGCAAGCATTTTAAGGTGGCTCGTTTGGAACATACCCCGCGCGCCGGGCAACAAAAACGTAGCCGTGTAAAAATTAACCCGCGCAGGCCAAATTGGGTTACTCATTGCCCCAATTTGGCCTAAACGATACAATTTTATGGAGATTTTTTGTATGACGCGCCCATTTTCGCGCCCCGTGCCGTTTCGCTCGTTTCGCGTTCTGCGTTTTCCTTTAACCGCGCTTGCTGTTATATATAGCGCGGCAGGCTTCGCGCACGCGCAAAACTCGCCCGCTGCCGTTCCGACCCCCCCCCCCGCAGGAACGCAAAAACTGGGCACGGCGCAAGTAAAAAACAATGTCACGCCGTCGTATGT
>CAXTBP010000308.1:4123-4821 GCA_964241985.1 uncultured Armatimonadaceae bacterium | reverse complement strand
GTATCTGCAACGCGCGCAGGTTTTCGTGGGTGCGTCGGCAAAGTATTTCAACGGTGACGTAGAAGCGACCCCCGATCCCACAGAAAGCGGGCGGTTATCCTCCATAACCAACGTGCGTAACATTCCTGGCGGGCCGATGCTCAATTACGGCATGACGTCGCGGGCGTACTACATCAAGCGCGACCCCTATAACTATCCAAACGAGTACGATGGCAAATCCGCGCTATATGACGGGGTTGCGGGATATGGTGTGGCAACCGGTCAAAAAGCGTGCGGCGGCGCGTCGTATACTATCGATAGTTTGGGTTTGGCCGACATTAAGCGGCCCGCCGATATGACGCTCGTTTTGGAATCCAATCAATGGGACAACGGGGGTTGTCGCGGTTTGGTGTCCTATATCCGCCCCCGTCATGGTCGCCAAACCCCGACCACCGATGTCGTTGCGGGCAAAGCAAACACAGCCCCGGCGGGAATTGCCAACATCGGCTTTTGCGACGGGCACGTCAAGGGAATGTCCGTTCAGCAAATGTACGCCATCAACACGGACGCGGACGGCGTGGCCTATTATAAGTATTTCTACGGCAAGCGATAAACTGGAACAGAAATGCAGTTGAAAAATAAGGCCGTTTTGCTTGCCTTCGCCATCGGCTTGCTCGTTATAGCGACGGGCTGTTCGGAAAAACAATACGCGGCGGGCG
>CAXTBP010000308.1:0-4113 GCA_964241985.1 uncultured Armatimonadaceae bacterium | reverse complement strand
GTCCAAAGCACCGGCAGCCTCGCCCGCTGCGACGCCGGACGACGGGCGGGCGAAGCCCGGCAGCGATGCTCCGGGAGCCAAGTAACCCCGTGCCCGGATTTCTCCTTCTACATGGCGGCGGCACGACCGCGCCGGAAACGACCCGCGCTTTAATCGCGCGGGCGGGTGGGCCGGATGCGCCGATTGTGGTTTTGCCGCAAACGTCGGAAGACGCCGCCGGTCGGGCCAAAGGCTCGGTCGAATGGATTAAAAAGAACGGCGCGAAAAACGTAACCGCACCGCTCGTGACCCAGCGCACGGACAGTGCGGGAATGCGCGACGCCACCTTGCAACTGGAAAAAGCGCGCGGCGTGTGGATTCCGGGCGGCAACCAGAACCGCTTCTTGGAGCTTTTTGGCGGCACAAGTGTCGCCGCCGCGTTGAAAGCGATTTACGAACGGGGCGGGGTTGTCGGAGGCACGAGCGCGGGCGCGGCTCTTTTGGGACAATGGATGCCGACCGGCGACGATACCGAAGGCAAGGTGCAGTTCGAGGCGTCCAAAGTCGCGCCGTCGCTTAATTTGCTTCCCGCCACGATTATCGACACGCACTTTTTTATTCGCACCCGGACGCAACGGCTTTTGACTATGTTGCTTACCCGCCCCGAAACGCTTGGTATCGGCTTGGATCAGGACGGCTGGGCCGAATGGGATGGCAAGGCGAACGCCCTTACGGTGCAAGCCGGGCAAGTCGCCGTGATTCGCGCCCACGCGCCGCTCCGCCGCGACAAAGAAGGCCATCTGGGGAATTTGGATGTGCGGATGCGCGTTCTGCTTCCTGGTGATACCGTCGCCCTAAGCGATTTTCGGTAAGGATTTTCAATCATGACGGATTTATCGCGCGGGAACCGGCGCTCGCGCCTTCGTTGTGCCTCGTCGCTGTTTTTGCTCGCGTTCCTGCTTATCGCGGCGCAAATAGACGCGCGGGCGCAAGCCCAAGCCGCGCCGAAGGAAAAGTGGGCGAGCGGTAAAGGGAGTTTTTCGTACACGGACACGCTCGTCAACTTGGGCAAACCGCTCACGGTTTGGTACTTTTCGCCGCCCAAATTGGCTTCCGCCCGCGTCCTTTTCGTGATGCACGGCACGCTCCGAAACGGCGAAGAATACCGCGACCAATGGGCGGGCCTTGCTGAAAAATACGGTGTACTGCTCCTTGTGCCCGAGTTCAACTCCAAAGATTTCCCGTCGGGCCGCTACAATCGGGGCAACATCATGGGCTTGGACGACAAAGTCTTGCAGCCGAAAAGCGATTGGACGTTCCCGATTATCGAGCGGATTTTCGACGACGTAAAAAAACAAACCGGCAACAAAAGCGCCAAATACGACATTTACGGGCATTCGGCGGGCGGGCAGTTCGTGCATCGGTTTGTGGAATTTATGTCGCGCGCACGGTATCGGCGAGCCGTTGCCGCGAACGCGGGCTATTATACGCTGCCGCTCCCTGAAAGCGCGGATCCGTACCCGTTCAGTTTGAAAGGCACACAAACGCCCGACGCCGACGTAAAAACCATTTTACAGCGCGATGTGGTTGTTCTTTTAGGCGAAGGCGACACCGATCCGAACGATCCCGATTTGTACCATTCGCCGGAAGCCGACAAGCAGGGCTTGTACCGCTTGGCGCGCGGGAAAAACTTCGTCCGCGTTGCGGGCGACGAAGCCGACCGATTGCACGTCAAACTCAAATGGCGATTGGTCACCGTGCCGGGCGTCGGGCACTCGAATACCAATATGGCGTCGTCTGCCGCCGCCGCGTTGTATGAAAAGTAGATCTATGCCGGAAGAACCAAACCCCGTTTCTGATACTGCAGACGTACCGGCGGCGACGCTGGGTGCGCGGATTCAGCGGCTTCGTTTGCAGCAGGGGCTTTCTGTGCGCGATGTCGCCATTAAAGCGGGCGTGGACAAAAACACCGTCGTGCGATTGGAAAAAGGCCTGCCGACTTCGGCCCGAACCCGCGACCGCATCGGCCTCGTTTTGGGTTCGTACATCAGCCGTTTGACCCTGCCCGAACCCGATACACAGGAAATGGTCGCCCACCACGTCCGCAAAAAAGAAACGTGGTGGCCCTATCCCGATATGGGCGAAGCGCGACCGCTCGGCGAGCAAACCGAAGGAGACTCCGACGCATTGATGGCGCGGGGCTTGGTCGCCTCGCTTGCCTGTCGATTGCCGCGTGGGCGGCTGCAATCGTCGCTACTCAAACTGCGCGAAGAAACGCCCATAAACGCGCACGTCGGCGAAGAGTTTCTTTTCTGTTTGCGCGGAACCGTGAAACTCACGGTATCCGGCAAAGAAACCGTTTTGCACGAAGGCGACGCCGTCACCTTCTGGTGCGCAGAGCCGCACACGTACGCCCCCGCAAACGGCCCTCTTTCCCCTGACGCGCCGCCTGTCCTACTTTTGGCCGTTTGGCTGGACGCCCGCGAAGAGCGCAAATAGTCCACCCGGCGCGCAAAAAGCGGTAAAATAGGTTGCATGGCTTCCGACGACTTTTTACGCGAGGGCGACATCGCCGATGACTTCCGCGCGCGCGTGTTCACGCAGGATTATTCCCGACAAACGCCCATTGACGGCGTGCGCGTTCACGATTTGCGCTTGTTCGTGGACGATGGCGGCTCGTTTTCGGAACTCATCCGGCTCAATGAAAACGGCGAACTTGCCGGGTTTGACGGTTTCCACGTCAAGCAGTCGTCGTATTCGCAAGTTTTGCCGGGCGCGATAAAAGCATTCCATTTGCACTACAAGCAGGACGATGTGTGGTTCGTGCCGCCATCCGACCGACTCTTGGTCGGCATGGTGGACGCGCGAAAAAATTCGCCGACGAGTGGAAAATCTCAGCGCGTTGTTTTGGGCGGGGGGCGAACGCAATTGCTTTTCGTGCCGCGCGGGGTCGCCCACGGTTGCGCCAATTTGGACACGCGCCCGTCCACGATTTTGTATTTCGTCAATCAGCAGTTCGACCCGACCGCGCCCGACGAACACCGCTTGCCGTGGGATTTGATGGGGCCGGACTTTTGGAAGATGACCCCGGGATGAGCCGACGCAAATTGTTCGATGACGGCCCGTTCCCGTTTCCGACCGTCGAGTGGAAAAACGAAACGGTAACCTTTATCGCGTCCGAAACGCCAACGGTTTCAAGGGACGCAGCCGTGCGGGCCGCGCTCGTTTTCCCGTTTTACGGCGATAAAGTCGTGCTCGGCGACATCGCGCACCGGGGCTGGTGCATTCCGTCCGGGCATATCGAGGACGGGGAAACGCCCGAGGCTGCCGTGCGCCGCGAAGCCCACGAGGAAGCGGGCGTTGTTTTGGGGCGCGTCGCGTATCTCGGTTACTTTGTTTTGACGAACCGCGAAACCGGGCGGGTTTCGCACGCGCCGACCTTTATCGGGCAGGTCGCAAACTTCGGAGACATTCCAAGCGGCAGCGAATCGCGCGGGATGCTCATGGTCGGGGCCGAAGATGTGGCTGGGCTGTATTTTTCGTGGGACGCCTTACTCGCTGACGTGTTCGCCTACGCTTGGGCGCAAAAAGCCACGCGCTTCCCAGTCGGTGTATCGCTTTCCGCGCTGACGGGCGAATAAAACGATGGCTACGCTGGATGGAGTGCTGTATTCGCTGTTTGTCGGGAGCGCGTTTCGGCTTGCGAGTTTGACGCTGACGGAAGCGCGGCCCGAAAATACGCGCACTAAAAAAATCACCGCGCGGCCTGTTGTTATCAAAAACGTGTCGTGCGTTCAGTTCGAGGTTTTCCAAACTGACAACAAAGCCGTGCACCAAAACGTGCCGCATGAAACCGCATCGCAAAACGTGCGCTATTATCTGCAACACGATTTCAAGCAGGCCATACTGACCGCAACCGACGGCACGCGCTACCACGTCACGCACGACAAAAATAATCGGCTCCACATTCGCACAACCGAACTGCACGGCGCAAGCCCGACCAAAACGCCGCCTGCCCAACTGCCGATGCACGACCGACGCAAAAATTACTTGCTCGAAACCGGCGAACCCGTGCCGTTTTTGGTGCATTTGGGCGTACAAACCCGCGCGGGCGAAATCAAAGCGGGCAAGAAC
>CAXTBP010000307.1:0-4876 GCA_964241985.1 uncultured Armatimonadaceae bacterium | reverse complement strand
GGGGAAACCATTGCTCCGTGATGCGCCCGTAGGTCGTGGACAGCGATTGGCGTCGGAACGTTTCGTCGTCCAAGCGGGCGGCAAGTTTTCGCAGGCGGGCCGATATTATGCACACGGCAAGAAGCAATACGCCGCAGAGTCCTGCGAGAATTTCACAAAGCAACTGCCACTGCGAAACGGTCACGCGGCGACCGTTTCGTCGATGACGCGGCTTAAAAAGCCGTTTGCCTGTGTAAGCAAGGCGCGGGCTTCCGGTGCGGAAACGTTGCGGCGGGCCATAACGATGGCGACTTTGACGGACGTTTCGGCCTCGCGGAGCAGGGCGTCGGCTTCGGCATCGGTTGCGACCGGGCCGAGTTCGCGCACCAAGCGGCGGGCGCGCAAAACGAGCTTGGCGTTGGTGGCCTGCACGTCCACCATCCGGTTGCCGTAGGTTTTGCCGATTTTGACCATCGCGCCGGTCGAAATCATGTTGAGGGTCAGTTTTTGCGCCGTGCCCGCTTTGAGCCGCGTCGAGCCGGTAATGACTTCCGGCCCGGTGACGACCTCAATCGGAATATCCACATCGCCGGACAGCGGCGCGATTGACGAATTGACGACGCCCACGGTTTTCGCGCCCAACTCCCGCGCCCGCGTGACGGCTCCGCGCACATAGGGCGCGCCGCCCGATGCGGAAATGCCGACGACCACATCGTTTTCGCCGACATTTGCGGCATCGATGGCGGCGATACCGGCGTCCCGGTCGTCTTCCGCGCCTTCAATCGCGCGGGTCAACGCCGTTTGCCCGCCCGCAATAATCCCGAAAACCATGTCGGGCGACACGCCGAACGTGGGCAGGCATTCCGAAGCGTCCAAAACGCCCAATCGCCCCGACGTTCCCGCGCCGACATAGATGAGCCGCCCACCGCGCCGGAACGCCTCGGCGACGGCATCGACCGCTTGGGCAATCGGAGCGATTTGTTCGCGCACGGCTGCGGCGACGAGGGCGTCCTCGTCGTTGATGCGCGTCAGCATTTGCTCGGTCGAAAGTTTGTCTAAGCCGTCGGTGCGCGGGTTGACAAGTTCGGTAGTGGGTAAAAGCAAGGGGTTCAAATCGGGCATGATAAAATTAAAGGGTTAGCGAAGCGTTCACACACAAACTAAACTATTACGAGGTATTTAGATTTTATGCCTACTTATGGCTACCGATGTACGGCCTGCGGGCACGAGTTCGAGCGATTCCAAAAAATGACCGATCCACCCGTTAAAGAGTGCGAAACGTGTCAGGCTCCCGTGAAGAAAATTTTGTATCCGGTCGGAATCGCGTTCAAAGGTGACGGGTTTTACGTCAACGATTACGCGCCGACTTCCAAAAAAGCCGCCGTCAAAGCCGATTCGGGCGAAACCGCTAAGAGCGCGGAACCTGCCGCTACGCCCGCCGCAACGACGGAAACGAAGACCGGCGGTGATACCGCGTCCACGACGCCCGCCGCGCCGAGCACAACCCCGGCAACGCCCGCGCCTGCCGCCGCGAAACCTGCCTCTTGAACCTATCGTAGCACAAACGACGGACACAAGAAAAGAAACCGCCTCACTGAGGCGGTTTCTTCTTTGTTTTGCTTTGTTTCGGCGAACGCGCGGAACTACTTGCTGGTGATTTGCAAGCGGCCCGTTGCGGCGTCGTATTTCACGTCTACGTCAAGCGCCGCGCCCACGAACGAGAGGGGAACAATCGTGCGGCCTTTTTCGATGAACGCGGGTTTGGCAAGCGAAATCGACTGCCCGTTCACGTTGGCGCGGCCTTTGCCGACGGAAATCACGATTTCCCGGTCAGCGTTGACGGCGCGCACCACGCGGGTTTCGGGAACCCACATCACCTGTCCGCCCGTGTGCTCGAAGATTTGGCGGAACGGGGCGAGCGGCAAACCGGCTTCCACGCGCGGCTGCACGTCAAAGGCGATTTTTTGCCCGTCAAAGGCGACCATAAAGGTTTTGTGATTGCTGAACGAGAAGTCGCTTTTCGCCGTGCCGGGCATCAAGTGGGTTGCTTGATCGACAAGCGCGGCGGTTTTCACGCGCGGAGTCGCCACGGCGACGTTGTGCCGGGTGGGAACTTTACCGACGAAGCGGGACGGCAGCGCAACCGAAGTTTGGGCCGGGGTGCGCGCGATTTGCGTCGGTTGCAGAACCGGTGCGGCGGTGGGAAGTGCCGTTTCCAACAGGCCGGTTTTTGCGGGCAGTTTGCCCATCGGGAGCGCAACCGGAGCCGCGCCGACAAACCGCGCATCCGCAATTTGTTTTGTCGGCTTGGAAATCGATTTCGCGGTCGCCGTGACGCCGGAAAGCGCGGGGCGGGCCGACGATACGGGGGCGTGGTAGGCCGGGAAGACCGGACTGACAACCGCTTCCGCCGTGGCAACCGGAGCAGCGGGTTTGACAACCGCTTTTTTAACGGTCGGCAGAACGAGCGGCTTGACGGTAGCGGCAATATGGGACGCGCCGGACGTTACGGGAGCCTGCTTGCGGGCTTCGCTGAGGTCGGGGATGTCGGTCTTGATTTCGGTCGCGCCGCCCGCGTTGTCCACATACACGGTCACGCGGCGGGTCGTGGAGGCGTTGGATGCTTCCAAGAATCCGGTTGCTTCGACGGTATGGTAGCCGTTGGCAACCGTCGTCGTATCCCACGAATAATTGTAGGGGGGATAGTTCTTGAGCGTCTTGAACTGTTTGTCCACGTAGAACGTGACATAGGGGTTCGTGCCGTTTTTAGCGGGGGCATCCATATTGATGTCCACCGTGCCGGATACGCGCTTGCCGTTGATCGGGGCAAGGAATTTCATTTGCGGGCCGGAGAAGGAGCCTTCGGACACGCCCGCATTGTTGCCCGCCTGCACGTTGACTTGCGTGGTCGAGACCGCGCCGTTCGCGCTGAACACTTTCACGACGACGGCATGAACGCCTTCGGACAAGGTGGAGGCATCAACCGCGAAAGAAAGCACGTTTTTGGTTTGCGGGGTGTCCAGATCACGGTGCGCCCAGCGCACGCCGTCTACCCAAAGTTCGGCGGTAACCACCGGCGATTTGGAGCGCGACTGAAACGACACGTCAAGCGCAAACGACGTGGAACCCAAAGCGTCGCCCGCTTTGGGCGACAAAACTTTCAAGTCCGCGCCCACGGCCTGCGCCTGTGCGGGCGTCGCAGGAAGCGCGGCGAGCAAAGCGCCCGACGTGCCCACAAGTGCGGGAAGCGCAAGCGCGGCGGCTGCCGAACCGGTAAAGCGTCGTTGTCGTACCATAATAAAATCCGTCCCCCTTGCAAATAGCGCGGTGTTGCCGCAGTCGCGGCGCGAAAATTCAGTCAAAAAATGTGCGGCACAGGTTTGGTTGAGCGATAAACGGGGAACCTGAGCCGCGCGTTGTCTAACGATAACATACGGCAAAACCGTTTGTCAACTATTTCACAAGCCTGCAATGGCTCTGCGTGAAAATAATTATTTTTGCGAGGGTAGCCACGCGCGAGCGAGCGGAACGTCTTCGGGGCGATCCACGTCAGCAGCGATTTCCGCAAACGAAGTCGGCACGGCGCGGACGGGGATGCCGCCCAAAACGCGCCCAACCGCGTTTTCGAGTACGGCAATCGGCAGCACGGAAGGGGCGATGCGTGAGACAACAAGCCGCGCGATAACGCCGGGGCCGAGCAGGCGCGCAAGGGCGGGGACACTTTTGCGCCGGGCATAGGCTGCACGCAATACGGTTTCTTTTTGCGCCAAAAAAGCGGGATCAAGGAGTGCCAAGTTGCCGCCCGTGAACGTGCCTTCTTTGACGCGAAGCGTCGTTCGCTTCATGCCGGGGAATTTGGCGGCGCATACGGCGGCATTCACAATCGGCCACGCAAACGGCACGGTCGGGGTGAGCGCATTTGCCCGTTTCAAAAAATCCGCAACGGCCTCGCCGGTCAAAAACGGAATATCGGCGGTCGCAACCAAGAGGCGCGTTTCGCTTTGCTGCAACGCCTTGACGCCGTTAAGCAATGTGTCCACAAGGGAATCGCCACCCGCGACGGCTATGCAGCCAGGCGGCAGGGGAACGTCGCCCGCAACCAGAATTCGCCCGCCGCCCGATTCATCAAGCCCCGCCCGAACCGCGTCTACGACGTAATCGAGCATGGGCCTCCCGTTCAAATCGACAAGAGCGCGGTTTTCCTGCCCGTCGCAGGCGGCCTGCATTTCGGGTTTGTTTTTGCCGCCCGCCAAAATAAGCGCGACGGTTTTTCCAGTTTCAGCCATCATCACTCGGCTCCGTTTGTTCGTTCGATTCGTCGTCGGCAAGCGTAGACGTTTCGGCAACGTAGGGAAATTTTCCTTGCAAGCGGCGCGCTAATTTGCGGGCGTGTTTTTTATCGTCCGCCAGCCCAAAGATAGCGGAACCGCTGCCGCAAAGCAGAGCGCGAACCGCCCCGGCTTCCTGCACGGCTTGATAGGCGCGTTCGACTTCGGGATACGCGGGCAAAACGGCGGCCTCGAAATCGTTGTGTAGAAGTGGGCCAACTTTGACAGGGGCATTGATGCGGCCTTCACGCAGAGCCGCGTAGAGCGCGGACGTACTGCCGTGGTAAACGATACCTCCACCGATTATTGGTGAACCCTGTTTTTGATAAGGAAGCGCGTCCAGCAACGCAAAAGCCGGGCCGGTGGGCACTCCAACTTTCGGTTTGATAATAACGCCAAATAATGTCGGTAGATCGAATGAAGGGCGGCGAACTTTCTCGCCGCGTCCTTCCATGAGAACCGGCGAACCCGGCAGAAACAGCGGCACATCGGAACCGATTTGCGCCGCCACCAACTGCAACTTGCCTTGTACGCTTAACCGGTTCATAGGGTTTTTGGAACCGTCCGGT
>CAXTBP010000306.1:0-4909 GCA_964241985.1 uncultured Armatimonadaceae bacterium | reverse complement strand
GCCCTGCTCCGCCACCGCGCTCCGGTAACACAAATGATGCGGTCGCCGAACGGCTTGTCCGCGAATACGCTCGGACGCACGACCCGCAAATCAGCGAAAAACTGATCGCCATGCACCAAAATTTGGTACGGTTTTTGGCGGGAAAATTCGCCAATCGCGGCGAGCCTTTGGAAGACTTGGTGCAGGTCGGAGCCATCGGCTTGGTGAACGCCGTAGACCGCTACGACGCCGACCGGGGCAATAAGTTCTCGACCTACGCCACGCCAACCATCGTCGGAGAGATCCGCAGGTATTTCCGTGACAAGGCGTGGAGCCTCAAAGTGCCGCGCCGCTTGCAGGAGTTAAATCAGGCTGCTAATAAGGCTGTCGATAGTTTGTCGGTCAAATTGGGCCGCTCGCCATCCATTGGCGAACTTGCCAAAGCGATTGGCGCGACCGAGGAAGAAACCCTCGAAGCGATTGAACTGGGCAATGCCTACGATACCGTGTCGCTCGATTCGCGGATGACGACCGAATCGGATTCCGCCCCGATGACGCTTGCCGAATTTGTGGGAGGCGAAGACCAATCGCTTGCCGCGTTGCAGCAATACGGCGATTTGACGGCGGCTCTCGATTCCTTGGAAGAGCGCGAACGGGCGATTATCACGCTGCGGTTCTTCCAAGATTTGTCGCAAGCCGAAGTGGCGAAAAAACTCAACATTTCCCAAATGCACGTTTCGCGTTTGCAGCACCGGGCACTGGAAAGTTTGAAGAAGCAAATGTCGCGCGATTAAAGTTTTCGTGCAATATTTAATCTTTTCTTAACAAAACATCTTTGGCGAAAGGGTATCCCTTAATGTGGATATTCCTTAAGAGGGTACAATGAAGCCGTTTGCGGTTGACTGTACCCGAAAGGCCAAAGGTGTTTTTTTATGCTACATGAAAATCGTCGGAATGCGCGGCGCGCATTTACTCTCATCGAACTACTCGTCGTTATCGCCATTATTGCGATCCTCGCTGCCATCTTGTTCCCCGTGTTCGCCCAAGCCCGCGCGAAAGCCCGGCAAACCGCCTGCTTGTCCAATATGAAGCAAATCGGCACGTCGATTACAATGTATGCGCAGGATTTCGATGAATGTGTCGTTCCATCGCAGAATGGTGCACAGGGTACTAACTTAAGTTCTTGGCCGACGCTTATTCAGCCTTACATCAAAAACGCGGGGGTTTTCGTTTGCCCCGGCGCGGATGAAACCCCTGCATTCGCCGATTCGCAGTACATTGCAACCTCTCCGAAACGCGCTTATGTTGGTATTACCGTCAACGCACCGACCGCCAGTCCTCCGGTCGCTGGCGACGGCAGTGATATTAACATGTCCCTTGTTCCTCGCCTTTCCTATGGGCGCAACTTGATTCCGACGACGAACGGAACGCCTGACCCTTGGTTTAATATCTTGGCAAACAAGGTGTGCAACAACGGAAAAACCTATCCCGGTTTTGTCGATCCAAGCAATCGAACTAAATCTGGCTGGGTGGGAAAGGGAACCACATCCGAGGTTACTCTTGCTGACGTAAAAGACCCGGCGGGAACTATTCATATTATGGATGCTATGGCGGGCGGAACAGACGCAACGACCTCACCAGCTTACGGCGGTTCGATGCGTGGTATTCAGTATGATCAGCGCACCGATATGTGGAACGATGCCGGGGCATCCAAAGTTGCTCTGCGCCATAGCGGTGGTTTTGTGATCTTATGGGGCGACGGCCATTCGAGTTGGAAAAAGTGGGGTTCTACCAACCCGTGTATGTGGACGATCCAAGACGACACTTGCAACTAACGATTTAGCAAAGTCGGTTAAAAAGCCCCCGCCTTTCGCATTCATGCGAAATAAGCGGGGGCTTTTCGTATTTTAAGCCTTGTCGCTTTTGGGTATACATTTTATTAGCATGATACGAAAAGATGGTTTTTCAATCGGTTTCAGCGCGGCCCTCGGAACGGTGGCCGCGCTTGTTTTGCTTTACGTTGCCGCGCATTTCGGTGAAGCCGCGCTTGGAATTGCTACTCCGTTTGTGGTTGCGCTGGCTATCGCACTAATGCTGGATCCGCTCGTCACGAAACTGCAAAAAAAGTCGTCGCTACGCAAGCGATTTCCCGCCGTCCTTGTGGTGTTTCTTTTATTTTTGCTTTTTTTCGGGGCGTTGATGACGTATCTGTTCCCTATTCTCATCGACCAAACCCAGCGTTTGGTGCGCTGGTTTACGCCCGTAACCTATAAAATTCGGCGGGCGACGCAAAGCAACGGCCCATACCGTACTGTCGTTTCCGACATTACGGGAACCACGTACACCATCAAGCGGCTCGAAAACGGGACGCAGATGTATTTCACCGTTTACGCGCAGGGAACCCAAACCGACGCGAACGGGGATGCCGCCGTGGAGCTGCCCATCGGCCCGCCCGTTTTTTCTATCATAGGACGCGACCCCGACCGTTCCCCGGCGACCTCGACCGATACACCGGACGATGCACGAAAAAACACGAAAGCCGCCGTCAGCGCAAATCAGGACACCAAACCCTCGGCAACTACGCCCAATACAACGAGCAGTGCCGGGGGCACTCTCACAACGCGCGCGGGCCTGCCATCTGCATCGCCGGGCGAGGTCAAGGCCGTTTCCGGCGACGGACAAGTGACGCTTTTGTGGCAAGCGCCCGCCAACACCGAATCGGGTTTCGACAAGTTCCGTGCCCAAGTCGATAAATGGCTATCCGGGCATAGGAAAATCGGGCCGATTGCATTGCCCGCCAATACGGCGGGCCTGACCGAGCAGTATTCCGACCAAGTATCCGACGCGCTCAAAATGTCGGCGAGCAATATCGCAGGATTGCTTCTATCGTCGGCTTCCAAACTTATTTACGTGATCTTGATTCCCATTATCACGTTCTATCTGCTGTTGGATCTCGACCGATTGCGCGGGCGCGCGATTTTCCTTTTGCCTGACCGCATCCGTGAACCGTTCCGCCGCTCGGCGAGCGACGTAGGCCAAGTGTTCGGCTCCTATGTGCGCGGAATGCTAACCGTGTCGCTGATGTACGGTGTAACGGCGGTCGGCGTCTTTTTCCTTTGCGGTTTGGGGCCGTATGCCATTTTGCTCGGCGTTGCCGCCGGGATTTTGTACACGATCCCGTTCGTCGGGCCGCTTGTAACCTCGCTCCTTGCCGCCATCGTATCGCTTGCGACCGGGCACGATGTTGGACATACCGTTTGGGTGCTCGTTGCCGCGCTCGTACAGAATCAGGTGTTCGACAATGTAATCGTACCGCGCGTTATCGGGCACAGCGTCGGCCTGCACCCCCTCGTTACATTGACCTCGTTGTTTCTTGGTGGCGAAATGTTCGGCATCTGGGGGATGCTGCTATCGGTTCCCGTCGCCGCCAGCATTCAGGTCGTTTTGTTCCGCTTGTTCCCTAAACTGTCCGCGCCGACCCCACTGTCTACATTGATGTCCCGCAAAGATATTGAGGACGACCCGCCCGCAGGTTCCAACCCTGACACAAAAAATGCGGATGTCGCCTCGCATCAGCCCGTGGCGTGAGCCTTTCTTTGCAAACCGGTATGACTTGCGGTATGACTAACCGATGAGCGTTGCGAAATTCACCGTATCGGTTGATGAAAAACTCGTCCAAAAATTGGACAGATTGGTAAACGAAAAGATATTTTCGAGCCGCAGTCAGGCTATTCAAGTTTCCGTCGGCGAAAAAATAGCCCGAATGGAGCGAGGTCGCCTTGCCGCCGAGTGCGCGAAACTCGACTCTGCCGAGGAAATTACAATGGCGGAAGAGGAAATGGCGGCGGACAGAGAACAATGGCCCGAATACTAAGAGGGGAGATCTATTGGGCTGACCTTGATCCCGTGCAAGGCAGCGAGCAAGCGGGAACCCATCCCGTACTTATCTTGAGCCATGAAGTTTTTAATGAGCGTTCGGCAACCGTGATTGCGGTTGCTATCACCAGCCAAGAGCCGAAGGGCGGCTTTCCCCTATCGTATGCTTTGGAGGCTGGGACGCTTCCCAAGAAGTCTTGGGTTAAAATTAGCCAAATCCGTATTCTTGCCGCGCAACGACTTTTTGAAAAGGCGGGGCAGGTTTCGCCCGAGGCCCTCGATACGATTGTCGAAGGATTAAACGAAATTATCGGTTCATAAAAAAGCCCGCGCAAAAATGCGTGGGCTTTTTGTTTGCATAGAATAACGCTTCTAATCGTCGTCTTCGTCGTCCATATCGTCCATCGCGCCGGACGAATCCGTGTAGTTGCTGATTTCTTCGCCCCGAAACACGGTAATCAAAAAATCCTCGCGGTCGAACAAGGGCAAATAGGCGTGAACGATGTCGTCATCGATTTGCGCGATAAGGCCTTCTTCTTGTTCGATGCTAAGATCCCCTTCCAAAATCAAGGTTCCGTGAATGGTGTCGTGGGCGTAGTGCAAATCAAGTTGCCCCAAACGTCGGTCGTCGTCCCAAATTAGATAAATTTCACTGGACTGCGTCCGCACCAAGCGCGTTATCCTGAAATTTGTTGCGGTTTTTTCCTCGCTGCTCATAAAAACTCCCTTTCCATTGTACGCCGTTTGACGAAGGGGTCAAACCCTTGGCGCGAAAAAAGCGGCGTTCGGGTTGCAACCCGAACGCCGCTTTTCTATCAAACCGACCGACGATTTACGCCATGCCGGGTTCCAAGCGCGGGCGCGGCATAGGTCGCTTCGAGTTATCCCCGCCGCCGCTTGGCGTGTTTTGTACATCCGGCGATTCGTCCGGTGTAGTTTCCGGTAAATCGTGGAGCGGGGTCTCGCGCGGCGAGCGGCCTTCGGGCATAATCGCGCCGATCATGAGGCCTAAGAATTGTTCGCGTTCAATACTTTCTTTTTCAAGCAGAACTTT
>CAXTBP010000305.1:0-4916 GCA_964241985.1 uncultured Armatimonadaceae bacterium | reverse complement strand
GCCTCAAACTGGAAAAAGTAGGCAACAACGGCGGCGTTTCCCTGATGCTTCCCCTTAAAGACAGCACGGGAACCAAAACCGAAATCGACATCGCCCCACTGACGATTAACCGCGACGGCAGTTTGCAAATCACCGGCGACGTGATTCGCACGGTTAAAGTCAATTTACCCGGCGGCTTTTCGCTTTCCACGCAATACCTCAAAGTGGAATACAAGCACACGCCGGGCGCGGGCGACGACGGAGCGACCGTAACGCTCGGCGATATGTCGCACGGCGGCGTGGATATTCAAGCGCCCATCCCCGGCGTGTTGACGCAAAATCCCAAGCCCTTGACCCTTCATGTGGATTCCGCCAAAGTCAACACGGACGGGCAAGTCAGTTTCGCGGGCGCGAAGTTGAGCCAAACTGCGTTTGCCGTCCCGCCCAAGCCGCTTGGAACGCAGATTGCGAGTTTGCGGCCTGTTGTAAAAACAAAGGGCGGCGGGGCCGCTTTGCGCCGCCGGGCCGCGTTTCCGCTTGAAATTCCTTTAATGAAGCCGTTTGACTTCATCATTCGCATCGAAAAGTTCGACGACGTGACACTGAGTATGGCGAACAACGTCCCGACCGAACTCACAATCAAGTGCAAAGTCAAACTGCCCTCGTCGTTCACCACCGCGCCGGGCGGAACTGAGCGCGTGACCGCCGACGGCGTGACGCTTGACGCGGGTGTGAACGGTTTTGTCGCCACGATTTCCAATGTTCCCAAAGCGTATTTCAAGGGTTTCGGCGTGCAAATCCAGAACGCCGTGCTGGATTTGTCGGAAACCAAAAACGGCGTTCCCGCAAACGCGCAAAGCGCAGGCCCCTCAGGCGGAGCCGCTTGGGAAGGCGTGTATCTGACGCAGGCAGCCCTCGTTTTGCCCGAAAGCCTGCAAGTTGAAAACGACACAACCTCGGCGAACCCGCCCGACTTATCACTCAAAAACGCATGGATCGACAACAATGGCTTTACGGGCAATGTGTCGCTGACCGGCGGCAAGTTCGCTGTGGAAAAATTCGCGGTCGCTTTGAAGCAGTTGAACGTTTCCGTTCAGCGTAGTTCGATTAAAAATTGCGATATATCCGGCACGGTCGCGGTGGCGGCGCTGGGCGGAAACCCGATTGATGTGGAAGCCTCCGTCGCCGATTCCGGGCTGGCGTCGCTCCACGTCAAAACCGGCAAGATCGTTCTGGACGATTTTGGGGCCGAAATGGATTTGAAAAGCGGAACGCTCCAGCGCGTCGCCGACACAAACGACCCGAATAAACTCATTACGGTTTTGGCCCTCAGTGGCGACTGGAAGTTTACGGATAAAGCGCCCGAAGCCGTGCAGGGCATGGCGGTACAAGTCAAGGATTTGCAGGTCGATTCCAACGGCAAACTCACGCTCGATTCGGTGTGGATCGATTTGCCGGAAGATACAAGCCTCGATTTCGACGTGGTTTCCCTCGAAGCCCAAAAAATCGGCTTTGGCGGAATAGGGAAAACTCCGTGGGTCGGCTTCACCGGTTCGGTCAGCGTCGGCGGCGATTTGCCCGTGCAGGCCGGAGCGGATTTCGACGGCCTGTACATCTACAAAGGCGGGCACATTCATGTCGGGCGCATCGGCATAGACTGCGATGTCAAAGGCATTCTGCACGTCGCCGGTTATATCGAGCAATCAGAAGGAACCCTAACCCGCAGCGTCAACCCCGACGGCACGACGAACCTCAACCAAGCGGGCGACGGCTTTTTGAAAACGGACAGCCAATATCAAGTTGACCCGGAAAAACTCAAACTGTCCGACAAAACGCCGCTCACCATTTTGACCGGGCGCGTCGCGGTCGAACTGCCGATTTTAGGTGGCGGTGGATCGGGCGGGCCGGGCGGCGCGCTGGAATTTATGATCGCCCGCAACTGCTGGTTCGTGATGGGCAGTTTCTCGTCGGAAACGCCGCTCATTCCCATCGCGCAGTCTGGCCTCGCCATCTACGGCTTCGGCGGAGGCGTGGGGTACAACATCAAGCCCGAGTTCGACGGCAAAACCGGCATTCCGCAGCGCAATTACCAAATCATTCCCGATGTCGCCGCGATTGAAGGCCGGGCGCAAACCTCGACCGGATTGCCGTCCATCATCGCCCTTGCCAGTATTCGGCTGGGTTCCACGGTTGCCCCGCCGCCGGTTTGGGGCGACGTGACCTTTGTCGCCGATGTGGGCCGATTGACGTTCACACTGCAAGGCGATTGCTATGTCGGCGAAACCATGACGCCGGAAATCCCCGCGCAACCCGATCTGAAAAGCCGCGTTTTGAGCGCGTCCATTTCCTACGACGTGCCCAATTCGACCTTCCTTATCAACGGCTACGCCAACTTCGACTTACCGAAAAAGGTAATGAAAAATAACGTCAACGACAGTTTGGTGCACTTGTACGCCCCGTTTCGCTTCAAAATCGGCAAGTACGACCAAACAGTGGACAAAGGCTTTGACCAAGACGGCAACCATCGCGTGTTTTACGCCACGCTTGGCGGCCCGGTGGATTTGGGACAAACAACTACGAAAAACAACGTGACCGCGCACCGGGACGTCGTTATCAACAATCCGGTGACTATCAAAATTCGCGGCTTGGATCCCTTCACCGGGGCGATTGCTGTCGATATGAACCGGGGACAGTTCCGCGCGGCCTTGAAAGCGCACCAAACGTTTAGCGTGGATTCCGGCGGCGTGCAAAGCGTCGATCTTTCGATTGCGACCCTCAAATACCAATACAAGGTTTCGGGAGAACTGGACGCCGTCGGCTGGCTGGAACTGAATTTCCCGGGCAGCAACAAAGCCATGAACATGGACGATTTGAGCGCGTCCGGCGAGTTCTATTTGTACGCCGCCCTCGACGGAACGGTTTCCAATTTGGAACTCGATACGTTCGTGCATAACTTCGGCATCGGGAATCTGGGCGTTCACGCTTTGCTGGAGGCCGATGTGGCGGGCAGTTTGACGCCGACGAAATTCAATCTCAAAGGGCAGGTCTACGCCGATCTGGACTTTTACCTGAAAAACCCAATTAAGGACATCGACGTTTCTCTGCCCATTTCCAAAGACATAGAATGGTCAGCTTCGCTATGAAAAAGCAAAACCCATTTTTTCTCCTGCCTTTGCTGCTGTGTTTTGCCGGCTTGACGGCAAGCCGGGCCGGGGCGCAAAACGACGGGATTTCCCTGATGGGCGCGCGGGCTACGGCGGGCGGGCAAAATCAGGTGCGCTTGCTTTGGGTCGTCACCAAAGGCTGGCTGCCCGCGAGCGGCGTTAACGTGTTCCGGTCGGACAACCCGACGAAAGCCGTCAACGTGGACGCGAGCGGAAACGTCGTGCCGATTAAATTGGAAGCGGGCACGCTCGATCCCGCGTCGGCGGCGATAATCAACAATCCCCTCACCGGAACCAAGCCGCTGTTTGGGGGCGGTGTGGGCAGCCGCGCGTCCGGCGAGTTGTCCAGCAAAGCCGCCTTTCGGGCCTACAAAAACGAGGCATTGCGACTCAAATCGCAAACAGGGCTACACAGCGGGCAGATTTCCGCGCAGGCCGCCAAAGAGCCAGAAGTGCAGTCGTTCCGTGCGCGGCTCTTGCCGCCCCGGGTTAAACAAAATGCCGAAATGAAAGCGGCTCCGCTGGCCGGTGACGAAAAGATCGTCAGCGTGCGCGTTCAGGTGCTGCTCACGAGTTTGACAAACTTCGAGGCCGCCCGGCATTTGGGAATGGCGTTTATCGACAAAACCAACGTTCCCGCCCAAGAGGTGACCTATACGCTGAAATCCGCCGATGCCGCCCAAACGACACTCGCCACGGTTGCGGTTGCGCCGGACGCAAGCGCGCAGCCTGCCGGGCCGCGCGAGTTGGACGGCGTACAAACCGGACAAGGGGCGGTCGCGCTGCACTGGGAACCCGTGGACGACGACACGATCAAAAAACTGGTCAGCGTTTCCTACGACGTGTACAAAAACGGCGCGAAACTCAACACGCTTCCTATCCGCTTGGCCTTTTTACCGACCAAAGACGGCAAGCATGTTGCGGCGATGAACAGTTTTGTGGATACGAGCGCCGCGCTGGGGAACGTTTCGTACACCGTGAAATTGACGGATGCCTTCGGGCGTGAAAGCGCGCCCGCCCCGATTAGCGTTGCCGTCAGTGATTTGCGCGTTCCCGGCCCGGTCAATCATTTTGTCGCCCGCGCCTCGGAAGTGCAAAAAGGGGCGGTGCGTTTATTTTGGAGTGTTCCCGACCCGGCTATGGGCGATATTGCACCCGTCGCCAACAGTTCGGATACCGACACCGCCGTGCAAATCAGCCGTGTGGACGCAAGCGGAGCCGAACCGGAAAAATCGCTCGCACCGGTTGGAATGCCGCTGACCGGCGATGGCGTAAGCCTCGCGCCCACGCCGACAGCAAACCGCATTCCCGACGAACTCAAAGACATGACGGGCAGCGACTTGTTTTTGCTGGCTCCCGAATATGAAACGTTTTTGCGGAAGGGTAACCCCGCAGCGGATGTTCCGGGTTTGAGCGATGCAATTATCAATGGGATGCGAAACCAAACCGTCATTCAAGTATTGTCGCAGTTTAGTTTCCAGCAAAAAGCGCGATTCAACCAAACGGTTGCTAATTTTCGCACCACGCTCGATACGACCGGGACGCCGGACAAGGATTACCAATATCGTATCGTTCCCTGCTACCTGATTAATCCGACGCGCTTCAGCACGGGCGCGCAGTCGCGCGTGGTTTCCGTGTATTCGGCTGCCGTGCCCGGAACGGTCGCCAGTGTACAGGGAGCCTTTCAAAAAGGCGCGGGCCAGTTCGGCTACACCGAAACCGGCGCGCAAGGCAAGCCCGTGATGCGACCGCAGGGCATGATCAATGTAGAAC
>CAXTBP010000304.1:0-4922 GCA_964241985.1 uncultured Armatimonadaceae bacterium | reverse complement strand
GAGCCGCTCCGGTCGCTCGTCGTTCATTTCCTCAAAACGAGCGATAATTTGTACGGCGAAGTGCTGCTTCGTACCATTGGGGCCGAAAAAGGAAAGCAGGGCAACGCCGCCGAAGGGGTGCGGCTCATCGATGAACTGCTGCGCGAGCAGAAAGTCACGAACTCCGGTTTGCTCATCGTGGACGGTTCGGGATTGTCTCGCGTCAACCATGTCACACCGCGCACGATTATTGAATTGCTAACCGCCGTTGACCAAAAATTCCCAACCGAAACCAAGATGGTATGGCAAAACGCGCTCCCGATTGGTGGCGTGGACGGAACGTTGCGGAATCGCTTCAAGAACACGCCCGGACAAAACAACGTTCACGCAAAAACCGGCTCGCTGTCCGGCGTGTCGTCGCTGTCCGGCTACGTGACCGGTAAAACCGGCGAGCGGTTCGCGTTCTCCATTTTGATGAATCATTTCGTTTCCGCCGCCGAAGCCCGCGCCACGCAGGACGCACTCGTGAATGCGCTCATCGAAGCGCAGTAGAAAGAAGTAAACCGTAGCCAGCACAACGGGTTTCGACCGGCGAGTAAAACGTCCCGATAGAGACCGGCAGGTGAATCTGCGGTCTAAGAAGTGGCAAAGCCCGCCTGCGCGGGCTGAATGCCGAAACGCGAAAGCCTCCCGCACCAAACGGGAGGCTTTCATTTATGGAGCCGACGCAGGTCGGCTTTGCTTCTTCGTAGACCGCAGATCCACCTGCCGGTCTTCTTGACTGCTTTGGCTTTCGTGTTTTTATCGTTTCCCGTTTTACCGGCGCGCCCGCTTGAGCCATTGGTCAAAACTCACCGCGCCCACAATCAGAAGGCCAATATAAATGCTCTGGTCGAACGGATCGACGCCCAAGATATTCGCCCCGTTGTGCAGTACGGCAATCAAGAACGCGCCCAAGAGTGTGCCCGAAATACGCCCTTCGCCGCCCGTCAGCGACGCGCCGCCGACAACCACGGCAGTTATCACATCCAGTTCGTAGCCTGACCCGCCCGTTGGGTTGCCCGAACCCAAGCGCGCGGTTTCCACCATTCCGGCAAGGCCCGCGAGCAGACCGCCCAAAACGTAGGCCCACAGCGACACGCGCTCCACGGGCACGCCGCCCATGCGGGCCGCGTTCGCGTTCGCGCCGACCGCGTAGACGTAGCGGCCCCACACGGTCGCCCGCAGCAAAAACGCGACAACGAGGGCGACGACTACGATAAGGAGCAGGGGAAGAGGGACGACGCCGAATGCGCGTCCGCTGGCAAGATGATTGAAGCCTTCGGGCACGTTATCAATCGTCACGCCCCGCGCGATACGGAGGGCAAGGCCGCGCGCAACCAACTGCATTCCCAATGTTGCGATAAACGCGGGCACTTTGAGCCGCGTAATCACGAGGGCGTTGACAAGTCCGGCGACGGCCCCGCACCCGACGCCCGCAAGCAAACCGACCCACACCGGGGCGTGGTGGTTCACCATCAAGTCGGCGGAAACGATGCCCGACAAGGCAAGGACGGAGCCGACCGACAAATCAATGCCGCCCGTCAAAATAATGACGGTCGCGCCGATTGCCATAAGAAGCAGATAGGCGTACTGGTTTGTGAGCGAAAACCCGTTTTCCAGCGTGGGAAACGATTTGGGCGCGCGCGCGCTGAAAAACACGCACAGCGCGAAAAGCGACAGGGCCGGAAGCAAACGCTTCAGCCGGGCGGCGAAGGCGACCGCTTTTTGTGAAGCGGTCGCCGGGGCAGGGGAGGAAGGCAGAGCCATTACTTGACTAACAATGCCTGAATTTCGGGCGTATTTTCGTTCTCTTTGGTAAAGAGTTTGCAGCCGGTGTCGATGCGCTTTTCTACCGTTTTGCCGCCTTTGCTGTCGATGATGGCTTTCAAGCCCTCGTAGCCCATCTTCGTCGGGTTCTGCAAAACCAAACTGTCCACGTCGCCTTTGTCCACGGACTCTTGCAGTTGTTTGGTGGTGTCGAAGCCGACGAGTTTTATCTTGCCCAGCAAATTGCGGTTTTTAAGGGCGGACATCGCGCCGACCGTGGACGATTCGTTGGGGCCAAAAATCGCCGTAATTTCGGGGTGGGCGGTCAAAACGTCCTCGGTCACTTTGAGCGAAATGGAGCGGTCGCTCATGCCATACGACGATTTAACAATCGTGATGCCCGGGAATTTGGCCTTGATCGTGTCTTCAAAACCACTTTCCCGGTCGCCGGTCGAGGCCGAATTGGGCTGCACGGGAATCATGGCGACCACGCCTTTGCCACCCAGCAATTTGCCCATGCGCTCGGCGGCAAGCCCGCCGCCCACTTTGTTGTCGGTCGCCACAAACGAAACGTAGTCCTGCGTGTCGGCGGCGGAGTCAATGATCACGACCGGAATGTTCGCGGCTTTCGCCTTTTCAATCGGCCCGACGAGCGCGGCCTTGTCGAGGGGGGCAAGCACGATGCCGTCCACTTTGCTCGTAATCGCGTTTTCCACGATACCGACTTGGGCTGCGGCATCACCTTCTTTTTGCGGGCCGTCCCATTTGACCTGCGCGTTGTTTTCGCTCGCGGCTTTTTCGGCCCCGGCCTTCACGGACTGCCAAAACACGTGCGTCAAGCCTTTGGGAATAACCGCAATCGTTTTTTTCGCGCCGCCGCTTGTCGTATCGCCGCCCGAAGCGGACGCGGACGGGGAAGCGGTCGTCGAAGTCGAATCGGTGGACGCGGTTTTGTTATCGCCGCAGCCGGAGCCGATGAAGCCAAGCGCGAGGGCGGCAACGCCCGTCGCAAAAAAGGACGAAGTTAAACGTTTCATTGTTACGTGCCTGTGTATTAAATCGGGCGGAAAACCCGCCGAAGTGGATACCGTGTTATTCGGCGTCGCTCACGCTTAATCCTACAATGGCAAAATGCCCAAAGTGCCGGGCCGCGAACAACTGCGTTCGCGGCCCGGTCACAACGACGAAAAAACGCCGTGTTATACTAAGAAACGAATCCGACCGTTTCGTGGAGAGTTTCTTGCTTCGATTTTCCCCTCAAATGACGCTTCGCGCCGCTGCCTTCATTGTTCTGTGCGGCCTTGTTTTCGGTTCGCTGGGATGTCCCAAGCGCAAGCCCGCGCAAACCACGGTTCCTGCCGTTCCCGGCGCAACGCTGTCGGCTGCAACCACGACGCCCACGCCTGCGCCCGCCGATTTATCCGCTGATTTTTCGCCGACCGTGTTCGCGCAAATCTCGCCGCTGTGCCAAAATGCGCGCATCCCGGTCATCATGTACCACGACATTATCAAAAAGCCGGGTCGTGGCTCGGTGTGGTTCGACTGCACGGTTGACGAGTTCAAGGGCCAAATGGACTATCTGGAATCCATTGGGGCCACGCCGATTTCACTGGAAACTCTACATAAGCATTTGACGCGCGGCGAAATCGTGCCGGAAAAAGCCGTCGTTTTGACGTTCGACGACAACTATCAAGGGTTTTACGACAACGCTTGGCCCATCCTAAAAGCGAAGAATTTTCCCGCCGCGCAGTTCGTGCATACCTCGTTTGTGGGTGATAAAAAAGGGCCGCACCCCAAAATGAGTTGGGATACCTTGCGCGCGCTCGATAAAACCGGTCTGGTCACGATTGCCTCGCACACGCAAACGCACCCCGAAGACATGACCAAACTCCCACTCGACAAGCAGGACACGGAAGTGACGGAATCCAAAACGATTTTGGAGCGCGAACTGGGCCATGCCATTCCGTATTTCGCGTATCCGGTCGGCAAGGGCAATCAGGATACGGTGGACGCCGTGCGCCGCGCGGGCTACACGATGGCCTTTATGATCGACAACGGCCCCGCCGAAGAATCCCCCGACGTTCTGCGAATCCATCGTTATCTGCACACCAAAATTCGGGACGCCTTCAAGGACTGCGAAAACGCTACAACGAACGCGCCTGCGTCCATCGTCCAAACCAATGTGACGGCTTCGCCCGTAACGCTCGAAGTGCAAACGTTCGCGGATGTCAAACTCGGTTTGGTCAGAGGGGGAATGCCCTCCACGATGCGCGCGTTGGGTCAGCGGCAAAGTGTCGGCGAGTTCATTTCACAGGCGCAAACTATCGCGCAGCCGGGGCAAACGGTTGTCGCAGGTATGAACGGAACCTTTTTCGCCGATGCCGCTTTGCGCGGCAACAGCAACATGATGATCGGCCCGTGTCAAGCCAAAAGCGAGGGCGTGTTTTATCCCGAGGACAACGCCTACCGTTTGCAAAAACTGCGAAACCGCCCGCTCGTGATTTTCAGCCCGAAACAAGTCACGATTTTGCCGTTCAGCCCCGAAGCCATGAACGATGAAGCAAGCCTTAAAACCGTCGTGCCGGATTTGACCGACGTATTTTTGGCGGGTGCATGGATAGTGCATGATGGGCAGGCCCGCACCCGGTCGCAAATGTCCGCGTATTCGGCCCGCGATTTCAACGATCCGCGTCGCCGCGCCTTTTTCGGCATCATGGACAACGGCGACATCGTTTTGGGCGCGACGCTCGATGTGGTAACGACGCAAAAAATGGCCGAAGCCGCGCAGGCCGCAGGCGTCCGCGAAGCGGTTTTGATGGACTCCGGGTTTTCCACCTCGATTGTGTTTGACAACAAAATTATTGTCACCGGGCACACGGCGAAAAATCTGCCGTCGCGTCCCGTTCCGCACGCCATTGTTTTAACCGGTGCGATTAGCCAGCCCACCGACACGGACACCGTCGCCGTGTTGGATAAAGCCGAACCCGCCGTCGGCACGATTTCCGCCGCCGAAGCGCAGGAAAACCTGTCGCAAAGCGCCGACGATAAGGGAAGCCGCCGTCGCAGGCGTCGCCGAAACTAAGAGATTAATCGGATAGGGCGTCCAAATGCTTTTGGGCCAAGCGGGTGTAGCG
>CAXTBP010000303.1:0-5002 GCA_964241985.1 uncultured Armatimonadaceae bacterium | reverse complement strand
TCGGTGTGGTCGGTGTGGTCGGTGTGGTCGGTGTGGTCGGTGTGGTCGGTGTGGTGGGAACCGTGGGAATCGTCGGAAGAATGGACGTTGCGCCCCCGTTCGTGCCCGAAAACGCGCCGCCGACGGGGGCCGTTCCGCCGCCACTCCCACAGCCGGACAATGCGGTCAAGCAAACCGCCAAAGCGAGCGTCACGCCCACACGCTGCGGAACAGCGCGCAAAAAAGAAGGGTGCATAGCGAACCTTTTCTAAGCCGGAACCGATGCTGTTTGCGATACGTGCGTGCTCCAACTGCGCCCATCGTATCCGCCTACCGTGTGGCAAACGTGTGGAGATTTGAGGAAAACGGGCGACGCAAAATTTATTTTTGCTGTCGGTCGTGCAAAAGCCGCAAACCGGCAAGCGTTAGGTGCGGCGCGGCGGTCATCGGGGTTTGGCAGTGGGGAACGACAAGCGGGGCCAAGCCGCCCGTCGCCCAAACGCGGCAGTCGTCGGAAGAAACGCCCATTTCATTTTGCATGGCGGCGATGATTTGGTCGTTCGTACCCGCCGCGCCGCGCAGAATCCCGGCCTGCAGGGCGGTTTGCGTACTGTTTCCGATTACGGGAACGGGCGCGGGTAAATCAAGCGGAATCGTGGATAATTGCGCGGCCCGCGAAAACAAAGCGTCACGGCTGGTGCCCACGCCCGGCGCAATCGCCCCGCCCAAATACACGCCGCTTGGCGCGACGGCTTCCCATTTGGTCGCCGTGCCGAAATCCACCACAATTGCGGCTTTGTTCGCTTCGTTCGCGCCGAGCAAAGCATAGGCGGCAAAGGCGTTGACCCAACGGTCGGTTCCCAGCGTCGCCTGTGTTTGGTAGCGGGTTTGCAGGCCCGTGTCCGTTTGCGACGTGACGACAAGCGTATTTTCGTCGCAGAACCGCTTCCCGATTTCCGTCCAAACTTGTGTGAGTTGCGGAACCACGGACGCAAGGACGGCGGCCCGAACACGCGACAGTGCATCAGACAAACCAGCCTCGCGGGCCGCCGCAAACAATTCGTCGGCGTATTCGTTGGCAGTCTTCTCGCGGACGGTCGGCAGGCGCAGCGGGGCGTCGCCGAGCAGCGTTTCGCCATCCCACAAACCCGCCTTCACAAACGAATTGCCGATGTCAACGGTCAGGAGCACCAAAACGTCGCGCCGTAATTCCTAAACGCCGAGCGTAGCGCGCACGGCTTGGGCGACGCTTTCCACAAGCGTGTTGACTTCGGCTTCGTCCGGGCCTTCCGCCATCACGCGAATGAGTTTTTCCGTGCCGGACGGGCGCACAAAAATTCGGCCCCGGCCTTCCAAAGTGGCTTCCGCGCTTTGGAGGGCTTGGGCGATTTCGGGCACGGACTGCCAGCCGTTTTGCTCCCGCACCTTGATGTTGACCAGTTTTTGCGGAAATTCGGGCATCGCGTCGGCCCATTCGGAAAGCGACTTGCCCGACGTTTGGCACGTGCAAACCACTTGCAGCGCGGTCAGCATTCCATCCCCCGCAAGCGACAGATGCGGCAGCAAAATATGGCCGGATTTTTCGCCGCCCAGTGCCGCATCATGTTCCGCCATTTGCTGGGCGACATAACGGTCGCCGACCGGGGCGCGTACCAAGCGAATGTTTTCTTTGTTTAGAGCCTGCTCCAAGCCGATATTACTCATCACGGTTCCAACGACCACGTTGTTTGTCAGTTCGTTTTTCCGCGACAGGCACACGCCGAGCGTGTACAAAATGCGGTCGCCGTCGAAAACGCGGCCTTTGTTGTCCACCAAAATGACGCGGTCGGCGTCGCCGTCAAACGCCATGCCGCAATCGGCGTGCGTGTCCGTGACCATTTGGGCCAAATGCTCGGGATGCAGCGAGCCGCAGTCCGCGTTGATATTGACGCCGTTCGGGTGAGCGAAAAGCAGCGTGACGGTCGCGCCGACACTTTCAAAAACGCGCTGGGCCAAATACGATGCCGCCCCGTTCGCGCAGTCGAGGACGACGCGCAAGCCGTCCAAGCGCACGCCGCTTGCCGATGCGATAAGCGAATCGGCGTACCGATGTACCAGATCGGGCTGCATATCCATACGACCCACGCCGCCGCCGACCGGGCGCGGAACCGTATCCCACGAATCGAGCGCGGCTTCCATTTGCGCTTCCAAACCGTCAGGCAGTTTTTTACCGTTCGGGCCGAAGAATTTGATGCCGTTATCGGCGACCGGGTTGTGCGAGGCGGAAATCACGATTCCTGCCGTTGCCCCGATTTGCTGGGCTGCCCATGCTACGCCCGGTGTCGGTAAAACGCCCAAATCCACGACGTTCGCCCCTTGTGAGCAGATGCCCGAGGCAAGCGCCGCGAACAGCATATCGCCGGACACGCGCCCGTCGCGCCCGACCACGAACGTTTCGGCTTGTCCACTTGGCTCGGATGCTCCGGGGCGCAAAACTTGGGCGGCGACCGCGCCTAAAGCAAGGGCAAGCTGCGGCGACAGTTCGGTATTGGCGATTCCGCGCACGCCGTCGGTTCCAAACAGGCGACGGACAGCGGGAGACGATGGCTTAGGCGACAACTCGGACAACTATTCTTTTTCTTTCGGTTGGGTGGGTTCGGGCGTGGAGGCGAGCGGAACGGCAGGCTTGCCCGCCGGCACAGATGCGCCGCCGTGGGTTGCCGCAGGATGCTCTTGCGGCGATCCGGTCGGGGTCGGGCGCGGCGATGCGGCCTCCGCACCGCTTGGAAGCGGAGTGGGGCGCGGCGCGATGCGGCGCACGTCCAAACGAACCCGCACCGCGCTATCCTCCACGTTTTGCAGCATAAGACCGGCGGGCGGCACGACCTTGACCGTGCGCGTTTCGCTTGCCTCGATGCCGTCGATAACGAGCGGCACGGTCAAGGACGAGCGGGCCGCAAGCAGGGTTTGCGTGCCCGTAATGGTCACGAGAGGCGGCGAAAACGTATAGCCGACGACGACATAACCGGGCGCGGGTGATCCGGTCATCAAAGCCGACAAAAGCACGGCTTTTGCGCCCTGCGCTTTTTTGAGGGCGACCGAAACATGAACCCGCGACGGCTCGATTTGCACGGTATCCACGCCCTGTTTGTGCAAATCTTGGGCGGATAAAAGCACGTCGCTTTCGACGGCGCGAGAGTTGTCCGTGTTTTCGACCTGTGCGATGATGCGGCCCACCCGGGCGACTTCCGATGCGCTGCCGTAGACGGTCACTTTGCGCGGATTTGCGACGGGATCGCCGTACATATAGCCCGACGGCGCGTCGTTGTCCAAAATAGCTTCCACAACAAACGAGGCGGCCTGCTTTTTTTCCAAAACCACCATCGCCGTTGACGGCGCGCTTTCGATGTCCAAACTGCCCGGCGGGTACTTATACACAATCGGGAGGGGATTGACGCCGACTTTGGCACGGCTTACGTCAATCGTCGCTTTCACATCCTGCGCATTAAAGGCGGTCACGGCCTCGGCTTGACCGGAAACCATCAGCGGGCCACCCGGCGGGCCGCTTTTGACGACCATATCGTTGGGCAAATTGACAATTTGCGGCGTGACATATACGGGCCGCGCGGTCGGCGGGTTTTGTTGATCGTTCGCAACGGCGTACAAAAGTACGGCAACCGCGACGGCGAGCAACTTGTAACCAGTATTACGCCGCACCGCCGTGACCAAACCGCCAAACAATTCGCCAAAAATCTCGCTCATTGTTTGGCGTCCGCTTCCTTGTCGTTTTTCCCGAACCGGAGATTGCCGACGTGCAAATTACCGACGTGCAGGTTACCAAGCGAACTAAGCGCGCGGTTTTCTTTTTTATTCATGCCCTGCCCGAAGGCTTCAAGTAGTTTTTCGCGCAATGTGTCGCCTTTGAGGCCGGGGATCAGTTTCCCGCCGACGGCGAGCGAAATCGTGCCGCGCTCTTCGGAAATCACGACAACGAGGGCGTCGGATTGTTCGGACGCGCCAATGGCGGCGCGGTGGCGGGTATGGACATTGGGCGCGATATTTGGCGAATCGGACAAGGGCAGCGTGCAGCCTGCGGCAACGATGCGCCCGCCTCGTATGATAACCGCGCCGTCGTGCAGGGGCGTGCCGTTGTAGAACAACGTGGCTAAGAGTTCCGCCGATACTTCGGCGTCAAGCTGCGCGGTTGCGGTGGCGATAATGTCTTCCAAGCCGATGTCGCGCTCCAAAACCATCAGCGCGCCGGTTTTGCGCGGGGCAAGGAGAAGGGAGGCGCGCACGACTTCCTCAATCGTTTCGACCATGCTGTGGCGCGGCACGACATGGAGGGGCGCACCCCAAAAGTCCAAACGGCCCAAACGCTCCAAAACGTCGCGTAGTTCGGGATACAGCAAAATCACGATAGCGACCGGGCCGAGCGGCGTGACCTGTTTGAGCAGCCAGTTGAGCGTCACCAAACCGAACTTATCCGATGCGTAAACAAGCAGGAAAAACACGCCGAGGCCGATGAGAATTTGCCATGCCCGCCGCCCTTTGGCAAGCAGAATGAGCCGGTAAATCACATACGAAACGACCGCAATATCAAGCAGCGCGCGGAAAAACTGCCCGGTGTTCAGCGCCCGCAGGGATTCTAAAAGATGGGGTAACACGGCGGGGTTTGCTCACTTAAACAGGCTTGAAAATCGGCGCACGAAGGGGAAGCGAACGTGAAGCGCGCCGATTCCAGTATAATCCGCCGCCCGCCCTTTGTCAACGACGCAAGCGGGCGCGAAGTATCACCAACTGTCGATGGTTACCAAACGCGGTCGAACAGTTCGGACACGGAATCGTCGCTATGGATGCGCTGGATGGCGTCGGCGAGCAGCGGCGCGACCGAAATAATTTGGACGCGCCCGCTTTCCACGGATTCGGGATGTTTGAAAGGAATCGTATCGGTTGTGAGCAGTTGCCGAATAGGGCTTTTCTCAATGCGGGCCATCGCGCCGTCGGACAAGCCGAAGTATCTGTTCATGACCATCCTCGACGA
>CAXTBP010000302.1:0-5045 GCA_964241985.1 uncultured Armatimonadaceae bacterium | reverse complement strand
GGTGCATGGCGATCAGTTTTTCGCGGATTTGCGGGTCGTGCGTCCGAGCGTATTCGCGGAAAAGCCGTTCGGCGACGGCATCATTTGTGTTACCGGAGCGCGGTGGCGGAGCAGGGCTACCCGAAGCGGAAGTGCCCGGGCTGACAAGCGTCGCAGAACGTACGGTCATAATCGCTTGCTTTCCATCAGGCCTCGCCCGAATATTTTACAAGACGAACCAACGCGCCACCGCCGGGCAGGGTTTCCACCGTCATTTCGTCCACGAGAATTTCCATCAAAAGTGCGCCCAGCTCCTGACCGTCGAAATCCTCCACTTCGCTGCCGGTGGCGGTTTCATCGAGGGCGATAGGGGAGCCGCCCGCATGGTCTTCCACTTCGATAACAAGGCGCGCGCTTTCGACGATGGAACGAATGGTAATAGTCGCGTCGCCGCCTGCGCTACGCTGGCTGGATCGCTCAATGGCATTGGCGCACGCTTCGCCGACCGCAAGGCGAATATCTTCCACTTGATCGTACGAAAATCCCATGTGCGAGGCCACCCCTAAAATGGCGAGGCGAGCGGTTCCCACATAATCGGGGAGACACGGGATAGTTAGCGAAACGGTTTGGGTTTCGCCGGATGCGACCGGCGAGCGCGGCACGGCGGGCAAATCACCGGCGACGGCGTCGTTATCAGAGGCGTTGGAAAGGGTATTGTCACTCATCAGCACGCAGGTTAACCTTTTGCTTCCGTGGCTGCGAGAGCATCCGCTTCCGATGGGTACACATCGAAAATTTTGTTGAGGCCGGTGATTTCAAAAATGCGCGTGATGCGGGCCGACGGGCCGACCAGTTTGAGCGAGCCGCCTTGTTCTTTGGCGCGCTTGACGCCGCCGATAAGAATGCCAAGACCGGTGGAGTCCAAATACTCGACTTTTTCCAAATTGACCAAAAGATGGCGCGTTCCGCCGTCTACCTGTTCCATGATTTCTTGGCGCAGAAGCGGGGCCGTGTACACGTCCACTTCGCCTTCCAAATCAAGCGCCTGCACATTGTCCTGCACGCTCCGGGGCGATACTTTCAGGTTCATGCTGGTCGATTCCATAATTAATTGTTGTTCCTTCTAAGGTTTTCGCAGGTTTCGCTCAGGCTTCCAGTTGGGAAGTGAGTTCCTGTTTTTTGTCGGCGTAGGCGTCTTTTCCGGCTTCCACCGACCGCACGATGTTTTCACGGGTTTCTTCGATGATTTGGCGCGAACGGGCCGAAAGCGTAACGGTCGATTCCTGCAAATCGTCGAGGGCTTCTTCCGCGCGCACCTTCAAATCGTCGAGTGCTTGGTTCAGATCGGAGCGCGTTTCGGCTCCGCTTTTAGGCGCGAACAAAAGGGCAAGCCCGCCGCCGACGACCACACCAATGAGCGCGCCCGCTGCAACGCTCGCCCACAGCGGAAAGCTGTCGTTATTCGATTCGTTCATAGTTGCTTGTCCTACCTTAAATAGCGCACGGTTTGCGCCGTTTGTTCCGTGTTAAACGGGCGGTTACCGCTTCCCGATAATGGTTCCACCGCCCAATACCCAATCTTCCTTATCGCCGATTCCATAGAAAACGGCGGCTTGGCCCGGTGACACGGCCCGCAGCGGACGCTCAAATGTTACGTCCACGGTATCCGGCCCGGTGCGCGTCAGCGTCGCGGGTGCGGAAGCCATGTTATACCTGATTTTGACCTCGCACGGAACGGACGCACCAATCGGCGGGGCGTCAATACCGACCCACGTCAAATCGTCTACCGCGCAGCCCGGCGCGTAGAGTTCGGCATCCGCCCCCACCGTGACCGTGTTCGTTTGCGCGTCCACGGAAAGTACGTACAAAGGCTTAGAGGATCCGACGTTCACGCGCTTGCGCTGCCCAATCGTGTAAAAGGCGATACCGTCGTGCTTGCCCCGAATTGTACCCGAAGAATCCACAATTTTGCCTTCGGCAACGGCTTCCGGGACGCGGGCGGATAAAAATTGTCCGTAATTTTCGCCCTGCACAAAGCAAATTTCTTGCGAGTCGGGCTTGTTGGCGACACTAAGGCCGTATTTTCGGGCGATGTCGCGGGTTTCGTCTTTGCTTGCAAGCCCGCCGAGCGGCATCGTCATGTGCGAGAGGTGGATTTGATTGGTCGCATACAGCGCGTAGGTTTGGTCTTTGGTTTTATCCCCGGCGCGCGCGAGAACATGGCGATCCGACGCCGTGTCATAAAAAACGTTGGCGTAATGTCCGGTCGCAAGTTTGGTCGCGCCAAGCGACAGCGCCTTTTCGAGTAGGGCGTCGAACTTGATATAGCGGTTGCAGTTGATACAGGGATTCGGCGTGCGGCCTTGACGGTACGCTTCGACAAATGGATCAATCACTTTGTCCGCGAACGGCTGCTGGTAGTTGAGCACATAAAACGGAATTCCGACTCGCGCGGCAACACGGCGAGCATCCTCGACCGCGCCCAGCGAGCAGCAGCCGCTGCCGTGCGTGTCGCTTGTCGCTTCCTGCCAAATTTGCAGCGTGACGCCGATGACGTCGTAGCCCTGCTCTTTAAGAAGCGCGGCGGCGACCGAGGAATCCACGCCGCCGCTCATCGCAACGACGATTTTTTCGCTTTTGGAAAGTTGGGGTATTTGTACGCTTGTCACGATTTCCTGCCGCAATAGTATACCGTATCGGGTTGCGCTCGGTTCCTTAAACGACCTTGTAAGTTCGTCGGTTCGTCGGGAAAAACGGCAGACAGTTCGGGTAAAAACCGTTTTTAACGGGATGGGGGATCGCGTAAAACACGCGGAATTTTTGCCATTTGACCGGTCGCTTTATAAAAATCTCGCGTGAACCGAAGTCGGTCAATGGGCATTGCGCCATCGTGGTCTTTGATAAACAGCGATGCGCCGTGTCGCAATAGCATTTGCGCGATGCGCCTTTTATCGTGACTGTAACCGTAGCGACTGCCAAGCGCGATGCCAAGCGCGGTTTCGCCGTCCGCGTCCTGTGCGTTGGGCACGGCTTTTTGTTGAAGCAGCAATTCTACTGACTGTACCGCGCCGTTTTGCGCCGCGACCATGAGCGGAGTTTTGTCGTTATCGTAGGCAAAGCGTTCGTGCGGACTTTGTTTGTGCGCGAGGAACAAACGGACAATATAGGCGTTGCCACTTCGCAGAGCTTCATAAAACGCTCGGCGGGCGTCGCTCGTGTTGAGCGCCACGCCGTGATCAAGCAGGAGCTGGGCTGCGTTTACGTCGGCGGTGTCCACAGCGGCGATTAGCGGCGTATCGCCCGCGTGCGATTGACTGTTGCAGTCCGCGCCGTGCTGCAAAAGTTCGGAAACAAGGGCGTGCGCGTTCGGCCCTTTCGCGTGGCGAACCGCTTCCACAAGGAGCGGCGATTTCGCCGCGCATCTTGTCGGCCACACACTGTCCGGCAAAAGTCGGAAGGGGAAATTGTATGTCCAATCGGGCGTTGTGTAGCCGGTGCATACCTCGGTTTTTGGGTCAAGGCCGCCGTGGACAAGGCGCAGTAGTGTGTCGGCGTCGCCGCGCGCGAGAACGTCTTCCAACTGCCGCTCCCGATTGGGAAGCGCACCGCTTGTGACGATGATGAGCAGCGCCGCGCAGGCGACGCCTATTATTGCCCACGGAATTCGTTTTGCCTGCCGCATTCCTTTAACCTTACAATTTAACCGAGGATGCTGAGAATAACCGGTAATTCGCCCGGTTCGCCGCGCTTTCCTGCATTCAACGGTCGGCAGGAATGCCGCCTGCGTTTGTGCAAACTGTTGGCGGAGAAATTAAGCAAAACTCATGCCCCGTGTTGAAAGCAGTATTGAGATTTCGGCCCCGCGCGACAAGGTCATCGCCGTAGCCCGCGATAACGAAGCGTTTCCGACGTTTATGGCGGACGTTCAGTCGCTCGTCGTCAAGGAAAAATCCGCCGACGGCTTGCGCATGGTGACCGATTGGGTTGGCATCGTGCCCAAGTTCGGCACGAAAATCCACTGGATCGAGGAAGATTTGTGGGATTTGGAAGCCGGAACCTGCACGTTCAAGCAACTGGAAGGCGACTACGATCAGTTCGAGGGCGTGTGGACATTCACGCAAAGCGGCGACAACCAAACGCGCTTTGATTCCGTGCTGGATTACCGGTTGGAAATCCCGCTCGTCGGCGGTTTGATTAAAGCCATCGTGCAAAAAACGATGCAAAACAATCTGGACGCGACCCTCAAATCTATCAAGGCACGGTGCGAAGCGGCGGGTTAAACGGTTTTTAGCGGCCTACACCTTGACACCCGCATCGCGGCATGATACCTTAATGGGCGGCGGATGATGGAAACCATTCAATGCCACATAAGCACTCGTAGCTCAGTGGATAGAGCATCAGCTTGCGGAGCTGGGGGTCAGGGGTTCAAGTCCCTTCGGGTGCATTAAAACAGACCGGGCGGTTTTCCTATGGGAAAGCCGCCCGGTTTTTCTTTTTGGCTCCGTCGCTTGTGGTAGGATAAAGCCATGAATTCGCGCTTTTTAGGGGCGGTTTGCGTTGTTTTCGGATTGGGTGTTTTGACAAGCGGTTGTAACGACCGGCCCACGTCCGCGCCGGTCGGGCAGGGGGGCGCGTCGTCTATTTCGGCCTCGACGACGGAGAATGCCACAACCGGAGCAAGTGCGTCAATTCCCGCCGATTCCGAAACGCTTTCGCCCGCGCCGCAGGTCGCCGATTCGCACCCCGCACCGGATGACACGCCCGGCGTGGACAAAGCCGAAACCGAACTTTCCACTAATCCGAAAGACGCCAAAGCAAGTTTGCGTTTGGCGTTCGCGTATTACAAAGCCAAAGCGTTTACGCAGGCCGCGCCGCAATTTGTGCAGGCATCCGAACTCGCGCCCAAAGACCCCACGCCGCTTTTTTATCTGGGCTACACGCAAATGTCGGTCGGCGCATTCGAGGATGCCCACAAAACGTTTACGAAAATCGCCGCTTTGCCCGGCCTTGATGTGAAAACCGCGTCCGACGCGCAATTGCAAATAGGAAACGCGCTGTGGACACTC
>CAXTBP010000301.1:0-5054 GCA_964241985.1 uncultured Armatimonadaceae bacterium | reverse complement strand
CGCGACACGAATCGGCAAGACTTGCGAACCGGACAACACGTAATCGGTCGGCTCGCTGACTTTCACTTCGTCGCGCTCCAAACGAACGCTTGACGAGCGCGGCAGGCTGCTGTTTAAGCCGGAAGTCGCACCGCCGCTTCCTTTGAGAACGGCTTCCAAGTTGGCGGGCAAGCCGGGCATTTTTTCGCCGCCAACCGAAATCGCCGACGTAGGCAACTGTAAACGGGCGACAAGAGCGTCGTTGCGGTCGCGCTCTTTGTATTTTTGGATTAATTGCTTAACCGTTGTTGCGTTCGCGTAGTCCGCGCTCGCGCCGCGCCCGCCCAAAAGAATGCCGAGCAAACCAGACCCGCCGCTTCCCGCTCCCGCTCCGCCGCCGCTGATGGTCAAAGGCAAAATCCCGTTCGGCGTAGACGGTGGAATGGTGACGCGCAGCATTTTGGTCACGCGCGGTTGTTTGTACGGCTTCAAAACCACGCCGACTTCGACGGTTTCGCCGGGTTCATAGCGCGACTGGTTCAGATAAATTCGCTCGACCTGCGCGGTTTTGCGCCCCGACTCAATCGCCACGCTGATTGTCGCGCTCCGGACGGCGACCGGATAAAACGGGTTCGCGGACAGCAAACTCATGAGCGACATCAGATCGCCCGTCGCCGCCGAATCGATGGACACGCCGTCGTACACACGGTTGGTGCGCGTGACCGTTCCCACTTCGTCGGCGACAACGGTTGTCGTCACGGTCGCCATTGCATCGCCGGGTTGTCCGTGAACTTCGGCGACGGCGGTGCTCGCGGCAAGGGGGATAAGCTGCGGCGTCAAATTGGGGTGGCGCACGAGCTGGGCGCGAAACACGCGGTCGCGTCCAAACGCCTTATCCTGCACACGAACGGTAACCGGTACGAGCACGGGTTTCGCGCCAATCCGCCCGCCAATCGAAAAGGGTCGATCCTGCGAAAACGCGCCGACGAGTTTAACCGGCGATCCTATTTTCGACGATTCGGAAAACGACGGCTCGATGTCGTGGATGTAGGCCGTGTACATGGGCGCATCAAGCGGCCCGATATTAAGGAACGGATGCCCGAACGCGACGACCTGACTTCCCCTCCGATAGGTCAGCGTGCCGATACCCGTGATGTCGATGTCGCCGGTCGCAAGGCTCATAGCAATCGCGCCGCCCGGCGTCAAGGCCGACCCGGTAAGGCCGCTATTGCGGACATTGCCCACACTGCCCGGCCCCTGCCGCGCATCCAGTCCCATTTTGGCAAGGACGCCTTTGACGGTTTCCCAGCGCGAACCCGACACGCCCGAAACCGTAACTTTGGCGGCCAGCGGGCGCAAAACCAGCGTTCCCGTTTGGGCAATCGGCCTGTTCACAAACGAGTGTATTAGGGCGACGCGGGTAAAGGTTTTGCCGTCGAGGGTGAGTGGTTGGGGAAGTTGCGCGGCCTGCGTCGTCGCCGGGGCGGGGGTGGGCGTGTTCGGCGAATCGGGCGACTGGGGCAAAGCAGGATCCCAAGCGTCCAGCATATCTTCAATCGGCGTCAAGTATCCGATGGATTCGCGCGTGAACTGCGAGCCGTAGGACACCGCGCCGACGATTTTACCGTTGACATACACGGGCGAACCGCTCATGCCCGCGATAACGTCGGTGACACGCCGCATTTGCGGGCCGCCAAGTTTGACCAGAATCAGGTCGCGGCCGTTGTTGACTTTCCGCATCACGCCCAAAATCGTCACATCGAACCGCTCGATTTTGTTGCCTTGAAAGACGGACAAACCGTAGCCTTTCATGCCGCCTTTAATTTGCGAAACGGGCATGAACGTGTTGGGCGGCAAAATCGGCGCGCGGGGCCGCGTAGACGTATCCGGCCCCACAACCCGGAGCGGAAGCGGGCGCATCGGCGGAGCGGTTTGCGGTTTTTTGGTTGGTGCGCTCGCGCGGGGATTGGCGGGCGTTTGGCCCGCTTGGGCGGCAAGAGTGGATGAGAGAAGCAGCACGGCGGCGACGCTTGCCGAAGAACCGCCAGCAACGGCAAAAAAGCGGGGGAAAGTCATGTTTCGTTATAGCACGGCGGGCGGGTTCTGTAAAGAAAAAACGGGTATAAACCGGAGCGTCGGTAGCTGCAAAATGATATAATAGAACTGTCAAAATCTATTAATACTTTCGCGCAATAGACAAGGAAGACCCGTATGCCGTCCGTTCTCGAAGCGCCTGTTAAAAACACCATTGCGCCGGTTGTGCCAAGCCCGGAGATGGTCAACGAATCCCTCATTTCGCTCGCGCCCAAGCCCCGCTTGTGGATGCCCAAGCGCGTTGTTTTCACGCCCGCCGCACTCGCCTTGCCGTGGGGCCAGCAAATTCGCGCCCGTGTTGAAGCCCTCGGTTTGCCCGTAGAGGAACTGCCCGCCAATCGCTTGACGGGTTTGCGCGGAGCCGACGCCCGCGAAACCTACCGCGCGGCGAAATCTACGCTCGCCGTCGTGACCGCACCGGCGGGGCAGTTTCGCTTGCAGCCCATTCCGCCCTCCGCCGATTGGCAGTTTCACCTTGCCGAAGGCTGCCCGGCCCACTGCCAGTATTGTTATTTGGCCGGGAGTTTGAGCGGCCCGCCCGTCGTCCGCGCCTATGCGAATCTGCCCGAAATTCTGCATAACTTGGCAAACTACGAAACCCCGACCGGCACAACCCCGGCAACGTATGAAGCGTCGTGTTACACTGACCCGGGCGGGATCGAGCATTTGACCGGCAGTTTGGCGGAAACCATTCGCTACTTCGGCACGCGCGAGCAAGCCCGTTTGCGCTGGGTCAGCAAGTTCGACAACGTGGACGGTCTGCTTGACCTGCCGCACAACGGGCACACTCGCTGCCGCGCGAGCGTCAACGCCGCGCCGGTTTCCCGTCAGTTCGAGGGCGGCGTATCGCCCGTTTCGGCCCGCTTGCGCGCCCTTCGTAAGTTAGCCATGCCGCGCGAACAAGGCGGAGGCGCTTATCCCGTCGGTATCGTTATCGCGCCGATCATGCCGATTGACGACTGGGAAACGCACTACACGGCCTTGCTCGACGACATCGCCCGCGCCCTCGATTTTAACTGCGATTTGACCTTTGAACTCATCACGCACCGGTTCACGCCCGGCTCCCGCGACGTGCTAACCGAATGGTATCCCGCGACCAAGCTGGACATGACGATGGATGGGCGCGATACCAAGCGCAACAAGTTCGGCGGCGTCAAGTATGTGTACCAAAAAGACGTGATGAAACGGCTTCGGTCGTTTTTTGAAACCGAAATCGCCGAACGGTTTCCGCAGGCGAAGGTTTTGTATTTCACTTAGGATGCAGCAGGCCTCTCCCCCGGCCCTCTCCCCTGAAAGGGAAGGGGGAGCCTGTCAAACGCAGGCTAAAGCAAAGGCGAGCGTTTCGCAGAAGTCAAGCCCATACAGGCTCCCCCTTCCCTTTCAGGGGAGGGGGCCGGGGGAGAGGCCTCGTAATCCCTAATGCCGGAAGTGCCGAACGCCCGTCAAAACGAGTGCGATGCCGTTTTGGTTGCACACGGCGATGGTTTCGTCGTCTTTGACCGAGCCGCCGGGCTGGATAATCGTGGTCACACCCGCATCGGCGGCGGCTTGTGGGCCGTCGGGGAAGGGAAAAAAGGCGTCGGAGGCGAGGGCCGCGCCCCGGGCGTTTTCGCCCGCTTGCTCGACCGCCAAGTTTACGCTGCGAACGCGGTTCATTTGCCCGGCCCCGACGCCTTGAAGCGCGCGGTCTTTGGTAATGACGATGGCGTTGGATTTGACGTGCTTGACGACGCGCCACGCGAAAAGTAACTCGGCTATTTCTTCGGGCGTCGGCTGCCGGTCGGAGGCGACGGTCAAATCGTTTGCGCCAATCGGTTTGTAGTCGCGCGTGGAAACGAGCAAGCCGCCAACAATTTGCTTCACCAAGTAGCCGTCTTTGCCCGGCCCGTTTGTCAGTGGCCCGACCTCCAATAAACGCAAGTTCGCCCCCCATTTCTTTTTGGTCGTCAGTGTTTTGACCACACCGTCCTCGTAGCTGGGCGCGACGATACACTCGAAAAACGTGTTCGGGCCGGTAATCCGCTCCGCTGTGGCTTTGTCTAAGGGGCGATTGACGGCTAAAATGCCACCGAACGCGGACACGGTATCGGCTTCACGAGCAAGCGCGAAGGCGTCGGCGAGCGCGTCGGCTTGGGCGCAGCCGCAGGGGTTGGCGTGCTTGATGATCGCGGCGGCGGGGGCGTCGGGGAATTCTTTCACGAGTTCGAGCGCGCCGTCCAAATCATACAAATTGTTGAACGACACTTCCTTGCCGCTGTTGTCGCGGCGAATAGCGTGCCCGATGCAGGGTTCGGTGGTTTTATCGTCGCGGTACAAGGCGGCTTGTTGATGCGGGTTTTCGCCGTAGCGCAAAATTTGAACGCGCGGCAGCGAAAGCCGGAACGTCGAAGGCAAGGGCGTTTCGGGCGCGGCGTCGGTTTGGGCGATTTGCGGGGCGTATTCACGCTCCAAGTAGTTAGCAATCGCGGAATCGTAGGCTGCGGTGTGAGCAAAGGCTTTGGCGGCGAGCCGTTTACGCGTGGCAAGAGAAATCGTGCTTGCCGTTGCAAGTTCGTCCACAATTCCCGCGTAGTCGGCGGGATCGACAACAATAGCGACGCCCCCGTGGTTTTTCGCCGACGAGCGCACCATTGCCGGGCCGCCGATGTCGATGTTTTCAATCGCGTCGGCGATGGCGACATCCGGTTTGGCAACCGTTTTCTCAAACGGGTACAAATTCACGCACACCAAATCAATCGGGGCGATATTTTGCGATGCAATGGCCTGCAAATGTTCGGGGGTATCGCGGTCGGCGAGAATGCCCCCGTGAATGTTTGGGTGCAGGGTTTTGACGCGCCCGTCCATCATTTCGGGAAAGCCGGTAACCTCGCTGACGAGCGTGACGGGAACGCCCACATCCCGCAGGGCTTGGGCCGTGCCGCCCGTCGAAAGCAGTTCCACGCCTTTGTCCGCAAGGGCGCGGGCAAAATCTACCAATCCGG
>CAXTBP010000300.1:0-5076 GCA_964241985.1 uncultured Armatimonadaceae bacterium | reverse complement strand
GGGGAGGGGGCCGGGGGGAGAGGCCTGTTTTCTAATAAGATATGGGCAAAGCCGCCACAAAAAAGAATACCAATAGCGGCGGGCGCGTCAAAGTACGCGCCCGCCTCTTTGTTTTGCTCGCCGTTCTGGTTCCCTTAAACGCCTACTGGCTCGCGCTTTCCGAAGTGATCCGCTACGCGGGCCATCCAACGACGACCTCGCTGTTTTACAACATCGTTTTTTGGCTGGCGTTTTTGGTGCTTGGGAACGGCATCAGCGCGCGGATTTTCAAAAAGCCTGCCCTTGAGCGCGGCGAACTCCTTATTGCGTACTCGGTGCTGGGTGTTACATCCGCGCTCGGCAGTCACGATATTGTCGAAGTACTGCTTCCGACCCTCGTACACGCCACGCAGTTTCAAACAGCGGCGAACGACTGGGCTAACACACTTTTGCCCAATTTGCCCGGCTGGCTCGTCGTCAAGGATGTGGATGCAGCAAAAGATTTCTACGCCGGGCACTCGACTCTATATCAAGCCGACCATCTCAAGGCATGGGCATTGCCAATTTTATGCTGGGCCGGATTCTTGGGCACACTCACGGCGACCTTGCTGTGCGTCAACGTGCTTTTCCGCAAGCAGTGGACGGAACAGGAAAAATTGGCCTTTCCGCTCGTCAATTTGCCCCTTGCAATGACGGCGGGCACAATTGACACCGGAACGAACGGCCCGGGCGAATCGTTGTGGCGCAACCGGATTATGTGGATGGGCTTCGCGCTCGCGGCATTGCTTCAGCTATGGAACGGGTGGGCGTTTTTGAACCCCGCCATCCCCGCCATCAATGTTAAAGCCAAAGATATGTCCGCCGATATTTTCGGCGGAATGGGCAGACCGTGGAACGCGGTCGGCGGCGTGCCGGTTTCGTTTTATCCGTTCGCTATCGGGCTGGGAATGCTGCTGCCCACCGACTTTTTGTTCTCGTCGTGGTTTTTCTACTGGTTTTGGAAAGGGCAGCTCATTCTCACAGCCGCGACCGGCTGGGATCAAACGCCGAATTTTCCGTATGTCAATGCGCAATCGCTGGGCGCGTTTTTGGGAATCACGATCACGGTTTTATGGGCGGCCCGCAAACGATTGTCGCGCATCTTCGCGCTCGCCATAGGGGACGCCGACGGACGCACGGACGAGGACGACAGCGGCGGGCCGATTTCGTACCAAGCCGCATTTTGGGGAATGGTCGTCGGGCTGGCTTTGCTCGGCGGATTTTGTTTGGCGGGGGGCATGGTCTGGTGGGCGGTCGTGTTGTTTTTTGCTATTTATCTTGCCATCGCCCTTGCCGTGACGCGAATGCGGGCCGAACTCGGCCCGCCCGCCCACGATTTGCACCGCGCAGGGCCGGACGAAATGCTGCCCACGATTTTAGGCCCGACGAACTTCGACCGGCACACGCTGACGATGTTTTCGCTTGCGTGGGGATTCAACCGCGCCTACCGTTCGCACCCGATGCCCGTGGGTATGGAAAGTTTCAAACTCGCCGAACGCGCGCAAACGCCAACCGTAGGCGCATTGTTTCCATTTCTTTTGGCGGCGGGCTTTTTGGGGCCGCTGTGCGCGTTTTGGGCGCTTCTACATTTAGGCTACCAAAACGGCGCGGCGACGGCAGCCATTGCGCCGCCCAATGTGCTGACGGTTTTCGGAAGCGAATCATGGTCGCGGTACACGAACTGGGTTGCGGTTCCCAAACCGCCACAGCCGCAGGTTGGAATGGCGGTGTGCGTCGGGGCCGTGTTTACCTTGTTACTTAACTTCGCGCGCATTCGGATCGTCGGCTTTCCGTTCCACCCGGTTGGCTACGCGGTCGCGTCGTCGTGGGGTATGGGGCAGTTGTGGATGCCGATGCTCGTCGCGTGGACGATCAAAGTGCTGGTTCTGCGCTATGGCGGACTGGGAATGTACCGGCGAATCTTGCCGCTGTGCTACGGCGTGATTTTAGGCGAATGTGTGACCGGGAGTTTGTGGAGTTTGTTTAGCATGGCGACCGGCATTCCAACCTACGCCTTTTGGCCGTAACGCCGCGCGCCGTCAGCTTTTGGGCGGCGCAGGCGGCAAAACGAACGCGGAGGACGATGGCTCGGCGTCGATTTGTACGCGGCGCAAACGGGTCGTGACCGAAAGGGTCGGCGGTTGATCGCGCTCGAAGCGTCCGCCCTGATTCGTGATGCGGCGGGCTTCTATGAGGCGCGGCAAACCGTCGGTCGCGCCGAAGCCGACACGCCACGTCGTCACGGTTTTGTCCTGCTGATTGGTGCGCCGGTTGGTGGATAAGTTGGTTTTCGTGAACGTAACGACATCCACGACTTCACCGCCGTCGAGGGTTGCTTGTCCGTTGTAGGCTGCGGTATCCATCGTGTCGGCGTTGACGGGAAGGGTGAAAACCCACAATAAACCACCGAGCGCGCCGATGGGGTTTTCGTAGCCGGTTTGATTGACGCGCTGCCACAACTGCCGGGGATCGTTGAGGGGCAAAGTGCGGGTTTGCTGCGTTTGGCCCACAGGATTTCGGTGGGTCGCGTCATTATCCCACACACCACGTACTTGGTTTCCATCGGACACGATGTGAAGGGTTCGCGGGCCGCGCCAGCGGTTCGCGGTCAAAAGCGGTTCCTGCACGATGCGGGCGCGATTGTCAGGGCGGCGCAAAACAATCTCGGAATACCGCACGCCGCTTTTCCGCCATTCATCGGGCAAGGGGCGCGACTGGGCCGTTCGCGCATCGCTTTGATACGTCACTTCCACTTGCGCGGAATACGATAAAAAACGCTCCCAACTCCGCTGATAGCGCGCAAGAGTCGCAAGGGCTTTCGGGTCGGCCTGCACTGTGGCTTGCGTCGGCGGAGTGGGGGCGTTGGCAGCCAGTTTTTCCACGTAATCGGCAGGCAGATTTTGCGCGTAAGCGGTTTTGGCGCGGGCGGTCACGTCGCCGTTCGCTAAGTAGGAATAATCGTCGCGGCGGTATTGTACGCGCAAACCGTCGTCAGCGGGAATGTTTTTTCTTGCGGGTCGGTCGGGCGTTTGGCGCGTCACCCATTCTTCAAAACGCACGATGCGGTGCGTCGCTTTGTCCAATGTCGTGCGGCGGGCGCGGCGCACGGGCGCGTTCGCATCGCCGGTGTCCGTGTCGTTTTCGCAAATTGTATCTGTTGCGCTATTGCCGCCTGGCACAAGATACGCAATGCGAACCTGCGGCGCGAGCGGCATGGCGGGGCTAACGGTAAATAATGCGCCTTGCGAAAACGGCCCAAAACCCGCCACGCCGAACAAGCGGATCAGCGGAACGCCCTCGTCTACGGAAAGCCGCGTGACTTCACGGAGGGGCGGCGCGTCGCTTACGCCGGTTGGGGAAACATTGCCGCTGTCGAAGCGCGTGGCGATCAAATTTTGCCCATCGCTGATGGTTTTGCGAACGATACGCCGCGTCCGGTTCGCGCGAACAACGTTCGTTTCGGTCGTGATACTCGCTCGTCGTTCGGGCAGATACGCGAGCACAGTTTCGGTTATGCGATCAACGGTGCGCGGTTGGGCCGGGCCGTTCGTGGAAATGAGAATGGACTTAACGGTAAAATCGACGCCTTTCGCACCCGCCGATTGATAATAATCGCGGGCCGCGAAAAGCAGTCTGCGCCCCTGCACTTCGTCGGCGAACGCAACACGGGACGAAGCGACCGGCGCGGGCGGGAGCTGTGTGGCGTCTACTGCGGGCGCAGGCGGCGGGGCAGCATTGCCCACGAGCGGAGTGACGACAAGCAAGCCCGAAGCCAGCACAGCGACGGGCAAAAAGAAGCGGTTCATTAAGAGTTCCGACGCAGGCGGCAGGGCCGAGGTTCACCGTCACTCGTGCCGCCCGCGTCGGATATAGCTTAGCCCGGTCGGAGTTCCGCGCCGATTTCGGTGAGGGCGGCGCGGACGGTTTGCAGGGCGGCTTCCACATCGGCCTCTTTGAGCGTCGCGGTTTGCGAGCGGAAGGTGAACCGGAGCGTGAGCGCGCGGAAGCCGTCGGCGACGTTCGCGCCCTCGTACACTTCCGTGAGGCGCAGGGCTTCGAGAAGTGGGCCGGACGCTTCGCGGGCCGCGCGGAGCACATCGGCATACGGGACGGATACGGGGAAAACCGGGGCCAAGTCGCGCGTGACCGACGGGAACCGGGACAGCGGGGCGAACCGATACCCGCTCGCGCCGCCGCCCGACTGCGTCAGGCTTTGGAGCAAGTCGCCGTCCAAATCGAACACGCACGTCCGTTTGGGTAGGCTCGATGTTTCGATGGTTTCTTCCGACAGTTCGGCGACCATTCCCAAAATCTCGCCGGTCGCAAGCGTTATTTTCGCGGTGCGTTTGGGGTGCGCGATGGCGACGGTTTCATCGGCGGTAAACTGAACATCGGCAACGCCCAAATAGCGGAGCAGATTTTCGACGACGCCTTTTGCGAAGTAGAAATCGTTTGCCAGAGCGTCGGGTTTGACGTTCCAAGCGGCGGGCATCGCCGAGCCGCATACCAAACCGGAAATCCGCAGGGGTTCCGCGTAGCCGTGGTCGTTGTCGGCTTTTTGGTATACCGGCCCCGCCTCGAAAATCGCCACGTCGCGCAAGCCGCTGGCGAACGCGCGGGACCCAATCGGGAACAAATTCGGCAAAAGCGATGTGCGCAGTGACGACAATTCCGGCGACAGCGCGGCGCGAATGGTCACACGGTGCGCGGCTTCGTCTTCGGTTGCGAGCGCCGACGGGGCAACGAGCGAATGCGTGAGAACTTCTTGCAAGCCCGCGCGAACGAGGGCCGTACGCACACCGTCCAAAAACAGGCCGCGTTGCGAATCGCCCCCGCCCGCGCCTTCCAAACGGAGCGGCGGCACGGTCTCGGGCAGATTTTCGTAGCCCAGCGCGATGCGCCCGACTTCCTCGGCGATGTCGTCTTCGATGATCTTCAGGCCGTCACGGACCTGGAGGATCACGGCCGTGTCCATGATGTCCTGGGTGGTCGCGCCCCAATGGACGTAGCGGCCCGCTTCCCCGCACTGCTTCACCATCTGGTGGACGAGCGGCAGGA
>CAXTBP010000299.1:0-5181 GCA_964241985.1 uncultured Armatimonadaceae bacterium | reverse complement strand
GCGGCGCTGGGGCGTGGAGGGCGCGTAAGAAAGTTATGCCCATTTCCGTGCAAAACGTCAGCCGCGTATTTGGCGACGCGGCAAATCGTACCGAAGCCCTGCGCGACGTGTCCCTGCAAATCAGCGACGGTCAGTTCGTGTCGCTAATCGGGCCATCCGGCTGCGGTAAATCGACCTTGCTTGGCCTTTTGGCGGGCCTTGACACGCCGTCGTCGGGCGCAATAACCGGCGCGAGCGGCGCGGGCGTTGTGTTTCAAGAGGCCGCCTTGTTCCCGTGGCGGAATGTGCGCGACAACGTTTCCTTTGGCTTGCAGATGCGCGGCATAAAGAAAGCCGAGCGCGACGCCCGCGCCGACGACGCTTTGCGCCAAGTCCATTTGTTCCGGTTCGCTCGCGCGTTTCCCCACGAGTTGTCGGGGGGGATGCGCCAGCGAGCCGCGATTGCCCGCGCCCTTGTCACCGACCCGCCCGTGCTTTTGATGGACGAACCCTTCGGCGCACTCGACGCGCAAACCCGCGCCCTGTTGCAGACTGAACTTTTGGGCGTTTGGGAGCGCACTCGCAAAACCGTGGTTTTCGTCACGCACAGCATGGACGAAGCCCTCAGCCTTTCCGACCGCATTATTTTGATGTCGGCCCGGCCCGGTCGGATCGTCGGTGATTTCACGGTCGATGCCCCGCGCCCCCGCGACCCGCAGGGCGACGGCGCATTGCACGCCCTCCGCGCCCATTTGCTCGCCCTCCTTTCAGCGGAAGTCGAAGCCGTGGCCCGCGACGAGCGCGACCCCGATTGGGACGGCAGTTCGCGCGTCCGCCCAAAGCCCTCCGAACCCGACGCCCATATCGGCGCGGAAATTTAAGCGCAAACAAGGCGGCAATTTAGAGTATAATTTCCTTGTATGCCCCCTTCTGACGCTTCTTCGCCTTCCGTTTTGTCCCCTTCTCTCCATGTCACGTTTTTGGGCACGGGAACCAGCACGGGCGTTCCAATGATCGGGTGCGACTGCAAAGTATGCCGCTCGTCCGAACCGCGCAACAAGCGAATGCGTCCCTCTATTTTAGTAACGGTTGGCGATGTGGCGGACGGCGAACTGGCACAAAATATCCTCGTCGATACAGGGCCGGAAATGCGCCTGCAAATGCTCCGCGAAGGCGTTTCGGATGTTGCCGCCGTACTGATTACGCACAATCACGCCGACCATATTTTGGGCATGGACGACATTCGGCAATTCAACTTTTTGCACAACCGCTCCATGCCGATTTATTCCAACGTGCCCACGCTCGCCCATCTTCGCATGGTGTTCGGCTACGCTTTTCAAGAAACCCAAAAAGGCGGGGGCAAACCGCAACTAAATCTCATGGACGTGCAGCCGACCGTGCCGCTCGATTTGTGTGGCACGACCGTCACGCCGCTCACGGTTTTGCACGGGCAACTACCCATTCTCGCCTACAAGTTCGGGCAAAAATTCGCCTATGTCACCGATGTAAAAGCCATCCCCGACGAAACGCGCCCCTATTTGCGCGGTTTGGACACATTGGTTTTGGGCTGCGTCCGCCACGCTTCGCATCCGACGCATTTCGGTTTGGACGAAGCCCTTGAAGCGGTCGCCGATTTAGCCCCGCGCCAAGCGTATTTAACGCACCTATCGCACCATTTCGACTACGACGAAACCCAAGCGGATTTGCCGCCGAACGTCGCGCTCGGCTACGACGGCTTGCGCTTTTTTATTCCCGTCGGTCAAAAGGAGTCCCCCTCGTGATTTTTTCGCGCCGCTTTTTGTGGCTGGTCGGGGCGGGCGTCGTGCCGCTTCTTTTGTCCGCTTTGTTTGCGCCGCTTGCACTGCTTGGCGTCGTGTGGAACGTCGCGCTGTTCGCCCTCGTTGTCGTGGATTATTTGCGCTGCGCCAAGCCCGACCAGACCTTTGCCGTACAGCGCGTTCTCGACGATGCCTTATCGGTTGCCGCCGCGAACACGGTCACGCTCGTGGTGCGCAATCAAACCCCCAACCGTATTAACGCCCTGCTCCGCGACGAACCGCCCCCCTCCTTTGCGCTGGGCGAGAACGAAACCCGGCAGGCCGCGCATACGTTTGGGCCATTCGAGCAGTGGTCGCTCAACTATTCGGTCACGCCCCCCGCGCGCGGCGATTTCATGTTCGGCGACGTGTACGCGCGCATTACCGGCCCGCTGGGTTTGGTGGTTCGGCAAGGCAAAATCGAGGCCGCCCGTAATGCTTCGGTTTTCCCCAACCTGCGGCAGGTCGGCGATTACGACTTAATGCTGCGCCGCGCCCATTTGGTGCGGCAAGGGGCGCGCAAAACCCGTATCGCGGGCGGCGGGCGCGAGTTCGCAAGCCTCCGCGATTACACGCCCGACGACGAATACCGCACGATTGACTGGAAAGCGACCGCCCGCAGAGGCAAAGTCATTTCGCGCACGTTCGAGGCCGAACGCTCGCAGGACGTTTTATTGCTCCTTGACTTGGGCCGTTTAATGCGGCAAGAAATCGCGCAAACCCAAAAAATCGACCATGTCGTCAACGCCGCCTTGATGCTATCGCACGTTGTCGCCGAGGCCGACGACCGCGTTGGGCTTTTGACGTTCGCCGATACCGCCCGCGCGTGGTTGCCGCCGCGCCGGGGCCGCGCGCAGGCGCAGGATATTTTGCAGGCGCTGTATGGCGCGCGCGCCTTGCCCGTCGAGTCCGACTACCGGGCCGCGTTTCGCTTTTTGTCGGCCCGGTGGCGCAAGCGAAGCCTCGCCGTCCTTTTTACCGATCTTGCCGACCCGGAATCCTCCGCCGTTCTCCTTGCCGAAATCGGGCAATTATCCCGCGCCCATTTGGTTTTGTGCGTCGTGGTCAGCGACCCCTTGATTGAAGAACGCGCCAAACAAACCCCGACGCAGGCCACGCAAGTGTATGAAAAAGCCGTCGCCGAGGAAGTCATCGCCGACCGCAAACGCGCCCTCGCCCTTCTTGAAAAACGCGGCGTCCTCGTCGTGGACGCCCCGCCGCAAGAAGTCTCCGCCGATTTGGTCGCCCGCTATCTGTCCGTCAAAAGCCGCGCCCTTTTGTAAGCGCTTTTGCGTTTACACGAACTGGAGCGAATGGAAAAAGAAAAAACAATGGAAGATTCAATTTTTGCCAAAATAGCGCGCGGCGACGTGCCGGTCGAGAAAATCTACGAAACCGATCAAATTGTCGCATTCAAAGATATTGCGCCACAGGCCCCAGTTCACGCGGTCGTGATTCCGAAAAAGCCGCTCGTGTCGGTTGCCGATTTGCGCGAGGACGATGCGGGCGCGGCGGGCGCACTCCTTGTTGCCTGCGCGGAAGTAGCGCGCCGCTTGGGCGTGGACAGGTCAGGCTTTCGCGTCGTGTTCAATTCGGGCAGCGATGGCGGACAAACCGTGCCGTATCTGCACGCACACCTTTTGGGCGGTCGCCCGATGGAATGGCCGCCCGGATAAACCAGTGAAGCAGGTACAATAGCGATATATGGAAAACACGGAAACCCCACCGGAAACCGACGACGCGCCCGCGCCGTCTCCCCATGCCGTATCGCGCCGCGATTTTTTGAAACGGGCGAGCAAGGACGCCGTGCAAACGGGCGCAGCGTTCGTGCCCGGAGCGGCGGTCGCCAAAGCGGTTTTGGGCGGGGAAAACAAGGACGGCACGCGCAAACCATCGCTTGCCGAGCGCTGGGCCGAATGGAAAAACGCCCGCACCGCACCGAGTGAAACGACTTCGGAAAGCCAAACCGGCAGCGAAAGCGCGGACGGGGAACCCAAGCAATGAGCGCAACTGCAACCGCGCCGGATTTGCGCGAATTGTTGGATGTCGCCGTGGACGCCGCGTATCGTGCGGGCAAGCGAACGCTCGCCCACTTCAATACGGGTGTCGCCGTGGAGCGCAAAGCGGACGCCTCGCCGGTGACGATTGCCGACCGCGAAGCCGAGCGGGTTCTACGCGAGCGGATCGCGGCCTCGTTTCCCGACCACGCGATTTTGGGCGAAGAAGAAGGCGAAACAACCGGCGCGAACCCGGATTACCGCTGGATCGTTGACCCTATCGACGGTACAAAGTCGTTCATTTCCGGCGTCCCGTTATTTGGAACTTTAATCGGCGTCGAGGTTCGCGGCGTTCCCGCCGTTGGTGTTTTGTATCTGCCCGCGCTCGATGATATGATTTGCGCCGCCGACGGCTTGGGCTGTTTTTGGAACGGTCGCCCGTGCCGTGTATCGCAAACCCAAACGCTCGATGAAGCCGTCGTGGTTACGTCGTCGATTATTAGGTGTCAGGAACGCTCCGACGCTTTCGACCGCTTGACCGAAGCGACGCGCTTGCAGCGCACATGGGGCGACGCTTTCGGATACGCGCTTGTCGCCACGGGCCGGGCGGAGATTATGCTCGACCCGGTTGTGAATCCGTGGGACGTTGCCCCGATGGTTCCCATTTTGCGCGAAGCGGGCGGGCGCTTCGCCACATGGAAGGGCGAAAATACCATTCATGGCGGCGACGCCGTCGCCACGAACGCGGCTTTATACGATGCCGTACAGGATATTTTGCAAACAGAGCGGCGCAAATAGGGCCAAACAAAACAATGGCGGAAAGCGTTTTTACTAACCGTGTCGCCCTCGTCACAGGTTCGGCGACGGGCGTGGGCGAGGCGATTGCGAGGCGTTTGGGGCGCGCAGGCGCGCGGGTTATCGTTCACGGTAAACCGGAGGAGCAAAGCGCCGCGCAAGCCATCGCGGATGAAATCACGAGCACGGGGCCGGGAAAAGCCACCGTCCTTTGTGCGCCCCTTGAAGACCCAAACGCCTGCGCCCAACTTATCGCCGAGGCCGCGAAAACGTGGGGCAAGCTGGAACTGCTGGTCAATAACGCCGCCGCCATCGTTCGCAGCAATTTGGAAACCACGGACGCCGATCTCTTCGACAGGGTGATGGCGGTCAATGTCCGCGCCCCGCTTCTACTCATTCAAGCCGCTTTGCCCTATTTTCGGGCGCAAAAAAGCGGCATCGTTCTCAATATCGGTTCGGTGAACGGCTACTGCGGCGAAAAAAATCAACTGGCGTATTCCATCAGCAAAGGCGCGCTAATGACGCTATCCCGCAATTTGGCCGACGCGCACGGGCCGGAAGGAATTCGCGTCAATCATTTCAACTTGGGCTGG
>CAXTBP010000298.1:0-5282 GCA_964241985.1 uncultured Armatimonadaceae bacterium | reverse complement strand
TCTTTATGGTTTCGGCTTCTTCGTGACGGAACGGAACGCGCCCCGCCCCGTTATTCGTATTTATGGTGTGAAGCGATTTCTCCCTTTATTTGCGATTACGGGCGCGACTGCCACCGCGCTTTTTAACACCGGCTGCGTTTTGGCGTTGGATGTTCCCGTGGGCAAAAAGCCTTTGTTTCCTATCGCACACGACGTTCGTGCGCCGTCGGCGGCAGCGTCCACCAATGCCAACTATGTCGCCGATTTGCACAGCACGCATCGGTGGCGCAAATTGCCTGTCCGCGTCTTCTTTCGGCGCGACGGCGCGTACACTTTAGAGCGCGAACAAGCCGCCCGCGAAGGCTTCAACGAATGGACGGACGCCACCAACGGCGCTATCGGCTACACACTTGTGCAAGCCGAAAAACAGGCCGACGTGATCGTGCGCTTTACGTCCGGTTCCTACGTGCCGCCCGATCCGAACGCGCTCGGCGTCACCGCGTTTGCGGTGCGCGGCGCGTATTTGGAAAAAGCGATTATGACGCTCGCTACCGGCGGACGCTCCACTCTGCCTGAACTCACCGAAGTGTCCGCCCACGAGTGGGGGCACGCGCTCGGCATCAACGGGCACAGCCCAACCGAGGGCGACATCATGTACGCGATCACGACGCGCTACATTTCGCTCAATCCGAACTTCACGCCGCCCGCCCCGCGCATCGTGAACCGGCGCGATTTGAACACACTCAAAGCCATTTACCCGTCGCTTTTCAAATAACGCAGGTTGCCCCGTCGTTTCCCTGCCTGCCGAACCGGGAACAACAGGCGTATGGCAAAATACGACGGCATAATTTTTGATGTGGACGGCACGCTCGTGGATTCCAACGACGCGCACGCCCGCGCGTATGTGGAGGCGATGCACGCCTGCGGCTTTTCGCAAGCAACCTTTGAGCAAATTCGTCCGTTGATTGGCATGGGGGGCGACCAATTACTGCCCCGCGCAATCGGGATCGAAAAAGATTCGCTCGAAGGCGAGGCCGTACAAAAAAAGCGCGGCGAAATTTACAAGGCGAAATACGCGGACACCGTCAAGCCGACGCAGGGCGCGTCCGAATTAACGGCCCGCTTGAAAGCAGACGGCTTTCGCTTAATTATCGCAAGTTCCGGCGAAGAAGACGAAGTGAAACACTCGCTCGAACTCGCGGGCGTCTTGAACGACATCGACCTCATCGTTTCGGGCAAAGACGCGCCCAAATCCAAGCCGCACCCGATGTCGGTGCAGGTCGCCCTATACAAAGCAAACCTCGCGCCGGAAGATGCGCTCTTCATTGGGGACACGCCCTACGACGTGGAAGCAGGCGAAAAAGCAGGCGTCGCGGTTTGTTCCGTGCGCTGCGGTGGCTATTGGGGCGACGACAAACTGCGCGCCGATTATACTTTTGACTCTCCCGCCGATTTACTGGCGCATTACAACGAGGTCTTCAAAAAGTGAACGCAACAAAAAAGCGGGCCATTCGGCCCGCTTTTTTGTTTTTGTTTGCTCTACGGCGTGAGCACTACTTTGGTGCAGTTTTCTTTCTTTTCCTTGAAGATTTTGTAGGCGTGCGGCGCTTCCGAAAGCGATAGGCGGTGCGAGATAAGGAATGTCGTATCAATACGGCCTTGCTGAATGTGATCCATCAAGGCGGGCAGATATTTGTGAACGTGCGTTTGACCCATTTTGAACGTCAAGCCTTTGGCATGGGCGGCTCCAAACGGGATTTTGTCCAGCAGTCCGCCGTACACGCCGGGCAGCGACACCGTTCCGCCTTTGCGGCACGCGATGATGGCTTCGCGCAAAACGTGTGGTCGGTCGGAACCCAAACGCGCTAATTGTTTGGCCTTGTCGTAGATATTGTCGATGGAAAAGCCGTGCGCTTCCATACCGACCGAGTCAATGCACGAATCCGGCCCGCGTCCGCCGGTCGTATCGCGCAGATATTCCAGCGTGTCGCCTTTGGTGTAGTCCCAAATTTCGGCCCCGGCCTCTTGGGCCAGTTTCAAGCGTTCGGGGATATGGTCGATGCAGATAACCCGCTCCGCGCCCAACAAAAAGCAGGACTTGATGGCGAACAAACCGACCGGCCCCGCGCCCCAAATGGCAATCGTATCGCCCGGCTGAATATCGCAGTTTTCCGCCGCCATGTAACCCGTGGGGAAAATGTCGGTCAAAAACAAAACCTGCTCGTCGGTCAAGCCTTCGGGCACTTTGTACGGCCCGACATCGGCGAACGGGACGCGGGCATATTCGGCCTGCCCGCCTGCATACCCGCCGAAAAGGTGCGAGTATCCGAACAGGGCCGACCCGGCGTAGCCGTTGATATGCTCGGCGAGTCCTGCGTTCGGGTTGGAGTTGTCGCACAAACTCCACAAATCACGATTGCAGAAAAAACAGTTTCCGCAGGCAATCGTGAAAGGAATCACGACGCGGTCGCCGATTTTGAGTTTGTCGCTGCCGACGCCCTTACCGGTTTCCACGACTTCGCCCATAAACTCGTGACCCAGAATGTCGCCTTTTTTCATCGACGGGATAAAGCCGTCGTAGATGTGCAGGTCACTGCCGCAGATCGCCGTGGACGTGATTTTGAGTATCGCGTCCCGGTCGTTGATGATGGTCGGGTCGGGGACGTTATCGATGCGAACGTCGTTCTTGCCGTGCCAAGCTAATGCTTTCATAAAATTACGTTTCTTACCCGTTTACGATTTCGTGCCCGACCGGTTGGCGACATCGGGGTCCATTTGGTGCGGGTCGCCCGCCGCTGTTTTTTCGGCTTGGTCTTTGCGCTCGTGGACTTGCTCGTGCATTTCTTTGTGCTTTTTGTCCGTTCGCTCGCCGTCTTTTTTCTTCTGGTCTTGCTTATCGCTCATTGACTTGCTTTCTATTTGGCCCCCCGCCCCCATTATTGGGGGCAGAAGGCGGTGTTACCGATTGTCCGCTACGCTCTTTTCGTAGCCGGTTGTCGGCTGCCCGCCGTTGGTGGGCATTTCGCCGGTTTCCATCAAGGCTTTGAAGTGGCGCAAGTCGTCCATCACTTGCTGGTTCGGCTCTTCACCGAAGAGTTTGGCGACCGCCATACCGAGAAGCCCCGCCGGTGGGTTGTATTCCAAATTCACCTTGACTTCGGTTCCACGCCCTGCCGGGGCGGCTTTGAAACGGACGGAACCCGTGTTGGCAACGTCGGCGTTTTCGGTTGATTTCCACGCGATTAGCTCGCCCGGAATCTCGTTGATAATCACGGCGTCCCATTCCACCGTTTTACCGAGCGGCGCTTTGGCGACCCAGTGCGAATGCGTGTCGTCCTGCACGGTCACGGCTTCCAAATGCGCCATAATGCGCGGCAAGTTTTCAAAGTTGCGCCAAAAATCGTACAGTTCGTCCACGGTGCGATTGATGGTCACCACTTTTTCTACCTTGACGCCCTGCCCGTGCGGTATAACCGCCGTCGGGTTTTCGGCGTTTGTGGACGGGGCCGAACTGGTTCGCATCACGTCGTAGCCCGGGCAGTAACCGGACGCGCCCCGGAAAATCAAGTAACCGCCGAGTAGCGCCAAGCCGACGCCGAGTGGGTTGCGCTGTTTGGCAATCGCATAGGTCGCCAGTGCGGCCCCGACAACACCGGACACGATGCGCTCTTCGGAACCGACGTTCACCATAGGCCCGAAACTGGGCAGGCTCGGAATGAGCGACGGCGCATCCGCCGTAGGTGCATCATCGGAACTCGCTAAGGTGTCCGGGGCCATGTTGGTGTCGTCATAGTCGAACGGCGTGGTCGGATTGGGATTGGCGGGCGTAAAAATCTCGTAGGATTCGGCAGCATAAGACATGGGGGTTTATTTTCCTTCAATGGTCAAGGGCGCGGTTTCAGGCGAACCTGCTTCGGACGCGCTTGCTTTGGTTTGCGGTTCGCCAAGCAATGCAGCGGCTTCCGCGACAGTCAAAACGCCGTCGTTGTTCGGGTCGGGCGCGTCGCCGACGTGCTTGTCGCCCACACTAAGGGCCGGTTCGTTCTCCGCCCCGGTGTCCATCGCGCTGTCCATCGGTTCGGTCGCAGGCTTGCTTGGTTGTTCCGCGTCGTTCATGTTGCCGGTTTACCCGTTTTCGCGGTTTCCTGCACACGGGTTCACTTACAAAATTCCCGGTAAAAATTGCAAGAAAACCAAGCAGCCGGGATAGTCCCGGCACAAGGAAACCGGGCCGCGCGCCGCGAACTAAACGCCCATGCCGCAGAACGCCATTCGCCCACTCGCGCTCGCCCTGGTTTGGAGCGGCGACAAATTGCTTCTCAGCGAAAACACCGATCCAACAACGGGCCATGTGTTTTACCGACCTTTGGGCGGCGGAATCGAATGGGGCGAAACCGGAGCCGAAGCCATCGTGCGCGAATTGCACGAAGAAATCGGCGCGGAACTCATCAACGTGCAGTTTGCGCACCTCATCGAAAACGTCTTTACGTACAACGGCGCGATGGGTCACGAGATCGTGCTGCTTTTCGACGCCGCCTTAACCGACGCGGCGCACTACGCAAGCCAAGACGTAATTATGGGCGTGGAAAACGCGGACGAGCCGTTGCGGGCTGTGTGGAAGCCGCTCGATTTCTTTCGCGCCCCCAATGCGCCGCCACTGTTTCCGGGCGGCCTCCTTGCGTTGCTTGACGCTCGCGCATCGGGATAAAATTACCCTATGAAAACACCGACGATGGTTCTTCGCGCCGCACTGCCTGCCGCGCTTTTCCCCCTTGTTTTCGCCGCTTCCGCCCAAGCACAGGAACAAAAGCCGCCCACTTCGCCCACCGCAGCCAAAACCGAAACGATGTTGCGCCGCGCGCCCAAAGATATGAAGAAAGCGGGCTGGGCGCTCACGTTTTCCGACGAGTTCAAGAACAAATCGCTGGATAGCAAAAAGTGGATTGATTCCTACCCGTTCGGCGTCCGCACGCACAGCAACAACGAGCAGCAATACTACGCGCCCGATGGCGTTTCGATGGAAAAAGGGATGCTGCGCTTCAAGGCGGAACGGCGCGAAATGGGCAAAATGCCGTATACGTCGGGCATGGCGACGACGTTCGGCAAGTTTTCCCAAAAGTACGGCTGGTTTGAGATTCGCGCCAAATTTCCCAAAGGCAAAGGAATGTGGCCCGCGTTTTGGCTCTTGCCCGAAAATGGCAAAGCGTGGCCCCCGGAAGTCGATATTTTGGAGGCTTTGGGGCCCGAGCCGAATATCGGGTACTTAACGAAGCATGGGAAACCGAACACGGATAAGGAATGTG
>CAXTBP010000297.1:0-5319 GCA_964241985.1 uncultured Armatimonadaceae bacterium | reverse complement strand
ATTCGGTGTCCCCCGGAGCCGGGTTCGCCCATACGGTTCATGGTGTAATCTGCCGCCCGTTTTGCCGTCGCGGTGTCGCCCAGAAAATTCGCCAGACCGATGAAGGTTCCTTGATTGTAGGTACTCGACCATGGGTTAACTTTGCCCGATGTGCTCACCGAATCCAGCACCGCACCGGTTTGGGCATCGAATAGGTTCGCTTTGTTCCAGTTGTAGAGGTTGCGTGCTCTGGTTTCGTAACTGGAATCTTTGAGTTCCTTGCTCAGCAAAAAGGCGGCGATGCCTGCCGGACACTCGATGCAGGAGTTATAGCTGGTATTGTTGGTCTTCCAAAAGAGAGCGCCTTTGGCCGGATCCCATGCGCGCGCAAACATCATGTCGAAGTTGCTTTGCGCGATGGCGAGGAACTTTTTATCTCCCGTCGCCTGATAGCCGCGCGTGTAAGCGATAACGGCCCATGCAATATCGTCATTAAAGTCGTTCTTCGACCAATTGCTGCCGTGCGATTTGAGGAAGCCGTTCAGCAGCGCGATGACCTGAGCTTTGTAAGCACCGCTCGTCCGTTCGTTGGCGTCCTCAATGCCCTCGACTTGTTCGATTTCCTGCCAGAAGCCGGTCTTGCCGCCGTTCTGATCTCCTTTGATAAAGGAATCCTCCCCTTCGGAGCGGACAAAAGCCTTGAGGTAGGCGTTCACCGCCGTATCGGCGGCGTCCGGCGGAAGGGCGCAAGCAGGGCGGGCGGTAACCGAGAGGAGAGGGGATGCCGTTGCTGCTACAGCGATCAGGCCTACGATTTGTGAGGAAAAGGTTGGTTTCATATTTTAACTCCGAAATGAATTGGGCAACGTAGGTTGCGATGCTACTGGGCGAATTTCAGAAACTTAAGCGCAGCAAAACCACGCCGTGCGAATTGACAAGTGTTTTGAACTCGCCGCTGAATTGGCCGAGGTCTTTCTGTCGCCACACGTCGCGGACTTTGAACGTTCGGCCCAAGCCTAAACTTTGAAGCGGAAAAGAAACCTCGCCTTCGATTTCGTCCGTATTGAACAAGCCCACCGCAAGCGAACCATCTTCGAGCGGCTTAACCCACGCAAAACGATTTTCACCAAGCGGGATACGTCGTGCCGGTTTGCCCAAAACGTCTTGATCGACGGCAATAACTTCGGCGTTGGTAACGAGGCCGAGGGTGAAATCGTCGAGCGAACTAATGTCGCACGACAACAACAGCGGCGCTGACAGTAGACTCCATAGTGAAACTTGAAAATACTGCTCGTCGGGCGTCAAATTAGTAGGTTTGGACACTGTGTTGAACTGGTTGGGCACGCCGATGTCGCCGATTTGCAGCATATCGGGGTCGTTCCAGTGGCCGGGCCGGGTGAAGGGCAGCCACCTTTCCTGCGCGTTCGCAATGCCGAGTATCGAACCCCAGTTGTCGTGGATGTCGGTTGTATTGCGCCATGCCTGCGCGAGCGAGGACAAGTGCGCCGCGTTTTCAAAGGGCGCATGATTGCTCAGGCTAAGCGCGATGTCGCGGCCCGACGCACGTAAATCGGAGGCAATGCGCGCGGTGGTCGCCCCATCATTGGGGTTCCAGTCCATCTTGATGTAGTCGAAGCCCCAAGCCGCAATTTGACGCGCATCGCGGTCGAAAAACCAGTGCGGCCCGCTCTTGTTCATTTGCAGGCGGCGCACGCCGGGAGAACGGCCAAAAATCTGACCGGCCTGCAAACGCTTGCCCGGCGGCAAAGCGGCGGGATACGTGCCGCCGGGCAAAGGCGCGGTGCTGCCGCGAAACCCGGCGTACGTGCCTATCCACGGCGTCGAGTAGATGCCCGCTTTAAGCCCGTGCCCATGAAGGAAGTCGCACATCGCCGTCATGTCGGGGAATCGCTCGTTGGGCTGCAGCGCAAGTTCCGGCCCGCCGCGTTCGCCCTGCCAGCAATCGTCGATGTTGACATACGTCCAGCCATAATCGGTCAAGCCTTTGTCCTTCATCGCGCGTGCCACCTTGCGTACCCCGGCATCGCTCACCGATTCCGACATCTGATACCAAGAATTCCAACCCATCGGCGGCGTCAGCAAAATGTCGTCGCCGACTTGAATGATCAGATCGCGCTTGGCCTGTCCGAGCGCATTGGAAACGGTGACCGGAACACTGTAACGCCCTTTTTTCGCAAGAGCGCCGGTTAAAAGTCCGGTTTGCGCGTCCAGCCGAACGCCTTTCGGCAGTTTGGCCGAAAAACGCAGCGGCCTTTGGCCCGATGCCGCGATTTGAAAAAGCAGTGGCGCGCCGGGGCGCACGCCAAAAATGCGCGCGCCGTTCAGGCGCGGCAGCGGCGAGGCGGGCGGCGTCAACCGCACGCGACCAACGGCTGGGGCCGCAACTGCAATCGGAGCTTGACCCATGAACTCGATCTGCGCCTCGCCCCAAGCGGCGTGCCCGTTGTTGCCCGCATTGCCCGCGATTAATATCAAAATTTCACACCCTCCAGCGCCACTTCAATCCGCACCGCCGCGTCGCCTTGGCGTAGCACTTCTGAGCGGAACAGTTCGCGGCCATCACCCAAAACCCGAAACACAACGCTTCCCGGTGCTGTCGAACCTTGGCGAATTGGTCAAGCCAGTTCTCGTTACGCCCCTGCCCGAACCGTCGGCGCTCGCCGACAGCGTCTTTATACGCGCCTTTTACATAGCTCGCATAGTAACCCTGAATATTCCAGGTGCAGAAATAGTCGGGCGAGGCATTTGTGGTTGTGGGGATAAGGCTTTGCATTTTCGGATCAGTCATACAAGTCGTCCGTCGTCAGTAAAAAGCGCCGGGAAATCGCACTTCACCGCTCCTTATCCTTGACGCCATCAACCATACGAAACGTCACGTTGGACGACTTCTTAACGGCGAAAACGGGAACATCCCCGCCATGCTGCGCTTTGACGCGATAAAATTCCGCGCCATTCACGTCGTCTAAGCAGAAAGGGGGGCGGGCGTCGTCCGTCAACGTATGTAACTGAATGTTCTCCAGCGTGATGCCTTTGACGTGGCGCAAGTAGAAACCGTACGACGGCATCGTGCCCATGCTGTCCGGCTCTGGATACCCGGTTTCCAACTCCGGGGGCACAATAGCGGCTTGCTCTTTCGTGCCGCCGCCTTTGAACCAGATTTGGATATTGGAAAGCGAAACGTCCTCGATAGTATGGTCGGGAACGCCGCTAATAAGCACGCCGGATTGCGCGGTGGCATTGTAAATCACCACGTTGCTGATGTTGATGCGGCGCAGTTGTCCGACGGGAGTGCCTGCCGGGCCGCGCAGCCGCCTACCCAAGCGCAAAAAGATGGGCGCGTTGGTGATGTCGCGCATGGTGATGTTGCTAATGGAAACGTCTTCCAAAAGGCCGCCATCCACGGTTTCGAGCGCTAACCCCCGCGATTTCTCGAAAATGCAGTTGGAAACCGTGATGTTTTTGAAGCCCCCATTGGATTCCGTCCCAAATTTTATGCGCCCCGTGGGCGACTTGCGAAACGCTTTGTCCGGGTTCCAGCGGCGCGACCCGTCAAGAAGCGTGCCTTCGTCATAACCGCTGACGAAACAGTTGGCGATGGTAACATTTTCGGTCGCGCGGGCCTCGTTAAGCCCAAACGAACTTTTAAGGCAGATGCCGTCGTCGCCGGGCGAGTTGACGCTGCAGTTGGAGATGCGCACGTTACGGCAGCAGTCGATGTCCATGCCGTCGCGGTTGGTGTCGATCTTGAGGTTGTCGATGGTTAGGTTGTCTACACCGGTCGCAAGAATTCCGAACCAGCCCCCGTGACGAATGGTGATGTCGCGGATGGTCACGTTGCGGCATCCTTTGAGGGAAATGGCTTTGTTGGCATTTCCGGGAACGCGGGTTTCCCCCCGCACCAGCCCCTCGCCGTAGATTGTTCCCGCGCCGTCAATGGTAATGTTTTCCAAGCCATCGCCCCAAAGGAAGCCGTCGTGCCAGTGGCTATGACCGAAATCTTGAAACGTGGTGGAACCGCTGGCCTCGGGAAGGTCGTACTGCTGCGTCTCGGTGCGCCGCGCCGCTTGCAGCACGGCCCCTTGATCAAGGTGCAAACGAATGTTGCTTTTGAGGTGAATCGACAAAGACAAGTACGTCCCCGCAGGCAGAAGCACCGTGCCACCGCCTGCTGCCGCTGCGGCCTCAATCGATTTATTGATGGCCGGAGAATCCAGCGTTTTGCCATCGCCGCGCGCACCGAAAGCACGCACGTTATATTGACCGCTAAAAACGGACAGGTTAGCCGACGGAGTTGTTGTACCGACCGAACCGGCGGCTTGGGCATAAGCGTACTTGGTCATGGTCATGTTAAGACATAAGTTAAGACACAAGAGCGCCCATAAAAAAAGGTTGTTTTTCATAGCGATTTACGGTTTAGGCGTTTTATGCTTTGAGATAGGCCTTCACCGCAGTATCGGCGGCGTCGGGAGGAATGGCGCAAGCGCACGCAGAGTAGTCCGTGGCCGCGACAAGGGTAGTCGCCGCTGCCGTTGTTGCGATCAGGTTTCCGAGTTGAGAGTGGCAGGCCGGTTTCATGTTTTTACTCCGATTGAAAATTAAAGAGGACGTCCGATTTTCAGCAGAACGCAGCCATGAGCGGGCACTTCAATCGCGCAGGATTGCGTTTCCGACCGCCTGTTCTCGTGCAGCCAGAGGTCACGAACCGGTTGTGAGCCTTTGATGCCTAAATCCGCCCATTGAACGGTGACGGTGCTGCTCCACGGGTTGGGGTTGACCAAACCGACCGCCTGAGTTCCATCGAAGAGCGGGCGCGCCCAAACCTCGCCCGTGCCGGGAATATTGCTGACCCGTCGGGCGGGCTTGCCGAGCGGATCCTGATCGATTTCCAATACCTCGTCATTCGACAACAGCGCCAACGTGAACGGATCCAACCGTGTCATGTCGCAGCCGATCATGAGCGGAGCAGACAGCAGACACCACATCGACATGTGCAAAATCTGCTCGTTGGGCCGCAAGTGTGTCGGATGCGTATTGCCGAATCCGACCACGCCCACCATCAGCATATCAGGATCATTCCAGTGGCCCGGCCCGGCATACGTCTCATGTCCGGCTTGCCCGTCGTAAATCGCGTGCAAGCTGCCCCAGTTGTCCTGAATGTCGTCGGTCGTGCGCCAAACATTGCCGCCGACGGCGGGATCCGCACCCCATTTCCAAACGTCGCCCCAGCCGTATTCGCAAACAGAAAACAAAATGTCAGGGTTCGTCGCGGCAAGGGCGTCGCGCATAAGTTTGGAGGGTTTTTGCAGCGACGCCAAGGAG
>CAXTBP010000296.1:0-5354 GCA_964241985.1 uncultured Armatimonadaceae bacterium | reverse complement strand
TTTCACGAAGGGCGCGGCACTTTCCACGGTATGCGCCCTTCGTTGGTGAATCGAACCGCTCGGTGCTTCGTGCGCCGGGCGGTTTTCGTTTATCGCTTGGCGCGGCGTCCGGTTGTTTTAGCCGGTCGCGCGCAGGGTCGCGGTTTCTCCCTTCTGCCCGGTTTGGGCGCGCGTTGGTGTGCACTGCATCCGGGCAAGCGTTCCGGCATAGTGCGTGGTAAGCGCGGCCCGGTACAAATTCCATCCGTAGCGCGCGGCTCGGAAAAGTTGGAAGGCGTGAGATGCTGATATCATAAACATAATTCTATTTAGCCATCGTTTGTAAGTCTAAATGGTGGCATAATTTATTGTGCCTCGTATAAATGACAGTGGCAAGAACATAGCAAAGTTAGGCCAAAAGAGTGTAAGAATGGTGGCAGAATATTGTATACTGCTTGTATGAGGAAAAACAATACATCTGGTAACGATGTCAAAATCACGCTCCGTCTTCCTGCAACCTTACACGCAGCTATAAGTGATGCAGCCGTAAGAGACGACAGAAGCGTGAACAATCAGATCGTGAACTCGCTCAAAAGCATCTACCAGTCCGCCGCAGGCAAAAGTGGGAATTCCGGCGACGAAAACGCCCCGACGTCCGAATAGTCGCTTCGTGCTTAAACAGGCAAAACCTGACATGAAAACCAAAAAGCGCCAAAGGCTTATCGCCGCGTGGATCGCCAATGCGGACGCAGAAGCGGGCACTGCCGACTACGAAATAAACCGATGGGCCGCGCGTCGGCTTGACGATTTGATTGCCAAGAAGCCCGCTTCTGGTAATGATCCACAAGAAGCGTGGGAAATTATCTTGTCCCTCAATGAACGCCTTCTGTCGGACAAAGCGACCTCGCTCTTGGCGGCAGGGCCACTGGAGGATTTGCTTTCCCGACACGGGGAAGCATTCATTGACCGGGTGGAGGTGCAGGCGCGCCGTGACCCGGACTTCAACCGGTTGCTGGGCGGCGTCTGGCAGAACGCTATGAGCGAAGACGTTTGGCAACGGGTACAGGCTGCCCGGAATGAAGTCTGGTAGCCAAAACCCAGTGACGAAAAACGCCCTTACGCGACTAGTCGCGCCTGCCCCGTTTCGTTCGTATGGCGCGATTGTGGGCGTTCCTGTTACAATTCGCGCAAGCGTAAAGCAAACGCAGGTGACTTGAAATTATGAAGAACACAGCGAACTCCCCGCAGACATCCTCGCAGAACGGCGCGCACCCTGTAAACGTCTGGACGCCGCTCGCCGTTTTTCTCGTAGGGGTTTTGGCAAGTATGATCGGCTTTTTCTTAAGCCTTCTTTTGATTCTCTTACTAACAAACCTCAAAAGCCACCGTCCCCCGTCCAAAGAAGACATCCTCGTGGTTTGTGTTCTCGCCTTGCTGAGCATTGGGGTGGGCATCGTTTGTTTTGTTCGTGCCCGCGAGGGGTTTATCCGGGGACAGGTTCGACCCCTGAGCTACCGTGAGCAGCTATTCGCCGCCAGTCTTGCGACGGTTTGTGCCGCGTTTGGCGTCCTCAGCGTGTTAGAATCGCGCCAATGGTTTTGGCTACCGATGTTTGTGATGAACCCGATGCTTATCGTCACTTGGCTGGGAGTGGCAAAAAAGCGTGGCGGCTCAAATCAAGCGAGTTGCGAAAGAAAAAGCCCCACGTCCGAATAGTCGCCCGGCTTCGTTTTGTGCGTGGGGCGCGATTGTGGGACTTCGTGCGGTACAATTCGTGCATGGAGCCGATGCCGACACCTTCGCCCTCCCCGGATGCTGATACCAAACCGCACAACCCATTCACAAACGCTTTGCGCTGGCTGTGTGTTCTGCCGGGGGCGATTGCAGCGGGGTTTGTTTTCCTGAGCGCGATTCACCTCGGCCTGTCCTATTGGGAAAACCGCGAATTGGCGGCAACCGTCGAGCGCACCGTGACGGGCGCTGCCATTTTCTACGGAACGATTACGGCGAGCGCAAAAATCGCCCCGGCCTACAAGGTGCAAACGGCGAAGGTGCTTTTCGCGTTGTGCATCCTGCTGATAATCGGGGCCGTCATGCAAACCGTCGCGCCACACGCCGGGATGCGCGGCTCAATCTTCGTGTCGCGCTTTTTCGTAGCGGTTGCCCTTGCTGTGAGCGCGGGATTGATGGCTGTACGCCAATTTTCACAACCCGCGAAGCCGAAAACGACGGAGTGAACTACACGCAGGGACATTCCAGCGCGGGCCTCGTTTCGCCGCTCAGCGGTCATTGTGGCGCGATTATGGGCATTCCTTCGGAACAATTCCCGAATGCTTTTAGGGAATTGGCAGATGCTTCCAACGTGGAAAATTAAAACCGTCGCAGGATTGATCGTCAACATCGCTTTGGTGTTTATTTTGTCTGGTGCAACCGTCGGCTATTTCGTTTGGCGGCAAGATAAACCGCCCGACAATCCCGGTGGCCCGGTTGGTGGCATGGGCATTCAATACGTTTTTTGGAGTTGGATAGGAATCGGCCCCGGGCCTGCATTGAACGTGTGGGCATTGTTCAACATTGGGCATTTTGCATGGGATAAGTTCAAATCCAAGCACGAAAAAGCCCGGGCGTCCGAATAGTCGCCGGGGCTTTGCTTTCGTTCGTGTTTGGGTTTGCGCCAGCAGGTGAAACCAGCGATCATCCCGAAACATTCTGCGGGCAAACGCATGGACACCACCAAACTCACCGATAGTATCTTCGACCTGCTGGACGAAACGTTCGAGAACCATCACGGCTTCTATACCTATGAGGGGACGTCGCTGCTGAAAACGCTCGCGGGCATCACCGCCGAGGAAGCATCTATCCCCGTTGGCGGCAGTTGCCCCACACTCGCCGCGCAAGTCGCTCACACCGCCTTCTACCTCGACGTACAGGGAAAAAGTATGCGGGGCGAGGACGAGGAGGTGGACTGGGAAGACATCTGGAACCGCACCGGAGCCGTTACGCCCGACGAATGGGAAGCCCTCAAAAGCAACCTCAAGCATTCGTATGACCGCGTTGTGGCGACCGCCCGCACCTTCGAGGGTTGGGACACGGAAAACAGCCTGATTATACTTGCCATCATCGCCCACTCCGCCTATCACTTAGGCGTCATCCGCCAGTCGCTCTGCATCCTCCGCCCCGAAAAACATGAATAGGTCGGTGAAGCGGTAAACACCACAAAGACTACGCTCTTTTAAGAAGAAAACCGGCCTGGCGCATTCCTGCATCCAGGCCGGTTTCGTTCGTGTGGCGCGATTGTGGGGCTTTGTGTGGCAAGTTTCATACCGACCGCGCGTTCGTTTTGCTTCAACTTTGTGGTGCTTTGCGGCGGCTTTGTGCTACAATCGCGCATGAAAAACAAAGCCGTTCGCCCTCACCTTCCTGTCCTCGTTTCTGCCGCCGCGTTTTTTCTGCTTGCCCTGTCGGGTTGTGGCGGCGCTCACGAGAGCGTCGAACCGATCTTGTCCGGGCCAAACCCCATCACCACGCGGGCAAGCTACGCCGATCCCGCCGCGCCCACCATCGCGGTGTCGTTTCCCGTCATTGCTTGGGATGCATCTATTCAGCGCGTAGAGTACCATATCTACCGAAACGACGTCCTCGTGGCGCGCTTGCCGCCGCCCACCGTCACCACGACAGAGCAAGGAGATAAGGCCTACATTACCTACACGGATACAGGCCAAACGCAGCCCACCGATTACAAAACGGTTGGACAGCCCCCCGTACAACTCATGGACGCGCGGAGTCCGGGCGTCGGGGCGTTTTCCTCCAGCACGCCGATCATCTATCGCATCGCTGAGGTGCTCGGCTCCCCGGGCGTTGACGGTCAAATCACCTACAATGAGGGGGAACTGGGCCGCAGCGACGTGATCACGCCGCTCACGCCGCAACTGCCCCGTTAATGCACCATTCCACGAAAAGATGAAGGGGCCATATCGCGCCAAAACGGAATACGGGACGGGCATTTGGCACGTCGAGCGCCTGTGGGAATTGACGCGCGATTTTCCCGTGCAAAGCGTTCCCCTCACAAGCCTGCCGTCGCTGGATGAGGTGCGCTGGTTCAACCGGCAGGGAGACGAGCCGAAGGCGACGTGCAAAGCCGTGGCCGCCCATGCCAAGCTGATATACGAGGCGGACTTGAGCTACCCTGTTATCTTATCCATGCGGGGCGATGTGATGGACGGAATGCACCGCATCGCTAAAGCATGGATGCTCGGACTAAACGAAGTGAAGGCGGTTCAGTTTACGAGCGACCCCGCGCCGGATCGCATCATGCCATTTGAAAAACCAGTCGCGCCCGCCCGGTGGCCTTTTATTAAACGGCTCATCGCAAAACGAAGAACGGGCGAACCCGATGGATAAAGAGCAGGGGTAGGCAGTCTATGAATTCTATGCAGTCTATACGAGTGCGCGAGGCCGTTTTGTCCGATGTCACGCCGATGGTCAAAGTCATGGTGGATAGCTTCTTGGCCGCCCATCACGGTCAAGTCCCCGAAGCTCTGTGGCAATGGCGGAAGCAGCAGTGGACATACCTAGTGGCGGCGCAGGGGTGGGAAAGCACTATACGGCGCATTGACGAGGCGAAACATGATGCGGCGAGCCGTTCGCAAGAGTGCGTTTTTGTGGCGGAAGATAGCTCAGGAAACATTCTCGGTCTTGGGATGGCGCAACCCACTTCGAGTGCTTCAACAGCCGAAGTGGGTGCTTTATACGTGCATACGGAATGTCAGCGGCAGGGCATAGGTGGTCAGTTGCTCGCTGCCCTTGCTGCCCACCTGCAAAGCTGCGGCGTGACGAGCCTTCAGATCGGGACGCTGACGACCAACGCCCCGGCACGGCGTTTCTACGAAACGCTCGGCGGTCAGTCCGTGGAAGAACGCGACATCGAAGATGGGGGAGCCGTTCGCTACACGTTGCGCGAGGTGGTTTACCGCTGGCCGAATTTGGAGCGGCTCGTTATGAATGCGTGGCAGCAAGACCAACCCAAAAAAGAAAAAGCCCCGGTGAAGGAGTAATTAAAGCATGGAGGTAAAGGGTGTAGGGCGCATTCTGCTTTTTCTTTTGCTCTACGTCGCCGTGCTTGTCGGCCCGTGGGTTGCCGCCTTGTGCCTAAAGCCCGTGCCGCTTGATGCGCCATTTCCAACACGCCGCGAATGGATCGCCTTTTTGGTCGCCCTATGCCTGCTCCCTGCTGCGTCCTACTTGACTGTGGCAGCCATGTCTGCCTATCTCTTTTTCGCGGGGCCGATTCTGATGGTTTCTTGTTGCGTTTTCGTTACGGCGATTGCGGGACGGCATCCCTTCATCTGCACGGTGGCGTTGGCGCTGCTACACCT
>CAXTBP010000295.1:0-5354 GCA_964241985.1 uncultured Armatimonadaceae bacterium | reverse complement strand
GGCTTAGACAACCCCGCAGGCCGCATCGGCTCCAACCCCGACACCGCGACCTTTTAACTTTTGCATAAAGAAAAAAAGCCCGACGCCGTACGGCGTCGGGCTTTTTTTCTTTGATGTACAATAAAGGACGTTTAGTAAGGGAAGAACGCTATGCCAACGGAAACTATGGATTTATCGCTTGATGCGGTCGGCGAACGCGCTGAAGCGTACTATGACGCCGTGCTACGTGCCCAAGTGGAAATCCCCGAAAATATCGGCAGGTATCTTGTGTTGGACACTTTAACGAATCGCTACGTTATCGGCACGGATAAACTTGCGCTTTCCCGCGAACTTGCTGCGAAAATACCGGAAGCGGTTTGCACAATTCGCATCGGCTATCCCGCCGTGACGGCTATTGGCAACGTTTTGCGTCCCTTGAGCGAAATGACACCCGAAGAAATTGCCCAAATACCACAGCGCATTCGGCGAAGTAATTTCAAGCCATGATTGTCGGCAAATTTGTCAATGGAGAGCGCATCGTCGTTCCGCTTGTAGTGCTTTCCGCTGACGGTGAAGAAAATGAGTTCGAGGCAAGCGTTGACACTGGTTTTGTCGGCACACTGCTTTTGCCTATTGAACTGGCTGAACGACTGGAGCTGCCGCGTATCAAGCAGGAGTTAGTGTTTTTAGCCGATGGAACCTTTACGCGCTTGCCGACCTACGAAGCGACCGTATTTTGGGGCGAGGAAGAGAAAACGGTCGAAATTCTTGCCGCTCCACGTCAGTATGCGCTCGTTGGAATTGAATTGCTTCAAGGAAGCACGGCCACCTTCGAGTTCTTTGAAGGCGGCGAAATCGTGATTGAAGAAGAAGCGTAAAACGCAACAAGGCGAACGTTTTCCTTGTTATGGTGCAGCCAGTGGATCTACTTGCGTCGTGTGTTGCTCCATTTGATCGCGGACTAAGTGCCAGTTATTTTCGTATTCCTTGAGGTGCATAGTGGAATAGGCGAGATGAAGCGATTCAGGATTTTTGGGGCGCAAGCCGTTATGCCTTGCCAAAAAATCGCCATGCGCTTTGACGCAGATTTTTTGTAAGTCGGCTTTCGTTAATACCCAAAAGCGGTCGCGTTCTTCCGGTTTTTGCGCGACGCGCACGTGAACGTAAATGAGGTTTGGGTTCGTTATGATAAGCGGACTAATCTTCTGACCGATTATTTTGGAAGGTTCTACCTTGTCCAACTCAAAGGTAATAGTCATCCAATTTTGTGCGTCTGTGAGCCATGTGTTTCCCGTGCTTGCTTTTACCTGAATCGGCACGGAGCGGCATTTTTCATCGACAGCCAAAACGTCGAAAGCGGGCACGTTTCCTGCAAAAGGCGTTGCAATCAGACCTTGCCTTCCTAATTCGGCGCAGACCAGAAACTCGCCAATTTGCCCGACCAGTTTGTTGCTAAGACCGCTGCTCACGGTGTTTTTTTGCATTTTACTTTTCTGACTACATTTCTTCCTGACAAAAAACGGTGCTAAAAAAGAGGGAAATCGGGTATAAAGAGACTGTACCCCGCACCGCCTCACGAGACGCAGCGCGCGGCACGCAAGGGATTTTGTGAAAGCCGGATGCCCCCATAAAAGGCGTCCGGCTTTTTCGTTTTCGGGAAGGATTTGTTTTTGACCACTTTCTACTGGCAGGTCGCCGCGTTTGTCGTGTATTTTTTGTATTCCTCGTTTTTTGAGTGGACGCTGCACCGCTTCGTATTTCACACGCCCAAATACAACTATTCGATGTTCCGCAAGCATACGCTCGTCCATCATCAAATCTACAAAGGCGACGATACCTACCACAGCCACGAAGACGAACCCGACAGCGTGCCCATGAACTGGTGGGCGCTCCCGATGATGCTCGCGTTTCACTTGCCCGCATTCCTTTTAATCCAATGGGCGACCGGAATTCCGTCGGTTTGGGGCGGTTTGACGGCGATTGCGACGTATTTCACCATCTACGAATCCATCCACTGGGCCATGCACGTGCCCCGCGCCGCCCGCTTTTTGGAGCGATTTCGCGCGTACCGCTTTTTGGACGCGCACCATCGCGCCCATCACAAATACATGCTGAGCAATTTGAACGTCGTTTTTCCGCTCGCCGATCTGACGTTCGGTACACTCCGCACGGAAAGCGGCAAGCGCATCGGCCTCGTGCCTATGATGAAAAAAGCGACCCCCGCGATGCGAACCGCCGTGCTGTTCGTGCCGCTGTTTATCGGCAAATTTTTCCGATAAACCGCATTTGCACAACTCATCGAAAGCCCGTGGAGGAACGTTCTTCACGGGCTTTTTGTTGTATAGAAAAACGGGTATAAAACAAACGCGATTTTTCCCGCCTGACTTATTTACCTTCGCGCTGCTTTGCCATGAAACCGCTTAAACCTTTGATCGACGAACAAAAATTCAACCGCCTGCTGTCCCGCGCTTCCATTTTGCCGCTTGTGCTCATGGCGCTGCTTTCCGCGCTACTTATTTGGCAGATTTGGAGCCTTATTAAAGGCGGCGAATGGGTGGAGCGCACCGACGCCATCATCACACAAAGCTACGTCACCGAAAAGCTGATGATCGACAGCGAAACCGGCAAACGCGGCTTTCTGCTGACGGGCAAGCCGGAATTCTTAGACCCGTACAATGATGCTGCCCGACAAATCACCCCGCTTTTGGGAGCCATGCAGGAGCAGGTTGCGGACAATCCCGCACAGGGCGAACGCCTCAACGCTTTGCGCACTTTGTGGGGCCAGTGGAACGAAAACGCGCAAGGGCAAATCGATTCCAAAATGAAGGGCGTTTTTGATGTCAACACGTCGGTTGGCGGCAAAGCCATCATGGATCAAGTGCGCGTTCAGTGGGGCGAATTCCAGCAGACCGAGCAAACCCTGCGCGATCAGCGAGGAAAAACTGCGAACGACCGGGCCAAAATCGTTATCGCAACCGCAATTCTTGCCGCGCTCGGTTTGGGCGGCCTCTTGGCGGTTGCGTCGCGGCGGCAGTTAAGAGAACTCGCCAACGATTACAGCGAAGCGACCGCAACCGTGCGCGAACAGGCCGGGGAAATCAAGCGGAGCGAGGCATGGCTGCAATCGGTTTTGCGGTCGCTTGGCGAAGGCGTGCTTGCGACTGACCGGCAGGGGCGCGTGACGCTGCTCAACAGTCAAGCCGCCGCGCTGACCGGCTGGACGGCGCAGGAAGCGATTGGCAAGCCCGTGGGCGACGTCCTCCATTTGATGAGCGCGGGCGGGGGAGTCGCCGAGCAAATCGTCGAGCAGGTTTTGCAAAACGGCCCGGCCATCGCCGACGCGCAAACCGCCCTCCGCGAAGCGGGCAGCGACGCGCCCCTTTTGAACGGAATCGACCGCAGCGGCGAAGGTCATGACGCCATTTTGGCCCGCCGCGACGGAAAGGCGACGCCGGTTATGGTATCCGCCTCGGTGGTGTCGGGCGAAAATAATGAACCCGTGGGCGCGGTCGCTGCCTTCCGCGATATATCGGAGCGCAAAGCCGCCGAGACCGAACTGATGCGGGCCAAAGACGCCGCTGAAACCGCGAACCGCACCAAGTCGCAGTTTTTGGCGAACATGAGCCACGAACTCCGCACTCCGCTGAACGCCATCATCGGCTATTCGGAAATGCTGCAAGAGGAAGCCGAAGACGACGGACTGGACAATTTTACGCCCGATTTGAAAAAAATCAACGGCGCGGGCAAGCACCTTTTGGCCCTTATCAACGACATTCTCGATTTGAGCAAAATCGAAGCGGGCAAGATGGACTTGTACTTGGAGGAGTTCGAGGTCGGCGCGATGATCCGCGACGTTTCCTCGACCGTGCAAACCCTTGTTGCCCGCAAAAACAATCAGCTTATCGTAGATGGTACGCCAAATCTGGGCACGATGAAGGCGGATATGACCAAGCTGCGACAGGCGTTGTTTAACCTGCTGTCCAATGCGGCGAAGTTCACGGAAAACGGCGAGATTACACTCAAAGTGCGCCGTAGTTCGACAAATGGCGATCCGAACGCGGATATGCTGTCGTTCGCGGTCACGGATTCGGGTATCGGCATGACGCCCGAACAAATGGGCCGCTTGTTTGAAGCGTTCGTGCAGGCCGACGCATCGACGACCCGCAAATTCGGCGGCACGGGTTTGGGCCTTGCAATTACGCGCCGGTTCGCCCGCATGATGGGCGGCGATGTGGTTGTGGAAAGTCGGCCCGGCGAAGGCTCCACGTTTACCCTAACCATTCCCGCTGCCGTCATTCCGCTTACGTCCGATGAGGCAACGGCGGCGTCGGAAAACAGCGCAACCGTGGAAACCGAAGTCACGCACAATACCATCCACGCGACCGGTGCGCAGACCGGCGACACCGTTCTCGTTATCGACGACGACCCCGCCGCCCGCGATTTGATGCGGCGCTTCTTGGCAAAAGAAGGCTTCCACCCGGAAACGGCGGCATCCGGCGAAGAGGGCCTGCGGCTCGCCAAAACGGTACATCCCGTCGCTATTACCTGCGACGTGATGATGCCGGGCATGGACGGCTGGGCGGTTTTGCAGGCGCTCAAAGCCGACCCCGAACTGTCCGACATCCCGGTTATCATGCTGACGATGGTGGACGATAAAAACTTGGGCTACGCGCTGGGCGCGAACGATTATCTGACCAAGCCGCTGGATCGTGACCGCTTATCGGCGATTTTGAAACGCCATCAATGTTCGAGCGGCGTGTGCCGCGTGCTTATTGTCGAAGACGACGACCCGACGCGCGAAATGATGCGTGCAATTTTATCCCGCGAAGGCTGGAACGTGGACGAGGCCGTCAACGGGCGCGACGGCTTGGAGCGCGTCCGGGCCGCCAAACCCGATTTGGTTTTGCTGGACTTGATGATGCCCGAAATGGACGGCTTCACGTTCGCAGAAAAATTGCGCCAAAATCCCGACTATAAGTCCGTTCCCATCGTCGTTTTGACGGCCAAAGATTTGACCAATGACGACCGAATGCGATTAAACGGCTACGTGGAAAAAATTCTGCAAAAAGGGACATGGAGCCGCGACGATTTGCTAAACGATATACGAAACATGGTGGCGCGAAGCCATGAGCAAATGCGTGGGAACAGCGCGAAAAACGGGTAAATAAGCAAAAATGGCAAAGATACTTTTAGTTGAAGACAACGAAGACAACCGCGATATGCTGTCGCGCCGCTTGACCCGCAAGGGCTACGAGGTCGCGGTCGCCATCGACGGCGGGCAGGGCGTTTCGATGGCCCAATCCGAGGCCCCCGATCTCATTTTGATGGACATGAGTTTGCCCGTTTTGGATGGCTGGGAAGCCACCCGTCAAATC
>CAXTBP010000294.1:0-5409 GCA_964241985.1 uncultured Armatimonadaceae bacterium | reverse complement strand
GACTAAGCGTTCGCCGCGCATCAAGTTTTCCACGCCGCCGATGTCTTTGGCGCGGGGAACCTTGATGGTCAGCCATTCGGGAATGCGCCGTTTGTACGGCAGCGGGGATTGAATACCGTTTGCGTCGGGCGCGACCGGTAAAAGGGTGGGCGATTGGGTTGCGTTCACAAAAAAAGTATACCGCTCCCGTACACGGGAGGCAAAAACCATTGCCAAACCGTACCGACTTCGGGCAAAAGGGAATAAGCCGTTGCGTTTTGCGGGGATTAGTGGTACGTTTACCCCATAGGTTTTCGTTTCAAACCTGTTTAGCCGCACCGCCGCGTATTTATTTTTCGCAATCTGCTCTACGAAGGATATTGACTATGCTCCACCGCGCCGTTTCCGCTCTTGTCGCCGTGCATTATGCCCTGTATGTGTCCGCTTTGGTCTGGCTTGGCCTAACCATCCTGCTTTGCAACTTGTCTAACTACAGCCTCGGAATGTCCATTGCGTATGCGGGCGAAATCGTGGGCGGCTACTGGATCGTGCAGGGAACGTGGGCAGTCGTGGAAAAACTGCAAAAAGCGCGCCGCGACAACTCGCGCAACCGCTCGCTGGATTAAGTTTTTTATGCTGGACAAAGCCGTGTTCCCGCTGACGCTCGCCGCTGCTTTGGGATGCGGCCTTGTCGCGGGCGTATTTTTGGCGTTTTCGTCATTTGTGATGCGCGGCCTTGTTAAATTACCGGTTCCGCAGGCTGTTTCGGCGATGCAGGCGATTAACGTCGCCGTCGTGCCGTCCGTGTTTCTCGCCGTTTTTATGCTGACCGCCCTTTTGTGTGTCTTTCTCGGGGTTGCCGCTTTGCTGCGCTGGAACGCGCCGGGCGCACCGCTCCGGCTTGCGGGAAGCGTTTTGTATTTTCTGGGCAGTTTCATAGTAACGGTCGCCCTCAACGTTCCGCTCAACGACCGCATTGCAAACGCCAAACCGGACGCGCTGGAAACGGTTGCGCTTTGGGCGACCTATCTTTCGCAGTGGACGGCGTGGAATCATGTACGCACGGTCGCTTCTTTCCTTGCATCGCTACTTCTCACGCTGGCTTTGTACCAACTGCGCCGCGCAGGGTAACCTAACCTCATGGAAAATGCGATGGAAAACGCGCTGCAAACCCTTTCGGAAATCGAGCGATTGCGGGCGCGCCATCGTGCGTACTACTTGAAACTGGTACAAAACGCCGCGCCGAAGCTGCTTGGCCCGCACTCCCCCCGTTATCACGCCGCGCTCGCAAACGACCATGAAAATATCCGCAGCGCGACCCACAGTTTCGCGCGGGCGGCAGGCGAAACGGAAACTGGCGCGCAAACCGCCGAATTGCTCGCGGATGGCGCGCGGCTTTGTGTCGCGCTTTACGAGTTTTGGACGGTGCGCGGCTTTTATGGGGAAGGTCGCGATTTTTGCGAACAGTTTTTGCAGCAAGACGACGCCGACGAGCGCAGTGAGGCGAAACTTACGCCCGAACTGCGCGCCCGCCTTTTGCGCTGCTGCGCCAGCGTATGGGGCTATATCGGCGACTATCCGCCCGTTGTGGCCCGTTTGAACGAGGCGCTTCGTTTGGATCGGGCCGCGCAAAATGACAACGGCATCAGCGATGCCTTGACGTGTTTGGGCATTATCACCAAGCATCAGGGCCACGAAGCCGACGCGCGCGCTTTGTTCGATGACTCCTTGATGCACGCGCGGCGCGGCGGAGACGACCGATTAACCGCCCTTGCCTTGTTCAACATCGGCGAATTATTGCCCCCCGGCGAAGAAAAGGCGACCTATTACCAAGAAGCACTGGCAATCAGTCGCAAGATAGGCGATCTACGCGGGGTTTCGCTTGCGCTGGGCGCGCTGGCGTGGCTTCGGCAAATGCAGGGCGACGAGAAAACCGCGCTCGTTTTGTACGAGGAATGCCGAACCATCCGCGAAACCCTCGGCGACCGGCACTTGCTGGGCTGGCTGATGCGCGGTATGGCGCGAAGTGCACTCGTGCAGGGCGACCGGCCAAAAGCCATGCGCTACTACGACGACGCGATTGAAATTTTTCGGTCGATCAACAACCGCGAAGGCATCGGATGGATGCAGTTTCAAAAAGGCATCATTGCGCTTGACGACGGGGTTTGGCCAGACGGCGAGGATGAGGCGGGCCTACAAAACCTGCGCGCCGCCCTGCAAAATTTCGTTCTATTGAAGCAGCCAAGAAGCATCCGTTACTGCCTCGAAGGCATCGCGTTTCGCCTTGTTTTGCTCGACCCCGAGACCGCCGTTGTGTTATGGGGCGCGGCTCGCGCCCTGCGGCACGCCCTCGACGAAACGGAAGAAATAGACTTTCCCCGCATTCCTACCATTCAGGCCGACGTGAAAGCGAAACTCGGCGAAGTGGGTTGGGACAAAGCATTTGCGCGCGGCCTCGCTTTATCCGTGGACGAAGCCGTCGCGCTCGCGCTGAAGGAATAAAACCGCGACGACCGCCTTAGTTTTGCCCGAGCAACGCCTTGTCTACAGCGGCTTTGAGATTGTCCACGCCGGTCACGGCAATGCCCGCGCTTTTGCTGTCGCGGCCCACGTTTTTGTCGGCGACCATAGCCGAGGCGAAGCCCAGACGGGCGGCTTCTTTGAGCCGCTTTTCGATCTGCGAGCAGCCCCGCACCTCGCCCGCAAGCCCGATTTCACCCAAAAACAACGTGCCGGGTTCGACGGGCATTTCTTTGAAATTGGACGCGACGGCAAGCGCAATCGCAAGGTCGGCGGCAGGTTCCTTGATTTCGATCCCCCCCGCAACGTTGACATACACGTCTTGATTTGCGAGCGATAAACCGACGCGCTTCTCCAAAACGGCGAGAATGAGCGACACGCGGTCGCGGTCTACGCCGTTCGTCATGCGGCGCGGGCTGGTCAAATACGACGGCGCGACAAGGGCTTGAATTTCGACGAGGAGCGGGCGCGTCCCTTCGATGGTCGCCGTGACGGTGGAACCCGCACCGTGGAGGGGTCGCTCGGACAGAAAAATTTCGCTCGGATTATCCACGCCGACCAAACCCTCTTCGCGCATTTCAAAGATGCCCAACTCGTCGGTCGAGCCGAAGCGGTTTTTAACGGCCCGCAAAATTCGGTAGGTCAGATGGCGGTCGCCCTCGAAATACAAAACCGTATCGACCATGTGCTCCAACACGCGCGGCCCCGCAATCGAGCCTTCTTTGGTGACGTGCCCGACCAAAAAGATGGGGATTTTCATGCCCTTCGCAATCGCGGCAAGGGCCGCCGTCGCCGCGCGCACCTGCGAAACGGTTCCCGGCGCGCTGTCCACGTCCGGCGACTGCATGGTTTGGATGGAGTCGATAATCAGATATTTGGGGTTTAACTGCTGCGCATACACGGCGACCTGTGCGACATCGGTTTCCGACGCCAAAAGCAAATCCTCATGCTCGGCTCCCAAGCGCGACGCGCGCAGTTTAATTTGCTCGACCGACTCTTCGCCCGACACATACAACACCGTGCCATGTTCGCGCGCCAAGTTTCCCGCCACACCCGTCAAAAGGGTGGATTTGCCCACGCCGGGATCGCCGCCGATGAGGATGAGCGAACCGGGAACGACACCCCCACCCAAAACGCGGTCAAACTCGCCAATCGCCGTCGTTGTGCGCTCGCGGTCGATGGCGACGATTTCCGTAATCCGGCGCGGTCCGCTGTTCGCGGCCCCCATATACGAGAAAACCGGGGCCGCGCTTTGCGTTCGTCCCTGCCCATTGCCGTTGAACTCGGAGGGATCGTCGCGCCCGTCGCCGTAGCCTGCCTGCGCGGGAAGCGGAACGCGGGCGTTGCGGGAAATCTGCTGGGCCAAACTCGTCGGCGCGGCCCGCACGGTCTCTTCCACCATCGTGTTCCACGCGCCGCAGTCCTGACACTTACCGCCCCATTTCGGACTGGTCGCCCCGCACGCCTGACACACAAACCGCGTCGTTGATTTCGCCATGTCGCCCTGCCTTATCCTCACAAAAACTGTTTACTGTTGCTTGTTATTGTATCCGATTTAGCAAACACTTTCCCGTTTTTGTTTGCTTTTTAGTCGTATTTTTCGGTCTTTTCGTTGTATACTATTTTCCAATGCCACAAGCGGAATGGCTTCTAAACGTGCAACCAACAACACCTTACAGCGAATTTTACAATTCAATTTTTCCTCTAATACCAACGTTGGCGTTCGCGTTGATAACAGCACTCGTAATGCACCTTCGGCTCCGGCGCTTTGATCGCGCTTGCCTTAACACTTCCTTCGTCGGCGGACTGGCAATGGTTGTTACCCTGATACAGGCATACGATGGGAGAGTTCAAACCCCAATCGAGTTGGCTAAATTCACGGTTGCGGCGGGCGTGGTCTTTTTAATGGGATGTTCCTGCGGATTGGTATTTTCCTTGCTCGTCGGTTTTGGTTTCCTTTTTTCCCGAAAGTGGGCGAGGCGTCGTGACGCCTAAACTACAAAAAGTCATAAACGCCGCCAAAGCGCAGGTTGGTGTGACGCGCTTTTACGACCCGGCGTACACAAGCCTCGCGTATCCGAACGGCGATGTGCCCAAAGAAAAGGGCGTGTGTTCGGACGTGATCGTGCGGGCGTTTCGGGCGGGCGGCGTGGATTTGCAAAAGGCCGTGCACGACGACATGAAGTCACATTTTCGCACGTATCCCAACCTGTGGAATTTGCGCCGCCCGGACACCAATATCGACCATCGGCGCGTCGCCAATTTAATGCGGTTTTTCGAGTGCAAGCGTACGGCCCTTCCGGTTTCGCGCAAGATTGCCGATTACCGCGCGGGCGATGCGGTGGCGTGGCGGCTTCCGAATGGGCGGCTCCATATCGGTTTGGTCAGCGATGTTCCCGCTGGGTTCGATGCTCCGGCCCCGCTGCTCGTCGTGCATAATATCGGGGCCGGGGCGCAAAACGAGAACGTGCTTTTGGCGTGGCCGATTATCGGGCACTACCGCTGGCCTTTTTGAAATAGTCGGCGTTGATTTGCGCGAAATGCCGCCACACTTGGGGCAGTTCGTCGAGCGGGAAAATGGCGTTCACGGGGCACTCGGTTTCGCACAAACCGCAGTGGATGCACTCGTCGGGATTGATGAAAAGTTGAGCGTCACTTTCGCCGCCGTGGATGCAATCCATCGGGCAAGCCGTAGCGCAGGCTTGGTCTTTACAGCCGACGCAGGGCTGCGCGATAACGTAGGTCATTGGGTCAAATACCTTTCGATTGGCACGCGGATTGAAATCCACGTCTGAGTGACCATTTTCGCTTAGGCTCAAAGGCCGATTGTCCTTCGGACAAAAGAAAAATGCTACGATGCCCTCTGCTTGTCCGAAGGACAACTGGCCCGTTTCGTGCCTCAGCACGAAT
>CAXTBP010000293.1:0-5415 GCA_964241985.1 uncultured Armatimonadaceae bacterium | reverse complement strand
CCGTGAGGGCGGCCACACCGTCGGCGCAGGCGTCGTCGCTAAAGTCACCGCGTAACTTACGGCACAATCCGTAAACGTTTGATATACTATGGGGGCAGGCTTTATGCTTGTCCCCTACCATAGGAGTATAGCTTAGTTGGTAGAGCGTCCGCCTCCAAAGTGGAAGGTCGCGGGTTCAAATCCTGCTACTCCTGTACGAAAAAAGCCGGTTCCCTTTGGGAACCGGCTTTTTGTTTTGGTGAATTATTGCAAATCGCGCACATCCACAAAAAGGTTGACACTATACGGAGCCAAAGGGTTAGTTCTTTGATGAATTCCAAGAAACGTTTTCATTAGCTTGATAGCTCCTTCCCATTCATCGCGTGTTTTCGGCCCTTTCATATCCTCGTCACTGTAGAAGGAAACGAAAATCATGTAAGCGGATAAATGGTTCAATTCGCGCAACCAAAAAAGGTGGGCCAAACGGTTTGTGTATTGGTAAAAATGTTTTGACCAATCAACATCAGAACTGGGAGCGATAAACTGCTTTGTTTTATCAAGTGAACTATTGATCTTTATTATAGAATTATCTGCTGTTGCACCGGTTCCGGGCGTAACCACTTCCGGTATATGGGCTTTCGCTTCCACTAATAATAAATCGCCTGAGTTCGTTTTTCCCAATGCGTCCCAAACTGGGCCGCGTGCAGGCCAAAATTCTTCAAGTGACGTAAGCGGTGGAACGACATCAAGTAAAGTTAGAAAATCGGCATCTCCATATTCGGCGTAGTTTTTAGATTTGAGCGGTGAGCGCCATTCTATATCAATTGCGGTCTGGAGTTTGGCAGCGTCACGAACCTTGCTGCTAAATAGCTCCGGTTTGTCATTGACCAAAACCTGAAGCCACTTTTGACTGCCACGCTCGGCTTGTTTCTGGGATGTTATAGACATTTGGCGGCTTCCTCTGCACGTGTTACTCAGTTCGCGCAAATAGATCGGGTAACCTGCTGCAAATTTTTTGCTACTATGCCCGCCGCAATGTCAAAACGGCGACTTCGGGGCGGCATAAAAAGCGCGGGGTGAGCCACGGCAGGCGTGGAACGTTGGCGACGCCGATACCGCGCGAAATGAACGTTACCATATCGCCGCCCACTTCGCGGTTCAAAAGGTGTTCGAGTTTGGGGCGATCCCATACGCCGCAGTCCATTTTGCGGGCGAGCGGGTTTTGCGTTTTGAGCGGGCCGATAAGTGGCAGGCGTACTTGCCCGCCGTGCGTATGACCGGACAGCATCAAGTCCACACCCAAGCGCGCGGCGTGTTCCGCCGTTTGCGGGGAGTGGGATAAAAGCAGCGTGAAGTCGGATGCGACCGGCGCGTTTTTCAGCGCGGCGTCCACATCGGCGTGCCCGTAGTACGGATCGTCTACGCCCGCGATGATGGCGGTTTGGTTCCGCAGTTTGAGCGGCTCCCATTCGTTGAGCAAAACACGGCAGCCGCGCGTTTCGAGTTCTTCAATATACTTGGCCCGCTTACGGAAGTTCATCTTATGCTCGGCGTTGCCCAGAACGGCGTAGATAGGCATACCAAGAGCGGCGAAGGGTGCATTGACGGCTTCTACCAACCGGAGCGACGGCGCAGGCCCCGCTCCGCCCTGCAAGAAGTCGCCGCCCCAAACGACCAAATCAACCGGGTCAAGCGTTTGCAGCATTTCGAGCAACTTGTCTTCGCGCTTGCTCCATGTGATAACGTGCGGGTCGGAAAGAAACAAAATGCGCACGCCGTTCCATGCGTCGGGCAGGCGCGGCAAAAACAAGTCGGTGTGCGTGAGTTCAAGTTGATAGGGTTCGACCAGCAAAGAATACGCGGCAAGTCCCGCGCTTGCGGCGATGATGCCGCCTCCTACCAACGCGGACGATTTGGAAAGCCGCTCGGGGCGGCGCGGCGACCTCACGCCGCCGATTGCGTCGGCAAAGTGGGGGCCGAGAGCGAAGGAAGCAGCGCGGGCGACACGGCACGGTGCGCCCAGCGGATGCGAAACAGGTCGGCGATCATGCGGAGGCCGTGCCGCAGATACGCGCCTTTGGTAGCGAATGCCGCTGCCCCCTCTTGATGCGCCCATTGAACGGGCACTTCGGCAATTTTCAGACCCAGTTTACGCGCGACGAACAGCAATTCCACATCGAAAGAAAAGCCGTCCAAAACACACCGCGAAAAGATAGCCTGCGCAACCGGGCGTGTCATAAGTTTGAAGCCGCACTGCGTATCCTTGATGCCGGGTGTTGCGGCAAGTTGCACAAGGCCATTGAAGCCCCGCCCCGCAAGTTCGCGCCAGCGTGGCTGTCGAACGAGTAGCTGCGAGTCGGCAAGTGGACGCGACCCGATAGCAACGGGCGTAGACGGCGATAAAGCGGCAAGCAGTTTTTCCACCTCGGCGATTGGGGTTGCAAGGTCGGCATCCATAAACAAAACGTGCGTGCTGTCCGGGCAAGCCTGCAAAATCCCGGTGCGAACGGCGTAGCCCTTGCCCCGGTTCATTTCGTAGCGCAGAACGCGCACACGGGCCGCTACGGCATCCGTTTGGCCCTTCGCCCATTGCTGCGCGACGCGCGCGGTGTCGTCGCGGGAGCCGTCATCGACAATAAGCAATTCCCAGTCCCAGTTGTCGTTTTGCCGCCGGGCTTCCAGATAGACAGATGTCGCTTCGAGAGTTCGCGTTAGGCGCGCGGATTCGTTGTAGGCGGGAATAACGACCGACAGCCGTATCGGCGATTGGGCGTTCGCCGCGAAAACTTCGGAGGTCAAAGGCGGTGCAATCGACATAGGATATTACTGATATTGTACCATCAGCGATTTTTTCAAAACCCGCATCCGACCATGTTTAGAAACTCGTTCGGCGCGGTAAATCGTCCATGAAAACTGAATATCGACATTTTCATAGCGTTGCACAATTTCATATCCGAAACCAGAAACACAACCGCATAGAGACAACTGAATAGCGACCCATAAAAAATCCAACAAAGGCAGGCTTTTCCATGCCGGTTACGTGCGCAGGCAAAACTTGCGTCGGTTTCCGGTGTACAAAAAGCCTGCTTTTTCTTTTGTTTGTATGGGTTTAACTATGCCCGACGAATCTTCCTTGACACAAACCGCAGCGGAAACCGAATGGAGCCGCGAACTCGAAGCCGCCCGCGAGGTACAGCAGCGTTTGCTGCCAACCGTGCTTCCCAACGTTCCCGGGTGGGATTTCGCGGGCCGGTATATTCCCGCGCGCGTGGTCGGCGGCGATTATTGGAGCGTTAAGTTTCACGCCGAGGAAAATATCATCACGTGCAAGCTCGCCGATGTCACCGGCCACGGTCTGGGCGCGGCCATTTTAGCGGCAGCCGTCAAGTTCGTTTCGGGGGTTTTGTTCCGCTACTCCGGTTCACCCGCGCAGGTCATGTCCCGAACCAACCATTCCCTACTTCGTGAAACCGCGCCGGATACCATGGCAACAATGGTATATGGCTGGCTTTACCCCGATACCGGACGGGCGCGTATCGTCAACGCAGGCCATTTCCCCGCTTTTGTTTGCCGCAACGACGGAACTATCAACGACATTCCCCCAACCGGCCCGCTCCTCGGTCTCATGGAATTTGATTACGATGAATGGGAAACACACCTTGCGTCCGGCGACATCGTATGCTTTTGTTCAGACGGCATCATGGATACAGTGGGTATGGCCCCGAACGGCGACACGCGCATCAAAGAAATTGTCGCAGGTTCTCGCACCCAGCCCGCCGTGGCTATCGTCAATGCCTTACTGCACCAAGCGCAATACGGCGCAAATGGCGCTCCCCCTGCCGACGACCAGTCCATTGTTGTTATTAAGCGCGACGCCTGATCTACGAAAGCAACAAAAAAAGAACCCGGCAAACAGAAACGCTTGCCGGGTTTTGTCGCGTCGATTTAATCACGAGCGTCAAGTAGAAAGGAGATACTTTATTTATCGGTTGATTCAGCCACTTCTTTACCCCGAAAAACTACCGGTGTGAAAAAAAACACGCCTTTTTTGTAAATACACGCGCAAGCGTTTATGCGTTTAGCTCGGAAACGCTAACGGGTATTGGTTAAGTAGGCCGCCTGATACACGAGCGGTTTTTGTTTGCGAGGACTGATTCGCGTTATGCTAAACCCTGTGGCGAGCACCGTTCTGGTGGCGTCCTACATACTCTTTGGCGTGATTTTGTGTGGCCTTTTAGGCGCGCTTTGTTACGCGCTTTTCAAACTGAACGCGCAGCTAAGTCAGATTTCAGGCCGCTTGGATCCCCTTCTGAATAAGGCGGACGATGTATTGACGCAGGCAGCGCAAGCGATTGAAGCCGTCGGCGGGCGCACGGAAGCTGTATTATCGTACGGCGAAGAAACCGTGGAAACGATCCAAGAGAAAATAGAGCAAACGGCACACACCGTACAGACGGCAGTCAATACACCGATAATAAAGGCAAACTCGTTGCTCGCCGGAGTGACGCAGGGATTTTTGACTTTTACCCATTTGCAAAAACGCGCACGTAAATAGGAAGCGGTACATTAAGATGGCAGCAAACACAAATAAAGGTGATTTTATCGTCGGGCTTTTAGTAGGTAGCGCGATTGGTGCGACGCTTGCCCTATTGTACGCGCCACAAACCGGCGACAAAGCGCGTGACCTGATAAAGCGCAAAGCCGAGGACTTACAGGACGAGGCGCAATCCGTGGTTGAAACGGTCAAGGCGCAAACCGCCACGCTTGCCGCGCAGGCAAGAGAAACCGCTTACAAAATAATGGACGACACCCATTCATCCACCAGTTAAGCGTTGATACCGATAATTCAGCGCGGAATGATTCTAAATAGATACGAGCACACACCAAACAGAATTTGAAAGGTTAGATAAATAAAATGGCAGAAGACAAACCCGGCCCGCAGCCCGGCTCCGAAGGGGCGCGGCGGATTGCGGAAGCCCATCGTGGTTCACACGACCACGACAAAGAAGGTGGCTTTGCCGCAAACCCAATGCTCGCCCGTGAAGCGGGGCGTAAAGGCGGCGAGATAGTCAAACAGCGATATGGCCCGGAGTTCTATCAAAAGATTGGCCGCAAAGGCGGAGAAACCGTCAAGCAATCGCGCGGCGCGAACTTCTACGCGGAGATAGGTCGTAAGGGAGGCGAAATGCGCGGCGTCCGCGCCGCCGAAGCCCGTGCCAAACTCCCCCAAGTCGAACCGCAGCCCCCCCGTAAGCGAGGCCGCCCTCGCAAGAACCCCGAAGCCACTTCGTAAACAAATAAAAGCGCCCGCGTCCAAATCGAACGCGGGCGCTTTGCTCTTACCCGTCTCACGGTAATGGATTCAATCCCATCCCACCAAACCGGAAAAAGAAGAACCCGCCCTGCGTCTGCAGAGCGGGCCGTTCGGTCCCTCGT
>CAXTBP010000292.1:0-5421 GCA_964241985.1 uncultured Armatimonadaceae bacterium | reverse complement strand
GACATGAACGTCCCTGCCTAAGCCCTTCGGGCACGATGTCCCTGCCGGGACGTGGGTGTTGCGATAGTATTTGGTTCTGCCGCATAAGAAATCTTTTAGAATGCGCCGTTTGTAGTACGGGCTTTGCAATTTGGTATTGGCTCTTACGGCCCGGTAGGGACATTGTGCCCGAAGGGCTTAGACAGAGACGTTCATGTCCCTGACCCTATCTGACCCAACTGCCCTATTTCGCTGTGCGCTTCATCCACAAAGGCCACGCAGCGCACAGCCCAATAAGCGCGGCGCACACGCCGACCCACCAGTCGCCCCACTGGACAAACAGGGTTTGATCGGTTCGCAAACCGACTTTACCGGATAAAATGCCGCGCTGGAAAAGCGGCAGTTCCTGTCGAACGCGACCGGCGGGCGTGATGAACTGGGACTTGCCGTTTGCTGCTGCCCGCACCAAGTAGCGGCGCGTTTCGACCGCCCGAACGGCGGCCTGCTCGATATGCTGGGCCGGGCCTGCGGACGTGCCGAACGTTTGGTCGCTGGTCAAAACCGCCAAAAACTGCGCACCGGTCAACACGCGGTTGCGCGCCCGTTTGGAAAACACGTCGTCGTAGCAAATCATCGTACCGACCGGAATGGTTTGCCCGCCCGCGCCGGGCACATCAGCCATTTGCACCGATAGCGTTCCGGGCAGAGTTCCGAACCCAAAGTCGTAGGATCGTACACCGTACTGCTCATAGATACCGCCGAGGGTTTCGCGGAACAAAAAGTATTCCCCCATCGGGACGAGCTGCTGCTTGTTATAGCGTCCTCCTACCGCGCCTTCGCGCGTCATTAGCACAGCGGTATTCCAGTATAAACTGCGCGATTCAATATCGACCGTACCGATGATAGACGGTGTTTGCAAACCGCGCGCTAAGTTGGACACATCGCGGAACAGGAACGGATCGCGCAGAAGGGGTGTTGGCGTAACGGTTTCCGGCCACAGAAGCAGTGCGGGTGCATCGTTCCGCACGGCCTCCGTACTCATGTCCGAATAGATACGCACGATTTCCTGCTGTGCCGAGTCGGAGTATTGGCCCTCTTTGGTGATGTTGCCTTGAATAATGGAAACCGGCAAACCGTTTTGCGCGTCGGGCGCGTCGCGTGTGTCTTCACGGCTCAGGGCAATTTGTCCACCGCACCAGAGGGCGGCGAAGATAGCGATAGCGCTCCATCCGTATTTTGCGTAGGGACGTGGTGTTTCCGCCGTGGGATTGTAGGGCGCGGTTTCGGTTAAGCGAATCAGCAGGACTTCGCCCAATAAGCCGTTGACAAGCGCGATGAAAAACGTCAGGCCCCACTGTCCGGTGAAGGACACGATTTGCAGCAAGGGCAAAGCGTGAACTTGCGTGGACGACAGCAAAAACCACGGAAAGGCGTACACGGTTTGCGAACGGATCCACTCGAACACGCACCACAAGGCGGCAAAGGCGACTGGGCGCAGTTTGGCGGGCAAAAGCGGCACAAACGCGGCGAACAGCGCGATTTGAATCGCAATCGGGGCGGTTTCAATCGCCGACAACACGAACCACGGGACGCTTCCTATTTCCAGCATCCACGCCATGCCGATCAGAAAAATCGCCATGCCGAACGCCCAGCCCGCGCCGAACGCCCGAATCGGAAACCGCTTGGTTCCCGATTGTCCAATTTTTACCAGCCCAACATACAGCGGCACGAGCGCGATCCATGCGACCCACCACCAACCGAGCGGCGCGAATCCGAGCGACAGCAAGGCTCCGCTGACGGCGGCCCAAAACGCGGGATGGCGCACGAACCGCACGGCAACGTTGGGCCGCTTCGGCGCGGTCGGCGAGGACGCAGTCTCTACGGCGTCCATACGTCTTCGGTCGTGACACTCGCGCAGACTTCGGCGAGGAGTTGGGCTGCGTTGTCGGCGTCGGACAGGGAAATGATTTCGCAGGGCGTGTGCATATAGCGGAGCGGGACGCCAATAATGCCGGTCACCATGCCGCCCCGGCTGATCTGCATGGCGTTGGCGTCGGTTCCCGTGCCGCCGCCGGTCGCTTCCGGCTGGAGTGGCAGGTTCTTTTCCTGCGCGATTTGGGCGATTCGGGCGGCAAGTTTTCGGTTGGCGTTTGCGCCGCGCAGAACCGTGGGGCCGCTGCCGATTTTCAGTTCCGAAAACCGCCGTTTGTCCATCGACGGGTAATCGGTGGCAAACGTCACATCCACGGCAATGCCCAAATCCGCCTCGACGCCAAATGCGGAAGCGTGCGCGCCGCGCAGTCCTATTTCCTCTTGAACTGTGGCGACGGCAAAAACGCTGGCCTGCGGATTCAGGTCTTTGACGCGGCGCAATGCTTCGGCGACGACCCACGCGCCGATGCGATTATCGAGGGCGCGGGCCGTGATTCGGTCGCCGTTTCCGGCCAGCCGGGTCAAACCGACCGCATAGGTCACGCAGTCGCCGACCTGAACGCCCATTTCCTTGACTTCGTCGCGCCCGTTGATTGCGCCGACATCAATCCACATATCGAAGAGTTCGGTTGCTTTGTTGCGCTCGTCGGGCAAAAGCAAGTGGATGGGCTTTTTACCAATGACGCCCGGAACCGGGCCGGTTTGCGTTTGAATGGTCACGCGCTGCCCGACAATCACGGCGGTATCGTGTCCGCCAATCGGTTTGAAATACAGCATCCCTTCGTCGCTGACGTAGTGAACCAAGAAGCCGATTTCGTCGATGTGTCCGGCGAGCATGATGCGCGGGCCGTTGAGGGCGCTGCCTTTGACTTCGGCGATGACGCTGCCCAGCGGATCGGTGCGAATCGTATCGGCGAACGGGGCGACATAGTCGCGGAAATGGGCGGCGTTTTCGCCTTCAAAACCGGACGGGGACGGCGTTTCTACCAAAGTCTGCAAAAAGGCGAGGGAGGCGTCGGAAACCATAAGAAGTTAAGAGATCCTTGCTAAAGGGCGCAAAAACAGCGCGCGGGGTTGTTTATGGGTTTATGATACCGTTTGCGCCTCGGATTTGCGCGGGGTGACCTTGCGCGTGTTGGGCAAACTGAGCGCGAACGCCCACCCGACCGCGAGCAAACCGGCGGCAAATCCGAAGGCCGCGACCGGCCCGCTCCGATGATACGCCAAGCCGCACAAAAGTGGAATGAGCAAAATCGGCGCGCTTGCCGCGTTCAACAACCCGACAAAGCCCGCCTGCTCGGATTCGCCGACGCCTTCCAGCAAGTAGTTGGTGATTGTCACCCATCCGTCCATCACGGCTCCGAACACGGCGAATGCGATTAAGAAAACAGCAAGGTTGCCGCTCCCGTAAATCGCCCAAAGCGAAAGCAGCGGGGCGCAGAACGCCAGCCCGATGAGAAAAAGCAATGAGGCACGCGGGCCGCGCTTATCGGTGAGCAGTCCCCACAGCGGCGCGGTAACAAGTAGGCCGACGGTTTGCGCGATGAGGAATAAGCCGGGCAAGCCGCCTGCGGGCAAAAGCGCGAGCAAATGGGACAAGCCAAGCGGCAAATCCGTGGGCAAAGGCAGCGATTTTTCGCCGGCGGCAAGCGTCAAGAACGGCGCGGCGGCGCTCGATGCCCCGCCCAAAATCTGCACAACGGCCAATCGCCCAATATCGGGCCGTGTTTTGAATTTTTGCGGAAGCTGTTTCAGATAGACAGTGAACGGCACGGCGTCTACGGCGGGTTCGTCGGTGGCGACAACTTGTTCCGGTTCGCGCAAAAGGGCCAAAAACACCCACGACACGAACAGGAAAAACGCGCACCCGCCGACAAGCAGGGCAAGCGACGAAGGAAACGGCGCGACTTTTCCGCCAAGCAGTGTGACGACCGCGACACCGACGGCAAGGCGTGCCACTCCGGTCAGAATTTGCGTCGTTGCGAACAAGCGACCACGCCGCTTTTTGGCAATCATGCGGCCCACGAGCGTCGTCCACGGCACGCCCCCGGCCCCGTCGCCCGTCCACGCAATCGCGTAGGCGAGCGCGAACACGCCGAGCGCAAGGCCGGGATGCGACGCGCCAAACCGCCAAATAACCAGCGCGGCGATCCAATACCCCAAGCGCCCCCAAAATGCGACTTTCACCAAAAACGGCTTGTAAACGGTGCGATTGTGCAGTTTGTGCGCGACAAAAAGTTGGGGCAAAAAATACGCGCCCTGCCGCACGGCAAGCAGAACACCGACCACCGTTGCGCCGCCGCCCAGTTTTTCAACAAGGGCCGGAAGCGCGGTCGCGCTGTCCAAAAACGCCATACCGATGAAAAAGCAAGTAACATCGCCGACCAGCGCGCCGAAATTAAACCGCTCGTTTTTTTCTGCTGCCTTTGAGAGAATCGTCACGGAGCGGGCGGCGTAGCGGCAGGGGGCGCGGGGGGCGTTGAAGCGGGGGGCGGCGTTGTCGAAGCCGAACCCCGCGCGGTGCTTGCACCGACGGCGGCAGCGCGCAAACGAGTCAAAACCTCGATGGAGCGTTCGTCCAATAAAACGCGCTCGATGTACAGTTCCAGCGCGGCGTTTTCCACGGCATCGGGCTTGGCTTTGGTGGAAAACTTTTTGCCGTCCAGCATTTTGTCTTCCACATAGGTTTTGATAACTCCGCGCTGCTCGCTCGTCAAATTCGCCTGCAAAACCGGCAATACGCGATCAATCGCGGCTTTTTTTGCCGACGCAAACCGTTTGTCGGCATCGTCGAATAATTTGACGATTTTGGCTTCGGTTTCCGGCGGAACGGGCGTCTGCATTAGGGCGGCGTCGCGGGCTTTAGCGACTTCGGCGGCAACCGCACGAAGCGCGGTTTCGTCGGCCTTGCGGCGGGTCGCGCCTTCGGCCCGAATGGTTTGTAGAGGGGCGAGTATTTTGTCGATCTGGTCGGTTTTGAGTTTGACCGGGACGAGGGCGCGGAGCAAACTCAAATCGGCGATGTCCAGATACGCTTTTTGCACATCGGCGGGAACCGGAGGCGCGGCAGGTGTCGTGCCGCCGGGTGGTGCGGCGGGCGGTTGCGCCCACGCGACGGGAGCGAGAAGCGAAGCGGCGCAAGTGGCGGTGCACAGCGAAACGGACAAAAATCGTGCGGTTGACATCATTTTTCCGCTTCCATTGTAGCCCGCCCGCGCCCGGCGCGCCCGGTTTCGGTTTCGGTTGCTTTTCGCTTGGTGTGGAAAACGTAACACACAGGAATTAAGAAGGAGTTTTTGCGCCCTGCGGTGAAACTGCAAGGGGTGCGGTCAGTCCAACACACCGTATCCACACGCACTTCAATCATTCAACGGTTTTGTTCGCGCGTACCCAAATTTTGGGGCGCGCGTTTGGAGGAGTTTTAAGCATGGTTTTCGGCAAGCGGCAATCCGCAGGCGCGGGCATGACCCGCGACCGCCTCGCCTCGTTTTTGCTGTCGGTTTTCATGGG